>PLRZ01000252.1 GCA_003164075.1 Bryobacterales bacterium | reverse complement strand
TACGAGCCGGAGTTTCATGACAGAAGCTAGTTAGTGAAGCACCGCCCGAAGTACACGGGAACTTACTTCCCCAGGAAAAAATTCCCCACTAACATCGCATCGATCCCCGAAGAATAGAAGCTGCGCACCGCATCGCGGGGCGTGCAAACCAGCGGCTCGCCGAAAAGATTGAACGAGGTGTTGTAGAGCACCGGCAGCCCGGAAGCCTTCCCGGCCGCGTGCAGCAGCTTCCAATACAGCGGATTCTCTTCGCGGTCCACGGCGTGCACGCGCACCATGTCGCCCGCCAGGATGGCCGCCGCGAACTGCTCGCGATATTCCGGCCGCACGCGGCCCACCGTGGCCAGGTAGCGGGCGTTGGCGCCCACGTCGAAATACTGCGCGCACAACTCCGAAGGCACGCTGGCGGCGAACTTGCGAATGGGCTCGCGATGCTTGATAAAGATATTCAGGTTCTCCGTGGAGTAAGGATCGAGCGGCGACGCCAGAATGCTGCGATTGCCCAGCGCGCGCGGTCCGAATTCCATGCGCCCGTGCATCCAGGCGACAATCTTGTTGTCGGTCAACTGCTCCACCGCGGTGTCCACTATTTCGTCCGTGGTCAGCAGGTAGCGGAACCGCAGCTTGCAGTTTTCCAGCACTTTCTTGGTATCCGCGGCGGAATAGGCCGGCCCCAGCGCGAGGGTGTGGAACGGCACGCGCGCCTCCTGCCGGTAGACCGTGTGCCATGTATCCAGCACCGCGCCGATGGCCGTCCCGGCGTTGCCCGCCACGGGTTGCACGAATACGTTATCGTTGCCCAGGGCGCGTTCCAGCGAAGAAACCAACAGCGAATTCAGTCCCATCCCGCCGGCCAGGCAAAGATTGCCACTCGGTCCGGCGAGCCGTAGCGCCGCGGCCTCTATGGCTTCCTGAATGCCGGCCGCCAGGTGCGCCCGCATGGCCTCCGGAATCCCGTCGCCATCGGCCAGCCCCAGCCGCTCGTAAAAACGCACTCCGAAACCGCCGGATTGCAGGCGCTCGGTGCTGAAAAACGACCGGTCCGGGCGCGGACCGCTGTCCGACAAGTTGAGAATTTCGAGGAACAGTTCGCGGTACCGTTCATCGCCGCAGACCGAGAGCCACTGGACTTTGTGCTCGTCCTCGCTGGCCGAAAATCCCAGCAGCTCGGTGACCCGGCCGTAGAGATCGCCCAGCGAATCGGGCGCGTACTGCTCCTGCTCGAGCGTCATCTCCATGCCGGTAGCCTGCCAGCGCGAACCGCAGCGGAAATCGCCGCCGCGGTCGAGCGTGAGCACCGTGGCCCGGTCGAACGGCGACGGGTAATACGCCGACGCGGCATGCGCGCGGTGATGTTCCACCAGCACGATGCGGCTCTGCGGAAACTGTGCCCGCAACTTCAGCAGGAAATCCGATTCCGGAATCGGCCTCACGATGGCGACCGCGTCGACATCCTCCGGCCGCACGCCCGCCAGTTCCAGGCAAGTGGCGATGGAACGCTCCGGCAGGCCGCCGGCGCCGCCCCAATTCGTGCGCCGCCGGACCAGCTTGGACTCCTCCACGGCGGCCACCAGTTCGCCATCCTTGAGAACCGCGCTGGCGGCATCGCCCAGAATGCCGCCGATTCCGAGAACGATCATTACTTCTTGCCCTTCGCCTGCTTCTCGATCCTGGCCCACGAATCCTTCAACCCCACGCTGCGGTTGAAAACCAGTTTGCCGGGGGCGGAATCCAAGTCCACGCAGAAATAGCCCATGCGCTCGAATTGAATGCGGTTGCCCACCGCGGCCGTGGCCAGCGATGGCTCCAGCTTGCCGTTCAGAATCTCCAGCGAATGCGGATTCAAATTGGCGGTGAAATCCTGCCCTTCTTCCACCTCGCCGGGGTTCTCTTTCAGAAACAGGTTGTCGTACATCCGCACCTCGGCGTCGATGGCGTGCGCCGCGGACACCCAGTGGATGGTGGATTTCACTTTGCGCCCATCGGGAGCGTTGCCGCCGCGCGTGGCCGGATCGTAAGTGCAGTGGATCTCCGTCACTTCGCCCTTATCGTCTTTCACCACGCCGGTGCAGGTAATGAAATAACCGTAGCGCAGGCGCACTTCCTTGCCGGGCGAGAGGCGAAAATATTTGGGCGGGGGAACTTCGCGGAAATCCTCCCGCTCGATATAGAGCACCTTCGAGAACGGAACGTTGCGCTTCCCCGCGGCGGCATCTTCGGGATTGTTGACCGCCTCCATTTCTTCCACCTGGCCCTCGGGGTAGTTATCGATCACCACCCGCAGCGGCCGCAGTACGGCCATGGCGCGCGGCGTGGCGCGGTTCAAATACTCGCGGACGTGGTGTTCCAGCAGGCCCAGTTCGATGAGGCCGTTGGTTTTCGAAACTCCGATGGCGCCGCAGAAGCTGCGCAGCGCCTCGGGCGGATAGCCGCGGCGGCGGATGCCCGCAAGAGTCGGCATGCGCGGATCGTCCCAACCGCGCACGTGGCCGTCTTCCACCAGAGTCAGCAATTTGCGCTTACTCAACAGCGTGTAAGTGACGTTGAGCCGGTCGAACTCGATCTGCTGCGGATGATAGATTCCCAGCGCCTCCACATACCAGTCGTACAGCGGCCGATGGTCTTCGAACTCCAGCGTGCAGATGGAGTGGGTGATGCCTTCGATGGAGTCGGACTGCCCGTGGGCGTAATCGTACATCGGGTAGATGCACCATTCGCTTCCGGTGCGGTGATGGTCGGAGTGCAGAATGCGGTACATCACCGGGTCGCGCATGTTGAGATTGGGCGAGGCCATGTCCACTTTGGCCCGCAGGGTGCGCGCGCCGTCTGGAAACTCGCCGGCCTTCATGCGCTGGAACAGGTCCAGGTTCTCTTCCACGGAGCGGTTGCGATAGGGGCTCTCCTGGCCCGCTTCGGTGAGCGTGCCGCGCGTCTGGCGCACTTCCTCGGCGCTCAAATCGCACACGAAGGCATTGCCCTCGCGAATCATCTTCAGCGCCCATTCGTAGAGCTGGCCGAAATAGTCGGAAGCGTAGAAGAGGCCGTCCCACTCGAAGCCCAGCCAGCGTACGTTCTCCATGATGGAATCGACATACTCGGTCTCTTCCTTGCACGGGTTGGTATCGTCGAAGCGCAGGTTGGTCTTGCCGCCGAACTCGTCGGCCAGTCCGAAATTCAGGCAGATGGACTTGGCGTGGCCCAGATGCAGATACCCGTTGGGCTCGGGGGGAAACCGCGTGTGCACGCGGCCTCCGAACTTATTAGACTTCAGATCGTCGATGACGATATCGCGGACGAAATTCGAGGGAGCGCTCGCCGATGCTTCCGGCGGCTCCCCGGGGAGAGTCGGATTCATAGAGTTTTCAGCTTTCCGGTGGCCTGCTCGATGCGCACCAGGCAGACATCGCGGCCCAATACTTCCAGTGTGCCAAATAGCGGCGGCGCCGTCTTGCGGCCGCACACCGCCACGCGGATGGGCTCGAACATCTGGCCGGCTTTGACTCCCAGGTCCGCCGCCGCCGCACGCAGCGCCGCCTCCAGCCCATCGTGCGAAAATTCCGCCGCGCCCAGCACGTCGCGCGCCTTTTCAAGCACTCGCAGAGCCATGGCGGCATCGCCCTTTTTGGGGACCAATTCGGCGCTCTCGTACGGTGCGAGAGTCTCCGCGAAGAAGAAATCGGCCACCGCCAGGACGTCGTTCAGCAGCTTGATGCGTTCGCGGATCAGCGGGGTGATCCGCGCCATTTTGGCCGCGTCGATGGCGAAACCGGCGCCGCGGACCACGGGCAGCAGGCGCTCGGAGAGATCGGCCACCGGCATGGTGCGAATGTGCTCGGCGTTGAGCCACACGGCCTTGGGATCGAAGGGCTCTTCCTCCTTGAAATTGACCACCGCGTTGGACCGGTTGACGCCTTCCAGCGTGAACGCGTCCACCAGTTCCTGGCGGGTCATCTGCTCGCGATCGTTCTTGGGCGACCAGCCCAGCAGCACGATGAAGTTGGCGAACGCATCGGCCAGGAAACCGGCGTCGCGGTAGGTGGTGACGCTCACCACCGGCCCATGGCGCCGCTTGGAAAGCTTGGTCCCATCGGGCGCCACCAGCAGGGGCAGATGCCCGAACTGCGGCGGAGTTACTCCGGCGGCCTCGAAGATCAGCACGTGTTTGAAGGTGTTGGTGATGTGGTCCTGCCCGCGGATGATGTGGCTGATGCGCACGTCGGCATCGTCGGCGCAGGAGGCCAGGTGATACGTGGGCATGCCATCGCTGCGCAGCAGGGCGAAGTCTTCGATATCGGCGGTGGATTTGGCCTGCTCGCCGTAGACCGCGTCGGAAAAGCGCACCTGCCGCTCGCGGTCGCGGGGTACGCGGAAACGCAGCGCGAACGGCTCTCCGGCGGCCGCGCGGCGGTCGCTCTCTTCGCGCGACATCTCGCGCATTCCGGAATTAAAAAGCCAGGTGCCCTGCGCGCCCGATTTCTCGCCTTCGGCGGCCTGCGCGGGAGTGAAATCGCGGTAGGCCAGTCCTTTTTGTAAGATCGCTTCGGCCACTTGGCGGTGCAGCGCCAGCCGTTCGGACTGCTTGTACTCTTCATCCCATCCGAGATCGAGCCAGCGCAGTCCGTCGAAGATGGAGTTGAGGGAGACTTCGGTATTGCGCCCGGCGTCGGTGTCGTCGATGCGCAGGATCATGGCGCCGCCATTGTGGCGGGCGTAGAGCCAGTTAAAGATGAAAGTGCGCGCGCTACCGATGTGCAGAAAACCAGTGGGGGAAGGCGCAAAACGAACTCTTAGCATGGGAAATGCCAGTATAGCGCGCTTGCACCGGAGGGCCTGTGGCGCAGCGGTACTGTCCGATGTCAACCTCCTGATATGAGACGCACGAATTCGACCGCATGGCGGAACTGTACCTCACCCAACCGGATCGGCGCGCGCTGGCGCGGGATTTCGGAGTATTGGCCGCGGTCGAGCATCTGCTGAATCTGTTGAGCGCGCGAGACTTTTCGTCGTCTTTGATCTCCTCTCAGAACACCATTCTGATGGGAAGTTTGCGCTCCAATCCCTGGATCGGGCTGTTTGAGAACCGGATGAATTTCCAGACGGTCTACCAGGAGACGCCGGCGGCGGTGCGCTTCGTGAACCGGTCGCCGATGCCGGGGGAGCAGGCGGAATACCCGGCCGAATGGCGGCGCACGGGGTACGGCCGGGTGGCGTACCTGCAGAATCCCAAGCGCACGGGAAATGTGCTGGTAATTTCCGGCAGCGATGTGATCTCCACGGAAGCCGGCGCCCGTTTCGTAACGTCGGAAGACTTTATCCGGCAGCTTCGCCAAAAGCTGGGGTTACGGCAAGGCGAATCGATGCCGTATTTTGAAGTGCTTCTCAAGACGCAGGTGGTAAACGACAGCATTTCGTGGTTCGAGATGGTCGCGTACCGGCCGCGGAGGCGGGGCTGAAACGGCTGCGCGAATCGGTACAATAGGGGAGCGGGCCCTTAGCTCAGCGGTTAGAGCAGCGGACTCATAATATTTTTTTCGTAATAACTATCAATCTTGTTTTCAGCAGTATACGAAATCGCCATGTCCTAGATTTGTCCTACATGCTAAAATCTGGAGCATGAAGGCCACCACCACCGAAAAGGCCGAAAAGAAGAAGCGCAAAAAGCCAGGACTGTACGGTGATGGCCGTCTGTACAAGCGTGGTCGAATTTGGTGGTTCCGGCTTGGAGACTTCGACAAGTCCACCGGAAAAACTCTCCAGTCCGAAGCCATCCAAGAACGTGATCGAATGAAGGCCACGATCACGAACGACTTTCCGGCGCTTCAGAAACTCGTCAAGGTTGGCGAACTCTTGGACGACTACTTTGCCTACCTTGAGAGGAACCACGCAAAAGCGCTGAAGAGCATCAAGGATGTAGTGAACGCAAATATCCGTCGTGTGTTTGGTGAGCGTGTGGCGGCAAGCATCACGAGCGATGACCTGATCGGCTATGGCAAACAGCGTGAAGCCGAAGAAGCGAAAACAGCGACTATCAATAACGAACTCGCATACATGCGTGCGGCCTATAACCACGGCATGAAACGGCAGACCCCGCCAAAGGTTGTCGCTGTTCCTCACTTCCCAATCGTGAAAGTGAACAACACCAGAACCGGGTTCATTGAGATCGAAGGCTACCTGTCAATTTTGGATGAACTGCCGAACTCGCTGAAACCGCTTTTTGCGGCGGGGTTCCATTGGGGAAATCGCAAAAGCGAACTGACAAAATTGCAATGGCCGCAGGTCTCCTTTGAAGACGGGTTCGTTTCGTTAGAAGTGGGAACCACGAAGAACGATGAAGGCCGGTGGTTGCCGATTTACGGCGATATGGGAGGCTGGTTGAAAAAACAGAAGGCGATGCGTGATGCCGAGTTCCCTGACTGCCCTTGGGTGTTCTACTGGCACAAGGACGCCTGGAAGACCGCTCATGTGATCGAAGCTGAACCGGGTTCGCAAATCAACGCCTTCAACAAGACTTGGAAAGCTGCTGTTTCCCGTGCCGGGTATCCTGATTTGCTCTTCCACGATCTACGACGTTCGGCGGTTCGCAACATGGTTCAAAAGGCGGGTCTCACTCAATCTGAAGCAATGAAAATTTCAGGCCACAAAACCTTGTCCATGTTCCTGCGATACAACATCGTTGACCGTGAAGGCGTGAAACAATCCGGGAAGAAGATGGCTAAGTGGCTAAAGGAAGCCAAGTCCAAAGCGGCTGCGAAATAAACCTCACTGCCGATGACTCAACATGAACGTGTCCAGATCCTTCTTGGCGATGTGGACACGAGCACCAATCTTGATAACCGGAAACAGCCGTTGCTTCAGTAAGGCCGTCATTCCGTCTTTTGATCTCCCAATGTACAAACCGGCTTCTGCAACAGTGAAGTACTCCGGTTGGATCGCCTTCTTTCCCTTCAGGTGCTCAATAACGAGCTTAGCGGTTCGCTTTGAGATTTCGTCAAGCAACGGCTCATAAAATTCAAACATCTCGTTCCCACTTCGACCCTTGGCGCACGTCTCCGCAGTGAAACTCAAGACGAGATTGGGAGGCTATGTTGTGTCGGTTTGCGGTTGAAAGTGTCACGCAACACTACCTTTCTGCCGACGCTCTCACGCTTGGAGCTTACGGTATCAGGTAGGTAGCGTACTGAAGGGGTTCCAGCTATGCAGCGCCTTGTTTCCGCTCTGCCCTATCATATTGAAGGTAGCATACCAAGCTGATACTCCGCAAGAGCGGCCTGCCGTGCATCCGATTGAATCCAAATAAGTTGATACATCTATCGACACCTGAAGTTATCCACTTAGCCACCTGGACTTATCCAACAAGTTATTGCCCGAAGGCGGCGGGCGTGGCGTTCATTTTCCGCCCTTTTGGAGTCAGCGAGATACGGGCGCTGGTCGTTGAAAGTTTTGTGTGCGCTTCGGTCTGCGGAATGCTTTGGCCTCTTCGATGACCTGCAACAGCAGCCGACGCTCTTCAAAATTTTCGATCTTCTTCGTGTTGCGTTCAGGCGTGACGCTCGAATGTGAAACTGCCGGTGCAGCGGTGGGCAACGCCGGGTCCGCTGCCAGAGTTCTCTTCTTCATTTCTCACCGTCCCTGCGTTTTTGGCGCTCTGGTTTTGACGGAGATCGCTTCCCTGCCTTCAATCCTTCACGCTGGAGAATCCGATCCAGCCGCAATTCACGAACATTCCTCTTCACCATTGAAGCCATCGTTTGTTCGAGCAGCGCCTCATAATCTTCCTGCTGAAGTTCCACCGCCAAGGTCTTTAGGATTCTTGCTCGGCAATCTGCGATCTGTTCTTCAGTCAGACTGAGTAGACAAAGTTCAACTACATGCGACTCTTCGGGAGTCAGCCTCAATTGCAGCCTCTTCATCGCCGTGCTCCTTGCCGGGGCCGCTGTTGGAAGTTGCGATCTCATTCTTCACCGCCGCAGCGTTGATCTTCGGCATTGCGGATAAGGACATTCACCAACAGTTCGAGCAATTTTTCAGCGGCTATCGGTGCGTTGATTTCCCGCATGGCGAATTCGAGAGCTTCTTCTTCGACTTCCGCAAGCTGCTCTTCTTCCAGGTTGGCGTGGCACCAGTCGTACAGGCGTTCTTCTTTATCCGTCATCTTCAGGTTCTTGAGGTCTAGCTTCATGTTTGTTCTCCGGGCTACCGCAATACGGGTTCGTTTGTGGCCGGTTCCGTTCGCCGCATCTGCCCAATGCTTGCGTGAATAGCCCGTCGAATCCAAGCGGCCTTGCTCAATCGGGCGTCATAGGCGGCATCTGAAACCAGCAGATCCATTTCGGGCAGAATGCGAAGGGTGAGGCAATGCGTGAGTTTTCTCTTCATGGCGGCGGTGTTTCTGAAGCTATTTAGCAAAACCGCCACCGCTGCCACCGACTTGACAGATTTTCGTTTCATGCGATGATTTCAATGGTGTTGCGGATGAAACTGGAACGACACACAGCCGACAGGACGCACTTGGCTCCGTGGGAACCTTGTCCGATCCCTTGTGAGACGTGTTCCAGCCTGGACGCACCACGCCACGAAGCGCAACACACTGTCGTCTTGGACGGTCAACTCGTCGCCAAGATCCGGGCGTGGTCCCAAAACTTGACAAATTCAAAACCTTGGGTATAATGAGGGTGTCTTTCCCGCCACCCATACAAGATACAAACAACAAAATTTCTGGTTACTGATGTCCTGCTTCCTTTTCCATCATGGAAGGTTGCGAAGCAACTAGATCCAGGAATCATGAAGCCATTCAAAAAATTTTGGTTGCTGGATGGAAGCAATCTCTCAAGACTTGTGGACTTTGTAGCTGAAAGTCTTGAGACCAAAAATTTTTCAATGTCTTCATGGTTTTCGGGGATGCGGTGCTATACCTATTTACATTTTGAGAGTTTTTGGAGACCGTCGAAGAGAGCGTATGGTTACTCGTTCGCTGCCCATCTTCCGGGGAGCAGCGCCATCAGGATCGCACCTTGCGGAACATAGCTCAGAGCGTTGGGGAGGCGTCCTGCCACAACCAAATCATGGTTGCAGCCGTGGCACGTTGGAGGTTAGCACGCCCATCGGGAAGAGCGCCAGCGGGATACCTGGATATGCGCCAGCAGCGGTAGTATTGCCGGATCGCAGCGGCGTGCCGTATATCGTCGGCGGCGGCAAAGGTATCGCCTGAACGCATGGTAGGAAGCGGATGTACGGCTTGGGCTGGTGGGCGTCTTCCGAAACCACGATCTCGTCGGAACACCCGGAACGTATCGCTACTGGACAGCCATTGTGGGCCATCTCCAGCCGCTCTAGCCCTTCCTCACCTTTGCCGCCGCCGCTCTCGCCCTGCCCACTCACACTTTCTGTTGTGACAGCGCCCTAAGCCTCTTCCGTGCCATCTCCACATATTCAGGGTTGAGTTCGATGCCGATGTACGAACGGCCATTCTGCGCTGCGACAGCCAAAGTAGTGCCGGTACCGACGAAGCAGTCCAAAAGCGTGCCACCCACCGGGCAACCAGCCTTCATGCAGAGTTCGGGCAGTTCTGGCGGGAACGTTGCGAAGTGCGCTCCCTCATAGCATCCTGAATTCATCGTCCAAACAGAGCGGCGGTTCTTCGTTTCTCGATTTCCCCACATCGCATCGCAGCGGTTGTTATCGTTCCGGTCTGGATTTCCTGAAGCGTGAACGTGTAGGTTCGATGACCTTGGTTCCGCTGCCGCATCCGCATCATAGAAGTACTTCGCTGACTTCGTGAGCAGGAATATTTGCTCATGGCTTTTGGTGGGCCGATCTTTCACCGACTCTGGCATGACAGATGGTTTGTGCCAGATGATTTCAGAACGGAGAAACCAGCCGTCATTCCTCAAGGCGAATGCCAGCATCCACGGAATCCCAATCAGGTCTTTCGGTTTGCATCCCCATTCGACGCTTGAACGATCAGGCGTCGAGGTCGCATCACGGCAAGGACGGGCGAATTCTGGATTGCCCTGCCGGTTCGTCTGCTGTTTTCGTCCGATGCTAGGGGTTTTGTGAAGGATGCCGTTTTCCCTCCCTTCGTTGGTGATGTTTCCGTTCAGGTTGTGAGTGCCGTCTGCATTTCGGCCCTTGCCACTGCCAGCGTAGCAGTCTCCAATGTTCACCCATAAAGTTCCGTCTTTCTTCAGAACTCGCTTGACTTCCCGAAACACGGCGACCAGCTTGTCAATGTACTCCGCTGGTGTAGGTTCCATCCCGATCTGACCGCCGACTTCATAATCCCGGAGTTGGAAGTAAGGCGGGCTGGTGATACAACAGTTGACGGACTCCGCTGTCAGCGTCTTAAGGAGTGCCAGACAATCACCGTGCAGGATGGTGCCCTTCACCTTGCCCTGCTTCGTGTCGGATACGATGTGCAGGGGCTTACGGTTAGGCTTGCCCGTGTGCTTCAACTGCCTGACGGTGCTGCGTAGGGCGACCGGCGTGATCGTTCCGTCTTCAATCGACCGTTGAAATACTTTGGGCCGTGTCGAAGCAAGTTGCCACGCCGCAATCAGGGTGCTCCGACTTGGCGGGAGTTTATCGAGGTTGTCGAGAATCAGCGGGCACTGCGAAAGCGAACGGATGTCGGATGCCTCCTGGTAACTGAGGTCAATGCCCCACTCGCTCCACGTTGTTTTCGGAAGGTGATCCCCGAACATTTTCGTGAGAGTCTGTCCCACCCATATAATGCTTTCAGGCGTGTCGGTGAGCCGTGAATTGATGGCTCTCACGAGGTCATGTTGCGAATCAGGCGACATGGGAAAGGAAAGGCGGGGCCTTTCCTTCTTGTGGAAATCCAGGACGGATCGAAGGGCTGGTTGCATGGTCGCTGATCGCCAGCTTAACGCCGTTCGCCGGGGAGGTACATACTACGATGGTTAGCAGTGCTGAGATAAATGGCGACCTGCAATACGCAGGAATTCGCCGCTGTGACCGGAATCTTCCTCTACGCCTTGCCCTGCACGATCCGATGAATGCTGGTGTGGCTGATCTTCAGCTTGGCGGCAATTGCACGTGTGGACATACCGCCAGCCGCCATCTCCCGAATGTTCCCACGGTCAAGCACGAGACGCTTGCGACCAAGATGATCTGTGCGGCCTTGCGCCACGAGCTTCTGATAGGCGGCGCTGGCACGCTCAGACCGCCGAACGCTTTCTTGCTTCGCCAACACCGCCAGCAACGAAATGATGACCTCACCGAACATCCCGGCGCTGTCGATGTACTGCTCCGTGAAACTTTTCCACTGGACGCCGTAATTGGACAGTTTGCGAAGGTGCTGCAACGTGTCGGTAGCGCCCTCTCTCGAAAACCTGTCGAGTGCCCAAAAAAGGCAGAGGTCATACCGTTTTTCGTATGCGTGCTGGAAAAGACGCTGGAACGCTTCCCTGTCGGACGTGCGCCCGGTCTTCTGGTCTACGTATTCACCGGCGATGACCCAACCTTGCTGCTGGCAGAAGTGGCGCAACTGCAAAAGTTGGTTTTCGGTGTCCTGCCCCTTGTCCTTCGTGCTCACTCTGGCGTACAAGGCAACTCGCATACTTTGTAGTATAAACTACTTTGTAATAGTCTGTCAATATTCGTAATCGGTTTGTTCCAAAAAAGGCCGCAGTCTCGCCCACGTCGATTGAGCGCAAGTTGGGTGGTTTTGGGAGTTGCTTTTTGGTACAGCCCGCAAAGTGCTGCATCGGCACGGCGGCGACGGAGACTGCGGCGAACCGGAAGCATGGAGCCAACCCTACCCCACCACCGTTGACCAGTATTCTGCGGGAACGGGTTCCCATCTGCGCCCGCTATGAAATAGTCGGCGGTACTCGTTGGCGGATCGTGCGAAATCTGCCCTTGAAATCCCAAGAAGGTACTCCGGGCAAGATTCCAGGGCGGGACTCCACAAAATCTTGGTGCGCCGGAAATTCCGAAATGGCACTCCGGGCCAGAGACTCCTGGCGAGTGAGCAACCGTGGTAACTCATTGCCGGCTCATCCTCATTCAGCCCTATCGTGTGAGGGGTTGACCTATTTGCGATATTTTCCCCACATGGTGCCAGTTACCCATCAATCCGCCTTGTATCGCCTCATATGCCCATACGTCCCCCGTTTTCGTGTCGAAGGTCCAGAACCCGTTGATTTGGCCTGAGAACTGAACGCCAGCAAAAGGGCCATCGGCGGCAACGCCAAGAGGTTGAACTACGGATTTGCATGCTATCAGTGTGAGCATCACAAAGATGAGCGTCAGAATCGTCTTCGTGTACAGGTCAATGCGCATGTGTGCGCCTCCAATCGGTTGAGATTGTAGCAGATGGCAAGACACCGAGAGATTGTGAAGCCTGTCGCTTTCCCCGGGGATGCCGTGGCGTGTGCGGCTGTGAAGAGCACCTGCTGGTCTGCCAATCATGCCGGGATCGGCTGACGGCGACGTGGCGGCGATGAAGGCGGCGGGCGGGGAACATCAGGGACGGTGGAACCGGCGAATAGCGGCGCTGTGTTCGCCGTCGTTGTCGCCGGGGATGCCGTCATACCACCGGGCGCAACGGAAGGGCGCTGTGAGCTTCCCGTGCGGCGTGGTGGGGTATTGGAATAGCCGTCAGGGAGGTTGGGCTTCCTTCCCACCCGAACCCTTCACTGGCTTTGCGGGCGGCGATGCGATCTCCCTCGCCATTTGAATGCTCCGCTCCGCAGTCGGCAAGCCTGATGAATCAGGGACCGTGTGCTACGATGCGATTCAAGGACCCGTAGCTCAATGGTTAGAGCAGCAGACTCATAATCTGTCGGTTCCCGGTTCAAGTCCGGGCGGGTCCACCAGATGCACTGTCCTAGATTTGTCCTAGATAGGAGACCAAGCCAGACCTTCTGAGGCCATTGGTTCTCAAATTTTTCAATCAGATACGACGCCAGACCACGCTACACCGTGACCGTTTTCGGACTCATAATCCGTTGGTCGAAGGTTCAAATCCTTCAGGGCCCACCAAATTCAGAACTCCTGATGTCGCCCTGCAATTCCTGCCTGGCGGGGAAAATGGGCTGAGCCATTCNNGGGCAGGCGGTGCCGCCTGCCCCACCTGCTGGCTCACTGCAAATTCCACGACATCAGGAGTTCTGAGATTCTTCAAATACAATGCGGCCTGGCGGCGGTCCGATCTGCCCGAAGGCCGCCGCCGCGTTTGCTTCCGGGTGGCCATGCCGGACGTTCCGAAGGTGGCGCCGCCGCACGCGGAACTCACGAACCGAGAATTGATGGGCGGGCTTCGATAGCGGGCCGGGCTTACAATGGAGTGGTGCACCTTTCCATTGACATCGACCGGGAAGATGACGGCCGCTGGATTGCCGAGGCGCTGGAACTCCCCGGCGTGATGACCTACGGGCAGACGCGCGAGGAAGCCATCAGCAACACCGAGCGGCTGGCCATCGAGGTGATCGCCGATCGGATCAAGCACGCCGAACTGCCGCCGTCGGCCCTCAACGTCTCGTTTCAGGTGCTGAGTGAGCAACTGGCCGGCGACTCAGGCGCGCCGCGTGCTAGCCGCCCTGGAGCAAATTGGCTGGCGGGTCAAGCGGCAGAGTGGCTCCCACAAGCTTCTGGCCCGCGAAGGCTGGCCGGACTACGAGTTCGCCTTCCACGACAATGATGAGTTGGGACGGAAGATTCTGAGTCGCGTTGCCAAGCATACGGGATTGCGACCAGAAGACCTGTAAGGCCTTCGGCCCGTCACTTCGGCCACGGCACCACCGCCGCCACGGATCAGGCCCGAGTGGCCGCCATGCTGGCCGGCGGCGCCCATGACGCGTTCCTGGCGCCCCGTGTCTGCAACCTCCGCGGCCACCGCGAGTATCCGGAAACCCGACCCGAGAGCCGGATTATCACGAGGACCATTTTGCCGTCGCGAGCTGGATACAGTCTCATGCTTGCCGCCATGCGCTTGCGTATATACAATTGAGTCATACATGGCTCGCGTGGCGAAGTTCGACTGGGACGACGCGAACACCGGCCATATCGCGCGCCACGGCGTCACGCCATAGGAGGTGGAGCAAGCATTCGCCAACCATCCGCTGGTGGTGCTCTCTGCGCAGAAGCGCCGTGGAGAAGAACGAGTGCTGTGCGCCGGGCTGACGGCGCCGGTCGAGCGCTACAGTTCGTCTACACGTTGCGGCGCGGCAGGATTCGCGTGATCACGGCGCATACTGCGAAGAAGAAGGTGAGGGAGAAGCTATGAAAGCGAAGAAGGCCAAGCCCGTTGTGGTTGACACGCCGGAGTTCCGGTCAGAAGCCGAGGAAGCGGAATGGTGGGACAAGCACCAAGAGCTGATCGCGGATCTGCTGCTGAAGCACGGCCGCCGCGGCGCCGTGCCCACCAAGAGCGTGTCCGTCCGGTTGCCCGTCACCGATATCGAGCGGGCTCGCAAGCTGGCTGAGAAACGCGGTGTGGGCTACCAGACCGTTATCAAGACGCTGCTCCACGAGGCTCTGAAGAAGGAATCCAAGATCGCCTGAGGGGTGGCCAAGCCGCTGCGGAAGTGCGCCGCCAGGGCCTCGAATCCTGGTGGACCGCATGGATGCCGAGCGTTGGCACTCATAATCCGTCGGTCGAAGGTTCAAATCCTTCAGGGCCCACCAGCTTTTTCCCTCCGATTGAATAACTCGTGCTCCGGCCGCCCTCGGGACCGCGCATGAGGATCTCACGATCCACAAGATATTGCAGGTCTCGTAACGCCGTATCCGGAGAACATTTCGCCAGCTTGGCCCATTTTGCATTGGTGAGCTTGCCCTCGAAACCATCCAGCAGGCGGTTCAGCACCAGACGCTGCCGCTCGTTCAAGGGCGTGTCGCCGACGGACTCCCAGAATCGCGCCTTGGCGATCACCGCGGACAATATCGTCCGCGCGCCGTCGATGGCGCGGCCCATACAATCCAGAAACCATTCCATCCACCGGGTGACATCCATCGTACCGGCTTGCGTCTCTTCCAGGATGTCGTAGTACGCCGTCCGGTCCTGCCGGATTTGTGCGGACATGCTATAGAACCGCTGCGCACTCCGCTCCGAGCGCGCCAACTGCATATCCGCGATGGCGCGCGCGATACGGCCATTGCCGTCGTCAAAGGGATGGATGGTCACAAACCAGAGATGCGCCAGACCCGCCTTCAGGACCGGATCCAGGCTGTCGTCCGCATTCAACCAATCGAGAAAAGCGCCCATTTCGCCAGGCAATCGCGCCGCGGCCGGCGCCTCGAAATGCACAAGCTCGCGTCCGATGGCGCCGGAAACAACTTGCATGGGGCCGCCTGAATCGTCGCGCCACGTCCCGGGCCGAACTTTACTCATACCGCTGTATCCGGTGGGGAACAGCGAGGCGTGCCAGGCGAACAGCCTCTCCACTGTGAGCGGCTGTCCGTAGTTGCCGGTAGCATCCAACAGCATCGCGACCACCCCTTCGACATTTCTGTCGGCCGGTTTGAGCGCGCCGATATCGATGCCGAGGCGGCGCGCAATCGACGAGCGGACTTGTTCCACGTCGAGGCGCTCGCCTTCGATCTCACTGGTTTTCAGAACATCCTGGGTCACGGTTTTCAGGTAAGCTTCCTGGGTGAGTTTGAACCCCAGCGCCTCCATATGACCGGCCAGCCGCCCTTGTTTGTGACGGACCGCGGCCAGCCGGCCAGCCAGCCTCGCGGTATCCCAGCGAAACTTGGGCCAGTCGGGCAGTTGGTGGATGTAGACTCTCATTCGCCGCACCTTATGCGGTGATTATAGCCCGTAATCACCGTAGACCGCAATCTATTCACCGCACATTGTGCGGCGAATAAGCGTCCTATTCACCGCACAGGCTCCCATCGCAGTAGAATCAAAGGGATGGAAGACCTCCCGGAACCCTGGCTGCGCGGAGCAATCGACGGCGTAAACCCGCTTACCGCACCGATCCTGTTTACATTCCAACAGGCGCGTGAAGACCTGAGCCGTTCGACCGACGGGCTCACACCCGAGCGGATATGGGCCTCACCGCATGGATTCGCGTCCGTGGGATTCCATCTGCGGCACATCGCGGGCAGCACCGGCAGGCTCATGACTTATCTACAGGGCGGAACGTTGACCCCCGAACAGATGGCTACCCTGCAGGCGGAGAACGTCCCCGCCGGCGCGGGCCGCGGCGAGCTGTTGGCGCTCGTGGACGCGGCGTTTCGGAGCGCCGAGGCGGTGGTGCGCGCCATCGAGCCATCCACCCTGGCCGAGCCGCGAGCCGTCGGCCGCCAGCGGCTGCCCACCACCGTCATCGGCTTGCTGGTCCACATTGCCGAGCACACCCAGCGCCATGTGGGACAGGCAATCGGCGCGGCCAAACTCGCCCGGCTCGGATAACTCCACTTAGTATAGTTTTGCTAACTTCGGCCGCTACCGTACTACTTTTCGATGGTACCCCGATAGTATTACCAGTTCTTGCAGCCCGGTCCGGCCCAGCCGCATAGTACGACACAGGACGGTGCGGCTTCATGGTTTATCTGCTCTGCACACAGGCTTTGGCTTTGGTGGGGATGCTGCTGGCGGTGGCGTGGTTGCCCCCGCGAAATTCCAGCCGCGAGTTGGGCGCCGAGGAATCGGCGCAGATTTTGCGCTCGCAGATCCACTTGGTGTCTTCCCCTCCGGCTCGCGCCGGCGTAACCGCGGATCGCCG
>PLRZ01000003.1:5307-6164 GCA_003164075.1 Bryobacterales bacterium | reverse complement strand
GTGGCCTTTTCGATGATCGCGTCGTACCTGCTCTCCAGCAGCCTGGTGCCGGTCTTTTCCACCTGGCTGATGAGGGAGGCGCATCGCGGCGAAGAGGCGTTTCTGCGGCGCGTCTACAGCAGCTACCTCGACTTCGTTCTGAAAGTGCGCTGGCCCCTGGCGCTGGTCTATCTCGTTTCCGCGGGCCTGCTGCTGTACCTGGTGACGCCGCGCCTGGGGACTGAGCTGTTCCCCGATTCCAACGCGCCGCTCTTCCGCATCCGCCTGCGGGCTCCGGCCGGTACGCGCATCGAAGAGACCGAGCGCACCGTGCTGCGCGCGCTCGACGTCATCCGCACCACTGCCGGGGGAGACCACATCGCCATCACCAGCGATTTCGTGGGGGTGGTGCCATCCAGCTATCCCGTGGACCTGATTCACCTCTTCACCAGCGGCCCGCAGGAGGCGATTATTCAGGTGGCGCTGAAGCCCGACGCGCCGCGCGGCGAGGACCTGCGCGAGCGCCTGCGCGCCAATCTGAGCCGCGAGTTGCCCGGCACGCAGGTCTCCTTCGAGGCCGGGGACATTGTCACGCAGGTGATGA
Organism: Bryobacterales bacterium; assembly: GCA_003164075.1. The sequence goes on along the minus strand of PLRZ01000003.1, from coordinate 5,581 downwards.
GTTTCGGCTCGCCCACGCCGGTCGAAGTCGCGGTGCAAGGGGCCAGCCTGGCGGACGATTACGCCTTCGCGCAGAAACTGCAGACGCAAATGGCCAGGCTCGGGTTCCTGCGCGATCTGCAATTCGCCCAGGAACAGAATTTCCCCACGCTCGACATCACCATCGACCGCGAACGCGCCGGCCAGTTCGGCCTGACCACCGCCGACGTGGTGCGCTCCGTGGTTCCGGCGACCTCATCGTCGCGCTTCACCGACCCCAACTACTGGCGCGATCC
>PLRZ01000003.1:3301-5273 GCA_003164075.1 Bryobacterales bacterium | reverse complement strand
CGCTACAACGGACAACACATCGTCAGCCTCACGGCCAATATTCATGGCATCGCGCTGGGCGATGCCGCGCCGAAGTTGCGGCAGGCGCTGGCGGCGGCCGGGGCGCCGCCGAGAGGCGTCGCTATCCGCATGCGCGGCGAAATCCCGCCGCTCGAGGAGACGCTCTCCGGCTTACGGATCGGGCTGGCGCTGGCCGTGCTGGTGATTTTTCTGCTGTTGACGGCGAACTTCCAATCGATCCGGTTGGCGCTGGCGATCGTGCTGACGATTCCGGCAGTGCTCTGCGGCGTGCTCTTGATGCTGCTGGCGACGGGGACCACGTTGAACGTGCAATCGTTCATGGGAGCGATCATGGCGATGGGGATCGCGGTGGCCAACTCCATTCTGCTGGTGACGTTCGCGGAGCGCGCGCGGCACGACGGCCGTCCGCTGCTGGAGGCCGTGCGGGAAGGCGCGGCCAGCCGAATGCGAGCCATCCTGATGACGGCGGCGGCGATGATTTGCGGGATGGCGCCNNATTCTGCAGCGCCGCGGCGCGGCGGGGTCGCCATCGCTCAATCCGATGGACCCAGAGAGCAGGTATCACGATGCGACTTAAGATTTCCGATGTGGCGCAGGCACGCATGCCTGCCGTGTCGAGACGCCGAACTCCTGAGGGCGTGGAATCGGTGGGGCAGGCGGTGCTCGCCTGCCCTTTATCCTGTTTGGGCAGCGGGCCTGGTTCAGCGCGGGCGGCCTGGCAGGCGAGCACCGCCTGCCCCACCTCCGGGCCAACCGCAAATTCCACGACATCGGGAGATGAGTCTCCGGCCCGGAGGGCGCCCCGCGGGCAGGAGTGCCTGCGCCGCATCACCCTCCTTTCCCTTGCCGCCGTGTGCGCTTTTGCCCAGAGTTCCGAGACCGTCGCGGTTATCGCCAAGCCGGTTTCGCATGTCGTCGATCTGCCCGGCGAGATCCTGCCGTACCTCGAAGTCTCGCTACATGCGAAAGTTCCGGGGTACGTCGAGCGCGTGCTGGTGGACCGCGGCAGTGTCGTCAAACTGGGCGACCTTCTGGTGGAGCTGTCGGCCCCCGAAATGAAGGCCCAGATCGCCGAAGCCGAATCCAAAGCTCAGGCCGTCGAGGCCGAACGTCCCCAGGCGGAAGCCCAACTGGCCGCCGCGCAGGCCACTTTTGAGCGTCTCAAAAAGGCCGCCGAGACCCCCGGCGCGGTGGCCGGCAACGAAGTGATACAGGCCGAAAAACAAGTGGAAGCCGCGCAGGCGCTGGTCCGCGCTCGCGAGCAGGCCGCGACTGCCGCGCGCGCCGCCATCCCGCCGCTGAAAGAGATGGACGCCTACCTGCGCATCACCGCCCCCTTCGACGGCGTGGTCACCGACCGCCTGATCCATCCGGGCGCGCTGGTGGGCAAGGGCGCGGACCCCGTCCTTCTGGTGATTCAACAGGTCTCGCGGCTGCGCCTGGTAGTGCCCCTGCCTGAAGAAGACGTGGGCGGAATCGTGCAAGGCGCCGCCGTTCCATTCCACGTGCCGGCCTTTCCCGGCCGGACCTACTCCGGCACGGTGGCGCGCAGCGCGCACGCACTCGATCCCAAAACGCGCACCATGGCCGTGGAATTGGACGTCGCCAACCACGATGGCTCGCTCGCCCCGGGCATGTACCCGATGGTCAAGTGGCCCGTGCGCCGGCCGGGCGCCGCACTCTTCGTGCCCAAGAGCAGCGTGGTCTCGACCACCGAACGCACCTTCGTCATCCGCGACCAGGACGGCCGCGCGCAATGGGTCGACGTGAAAAGAGGCGCCCCCGACGGCGACTTAGTCGAAGTTATGGGCGATCTGAAGGTGGGAGACAAGGTGGTGCGCCGCGCTACCGACGAACTGCGCGAAGGCAGTCCCATTGGGGGGAAGAAGTAAGCGTAGTTAGTTTCTGTCGCGAAACTGCCTTCAAGTGGCAAGGACCGCTTGCTGGCGCG
>PLRZ01000003.1:0-3241 GCA_003164075.1 Bryobacterales bacterium | reverse complement strand
AGCTTATTGTTTCGCGGGCTCTTAGCAGGCGGGCTGAAGCCCGCCGCAGGCTGAAGCCTGCCCCACCACAGTAGTTTACGGCCGCAGCTTGATCCGCGTGGGCTTTTGGCGCTTCGTTCCCGAACGCTTCCGAAGCAGGTAATCCTGACTATTCACCTTCTGGCGGCCTTCGGCGGGTTTTTTCCGAGTGTAAGTGCCGTTCGACTGCATGTGGCGCGCTTTCACGTTATCCGCCAGATATACCGCCAGCACTTCTTCGCGGAGATCGCGGACCAGGGCGCGGTCCAGGATCGGAACCAGGACTTCCACGCGATGGTCGATATTACGCGGCATCAGGTCGGCGCTGCCGAGGTACACCTCGTCGTCGCCGCCGTTATGAAAATAGTAAACGCGGCTATGTTCCAGAAAACGGCCGACCACGCTCGAAACTTCGATATTGTCGCTCACCCCCGGCACTCCCGGGCGAAGGCAGCAGATGCCGCGGACCAGCAGTTGAATCCTGACGCCTTCGCGGGAAGCCCGGTATAAGCACCGGATGATCCGGGGATCGCCCAACGAGTTCACTTTGAGGATGAGGTGGCCTTTGCGACCGGCCTTGGCATGCTTGATCTCGCGCTCGATCAGGGCTTCCAGGCGCTCGCGCAGATTTACGGGCGCTACCAGCAGGCGTTTATAGTCCGACTTATAGGAATAGCCGGTAAGATAGTTAAACAGGTCGGTAGCGTCGTCGGCAATATCTTCATCGGCGGTAAGAAGACCTATGTCGGTATAGAGGTGCGCGGTTACGGCGTTGTAATTGCCGGTGGAGATATGGACATAGCGCGCAATCCGGTCCTGCTCGCGGCGCACCACCAGGGCCACTTTGCCGTGGGCCTTGAGCCCCACCAGGCCGTAGACCACGTGTACGCCGGAACGTTCCAGCGCCCGCGCCCACTCGATGTTGCTTTCCTCGTCGAAGCGCGCTTTCAGTTCCACCAGGGCCGCCACCTGCTTGTCTTCTTCCTGCGCCTCCAGCAGCGCTTCCACGACCGGGGAATTCCGCCCCACGCGGTAGAGGCAGATTTTGATGGCGAGCACCGCCGGATCGCGCGCGGCCTTGCGCAGAAACTCGATCACCGGCTGAAACGAATCGAAGGGATGATGAATCAGAATGTCCTGTTTGCGGATGCGGCTGAAGACGTCCTCCTCTTCGCCCAGCGCGGAAAGACTGGGTGGGATGGCGGGCACGAAGGGCGCTTCTTTCAGTTCCGGACGGTCCAGGCTGTAGAGGCTCATCAGGCGCTTCAAGGAAAGCGGCCGGGCCATCCGGTAGACCTCGCGGGAAGTAATCTCCAGGTTCTGCACCAGGATGTTCACCACGGAAGCGGGCATGTCGGGGGTGACCATCAGCCGGATGGGGCTGCCGAATCTCCGCTGGCGCACGCCCTCTTCGACGGTCTCCAGCAGATCCTCGGCTTCCAGTTCCTTGATGGCCATGTCGGCGTCGCGGGTGATGTGGAAGGGGTGGGATTCCAGGATCTCCATCCCCGGAAACAGGGCCGCCAGGTTGGCCGCGATCACCTGTTCCAGCCAGACCAGGTCGACCCGCCGGGATTTGTTCTTCTTGCCGCTCGTGGACTTGGAGGGCGCATTCAGGGGAACCAGTTGCGGCAGCGAGTCGGGCACTTTGACGCGCGCGAAACGCTCCTCGCCGGAATGGTCGCGGATCAGCACGGCCAGGTTCAGGCTGAGATTGGAGATGTGGGGGAACGGGCGGCCGGGGTCCAGGGCCAGCGGGGTGAGAACCGGGAAGACGGTATCGGTGAAATACTTGGCCGCGCCGCGAAGCTGGCCGGCGTTCAGCTCGCCATGGTCGTGGACGAAAATACCCTGCTCCTGCAGGAGAGGCAGGAGTTTATCGAGACAGCGGTGGGCCTCATTCAGCAACCGCTTATATTCGCGGCGGATGGCCACCAGTTGGGCGCGGGGGCTCATGCCGTCGGGCCCGGCTTCCACCGATCCGGCGTCCATCTGGGCCGCCAGGCCGGCCACCCGCACCATGAAGAACTNNGCGTTCGAGCAGCGGGTTGGCGTCGTCCTCCGCTTCTTCCAGCACCCGCCGCTGGAAGGCCAGCAGGCTGAGCTCGCGGTTGAGGTAGAGCGAGCTATCCTTCAGATCGACATCCGGCGCGGGCGCCGCACCAGTCGGCGAGGTAGCCGCCGCGGCAGCGGAGTTTTCGGGAGTTTCCCTCTTTGGCATATCGTGGCTCCTACCAGACTACCGATTCCGCGGCCTTGGGGGAAGACCCAACCGGTGCTTTTGGAACCGAACTGCCACCCGGCGCGTGTTTCGGGGCCATGTGACCGGCGCTTTCCCGGCAATGCGCAATGGGGCGCGGGGGCACCCGTTTTGGGAGAAAGGCGCCCTGGGCGGGCGACTGCACCAGGCGCGGCTGCACCGCCGACGCAGTCGGGTGCGATTTCGGCCCGTGCCACGCCAGCCTATCCCCGCGAAACGCAAGGCGGCCGGGGGAGGCCCGTCCCCGCGGAGGAAGGCCCTGGGCGGGCGGCTGCACCAGGCGCGGCTCTTCGGTGAGGGGGGTGGACTCCGATCTCGGCCCGCGCCACGGCAGCGTTAGTATCCGGCTGGTGCGCGGCAGCGGGCGCCTGCGGCCCTTGGGCGTGGAGCGCGGCTCGCCGGGCGCGCGCGAATCCCGCGCCGTCCCATGAGTAATGGCGGCATTATCGCATATGTCCCGCCATCATACCCGCCTTTGGGTGCGTTGAATTCCGACACACATATCTCTTATACTGGGGGTTCGGTCGCAATCGAGTACACAAGTCTAACGTCTCGCGCCGATGCGGGCCGGGTCCCGGCTCGTTAAGGTCAGGCAATTTCCTTTTGGGAGGATTCACTCATGACATCCATGTCGGACACGCTCCGTGTCGAGCGGCGCTCTGCACGCACGCAAACGGCGCCGTTCCTGCGCGTGCTTTACACGGTTCTCATTTCCATTCTGCTCTCGACTCCGCTCCTGGCGCAGTCCGGGGAAAACACCAGCGAAGCTAACCTCAAGCTGCCCGATCTGGGGTCAGCCACATTCCTGGGCGGGATCAAAGGCAGCACCCTGCTGATGGGCGGTCTGGCGGTCAGCGCCCTCGGCCTGATCTTCGGCCTGATCATTTTCAACCGCCTCAAGAACATGGCTGTGCACTCGTCCATGCGGGAAGTTTCCGAGCTGATTTACGAAACCTGCAAAAC
>PLRZ01000064.1:10988-12044 GCA_003164075.1 Bryobacterales bacterium | reverse complement strand
TGCGGCTCGCCCACCACCATCGAATCCAGGCTGGCGGCCACGCGGAACAAATGATGGATGGCGTCGCGGCCTTCGTGCCGGTAGAGGTGCGGGGCGATAGCCTGCGGGCTGACGTGTTTCTGCTCGGCCAGGAAGGAATCGACGATGGCTTGCGGGTCGGACGCGTCGGCGGTGGTGAGGGTGATTTCCACGCGATTGCAGGTGGAGAGGATCACGGCTTCGGTCACGCCCTCGCGCGCCTTCAATTCGGCCAGCGCGGCCGGCAAGGTCTCCGGCCGGAAGGCCAGGCACTCGCGCACCTCAACGGGTGCTGTTTTATGACTCACGCCGGTGATGTGCAGCTTCATGATTTCAGTAAGAGGTCGCCCAGGCGCGCGTGGGCGGCCCAGGTAAGCGCCGCGAAACCAACCACCGTCACGGTCATGATGGCGGCCTTGCGCCCGCGCCATCCCGCGACCGTCCGCAGGAAGACAAGGGCCATATAGACTCCCCAGGTGACGAATGAGATGACGATTTTCGGCTGGCTGATCCAGACGGCTTTCAATTCGATGAAGCCCCACGTGCTCCCGGCGATAACGGCCAGGGTGATGAACACGAAGCCTATGGCCATGGCTTTGGAAATGACGTCGTCGAGCGTGCCCAGCGCGGGCAGCCGGTAATAAACTTTGTGCGGCTTCTTGGTTTTCAGCTCGCGTTCCTGAAACAGGTACAGCACCGAGGCCACCGCGGTGAGCAGCAGCGCCGCGTAGCCCAGCAGCACCAGAACGATGTGCACCGTGAGCCAGGCATTGCGCACCACCGGGCTGGACCAGGCACTCACCGGGTTGCCCATGGTGGCCACCAGGGCCGCCACGAAGACCAGCGGGAAGATAAAGACGCTGAGGCTTTCCAGTTTGTACCGCCAGTGAGCGAACAAGTAGAGCACCACCACCAGGAACGCGCACATCGACAGCGTCTCGTAAAAATTGGTGATGGGACAGCGGTTATTGACGATGCCCTCTTCCACGATGGAGACGAAGTGAAACACCGAGCCCAGGCCGAAAGCGCCCAGCGCCA
>PLRZ01000064.1:9069-10981 GCA_003164075.1 Bryobacterales bacterium | reverse complement strand
TCCAAGTTCTTCCTCCCCAGTATATCTTGCGGGGTATGGGGGATGGCCTCCGCCAAAATGCGGGGAGCGGAGACCTACCTTGCGGGTGACCCTACGCTCGGGGAGCGTTTGGATTGCGGATCAGTTCGCCGATGGCGAGCACCAGTTTGTCGACGCGGTCGTCCAATTCGCGGGATCGCTGGGCGTTCTGGTGAGCCATCTCCCGAAAACGCTCCTCAGTGCGCGCCTGGTCCTCGTCCATGCGCTTTGTGGCCGCATCGAACCGGGCGGCCACCTGATCGAAACCGCGGCGCGTTTCCGTCGCAAGCTCGGCGATCAGTCTCTGGAGAGAAACTTGATCCTCGGCGAGGATGCCGACCACCTGTTCCAGACGATCCAATCGCTCCCCGTGAGTTTTCGCAGGCATGATTCTTATTGTCGCATATGCAGTTACTTGTCCAAGATGGGCGAGCAGCACGGCGTCTGAACCGGCTTGGGCTCCATCAGCTCGGCCCTGGTCAGATTCGGATCGTACAGATTTAATTGCCACTTACCGTCGCGGCCGATCTTCGGCTGTTCGTTCATTTTGACCCCGCGGTCCTGCAGCGTTTTGTAAGCAGCCTGCGCGTCGGGAACGCCCAGCGCCAGGTGGTTCATGACGCCCCGAGTCCTAACGGAGGGATGCGGCTGGTTGAGCATGTACTCCAGCCAGTCGGCGCCGTCGGGCACGCGCATGTCCACCCAATCGGTCCGGGTATCGGTCATTCCGCCGTGCCAGGTGGCGTGGTAGCCGAGGATGTCGGCATAGAAACGATCGGCGCCGGCCTGGTCCTGAATGGTGAAGCCGCAGTGAATGATGCGCTCGGAGATACGCGTGGCGGGCATCGCTTTGCCGAAATTCCGGCTGCGCAGCGACCCCTTCACATACTCGACGAACTCGATGCTATGGCCTTCCGGGTCGGCCACCATGAAGCTGGAATCGCCATCGGCGTTGGGCTTGAGGGTGTCGGGAACCTTGACGCCGTGGCCGGCGAGGTACTCGCGCAACTGGCGGGCGTTGGTAGTTTCGAAAGCGATGTGGGCCAGGCGGTCTTCGGAATCGTCCTTGAGGGTGGGGGCGACTTCGATGTACTGATGGTCGTTCACCTTGAAGATGGCGCTGCCGTCGGGGCCGGGGAATGGTTCCTGGAAGCCCAGGTCATGGCCGTAGAAGGCGCGCGCGGCGGCGATATCGTTGGTTTTGAGGGCCACATGGGCGACGCCCAGAATGGGAGGCCGTTTCACGCCGGTCTTTTGCGAAAGCAGGCAGGGGACCAGTGCGGCGGCGCACACGGCCGTCAAGATGAGCTTATGAGGAGCCATAGTGGCATTATAAGTGGCGGCGGGGCACGGGTAGGAATGGCGAGTATACGGAGTCCATGGCGGACATGCCGCGGCAGGCGATTCCGGCTTCCTCCGGATCGCGGCCGCGTCTCTGGCGGTCATCGAAACGGCCCGCGGCAGGACTGACTCCGACGCCGCTAGCATTCCGGCCCGTCGGGTGGGACTGGTGCTGGGCTGCTCCCGGCTTCTTCCCAACGGCTGGCGCAACGCCTTCTTTGACAACCGCATGGCAGCCGCCGCGGCGTTGATCCGCGCGCGCACGAGCGGCTATGACGAGCCTCGGGATATGAAGGGCGCCTTGAGCGGGCCAGGCGTGCCGGAGGCCCGCATTGATTGCGATTACGCCGGCTTTCGGACCCTCGATTCGATCGTGCGTGTGCGGGAGATTTTCGGCCAGACGGAGGTACGGTGATATCGCAGGAGTTCCACAACCAACGCGCCATATTCATCGCCCGCCATCGCGGCGTGGACGCCATTGGCTTCAACGCCCGCGAGGTCAGAACTCCTGATGTCGCCCCGCAATTTCAGCCCGGCGGGGAAAATGGGCTGA
>PLRZ01000064.1:8856-9057 GCA_003164075.1 Bryobacterales bacterium | reverse complement strand
ATTCCACGACATCAGGAGTTCTGGAGGTAGACGCTTACGACAGTTTCAAGACTAAGTGCCGCGAGTTAGTGGCGCGCGCCAATATGTTAATTGACGTTTTTGTAGTCCGTCGCGAGCCGAAATTCCTGGGCGGGAAAGTAATTATTCCCGCGGCTTACTAAGTACGCCTTCAAGGTCTAACGCTCCCTTACGGTTAATGCC
>PLRZ01000064.1:4982-8810 GCA_003164075.1 Bryobacterales bacterium | reverse complement strand
CATTACCCTTACGGTCGCGGCTCGGGATGCGGCTTTCGAGCGGCCAGGCAACAATGCATTTTATTTCAGGGCCGGCAGCTTTTTGCGGACGGCGGCGGCGTCTTTGGCGTCGGGAGCCAATTCCAGATACTTGGTGTAGGCGTCCTTCGCGGCCTTCGCGTCTTTCAACTTCTCCTCGGCCCTGCCGAGCTTCAGCCATGCTTCAGCATTGCCTTCGTTCCACAGCGTGGCGTCCTGGTAGCGGTAGGCCGCGCCCAGATACTTGCCCTTCTTAAAGCTGAAATCCCCCACTTCCACGCTCTTCTGCGATTGCAGCGGGTTGAAGGAATGCTCTTCGCTCAGGAACGATTTGTCCTCCTCGGCCGGCACGGCCTGCTTGCCGGAGGTCTTCGGCGGAGTCCGCTCCTCAAGCTGCGGTTTGGGCGGCGTGGTTTGCGGGGTGGTCTGCTCCTGAGCCGCCACCGACAACCCAGCCACCAGCAGCAGCCCCGGAATCCAGCGTGACATAAACAAATTTTACCGCACGCAANNCGCGCCTTGCACGTCCTCCAAGTGACACCCCAGCGCCCCGACCGCAGTGAACGAGGGCACGGATTTGTAACAGCGTCAGGGATCGCCCGGAAATCTGTACCTGTCGCCAAGTCACTGTAGAGCGTCCGAAGGCGCTAAGATGGTGGCGCGTCCCGATGAGACTGGGAATCGATTTCGGCACCACACGGATCGTGGCCGCGGCAGCGGACCGTGGAAACTATCCGCTGGCCGGTTTTGAATCGCCGGATGGGCAGACGCGGGAGTGGTTCCCGGCGCTGGTGGCCATACGCGCTGACGAGCGCCGCTTCGGCTGGAACGCGTGGGCGGTACAGGGCAATCGCGGGTGGACCGTGTTGCGCTCGCTCAAAAGACTGCTGAAACGGGCCGGCCCCACTACACAATTGGATCTCGCCGGCGCCACCCTGCCGGTAATGGAATTGGCGACCGGACTCCTGTCGGCGTTCCGCCAGCAGTTGCGGCAGGCTTCCACGCTGTCGATGGATCGCGGCGAATCTCTGGAGGCCATGATTGGCGTGCCCGCCAATGCCAACAGCAACCAGCGATTTCTAACGGCGGAAGCTTTCCGCGCGGCCGGCTTCCACGTGCTGGGCATGCTCAATGAGCCCTCGGCGGCGAGCGTGGAGTTCGGCCATCGCGAGCGTGTGCAGCGCAAGGGCCAGCCGCGGCGATCGCTGCTGGTCTATGACCTCGGCGGCGGCACCTTCGACGCGTCGCTGGTCGAAATGGAAGACGACACCCACACCGTGGTAGCCAGCGCCGGCGTCCCGGATCTGGGCGGCGACGACTTTGACGAAATCCTGGCCGCCCTCGCGCTGGAGACCGCGAGCCGCGCCGGCGAGCGCGACTCGCTCTCCGACTCCGAAGCGTTCCGCCTGCTGGAGGAGTGCCGCGAGCGCAAGGAGTCGCTCAATCCCAATACGCGCCGTATTGTCGTGGACCTGGAATGCGTACGCGAAGGCTGGGGTGAGGTTTCCATCGCCGTGGCGCCCTACTACGAGCGTTGCCGGCCGCTGGTGGAACGTACCGCGGAGGTGGTGCGGGAATTGCTTGCGGCGAATCCCGGCCGGTCGATCGAAACGCTCTATGTGACCGGCGGCGGCTCCGAGCTTCCCGCCGTGGCGCGCGTGCTCAAAGAGACGTTCGGACGGGCCGTGCGGCGCTCCGCCTACATGCGGTCGGCCACCGCGATCGGTCTCGCCATCGGCGCCGATGCGAGCTCCGGCTATGTGCTGCGCGACCGCTTCGCGCGCCACTTCGGGGTGTGGCGCGAGGCCGACCACGGCCGCGATGTAGCGTTCGATCTGCTCTTCCCGCGCGGTCTGGAGTTGCCGCGCCGCGGCGCACCTCCGTTGCGTGTGGTGCGTTCCTATCGGCCGGTCCACAATATCGGTCACTTTCGCTACGTGGAGGCCGCGCGCATCGGCGAGGACGGCCAGCCGTCGGGTGACCTTACGTTGTGGGACGACATCCAGTTTCCGTTCGACCCGGCGTTGCGCGGCGCCGCCGATCTGACACTGGTCGAAGTGAGCCGCAAAAGCGAAGACGCCGGCTGCGAGGTGGAAGAGGAATACTTGTGCGATTCGAACGGCAACGTGAAGGTGACCATCTGCAACCGCTCGGCCGCCTATCGCCGGGAGTACACGCTTGGCCGCTGGTCGAACCCGGAGCCGCGAGCCGCCGAGGCGACCGCTGTCAGGCGCGGTTGGGGACAGCGTCACCGGTAGCCGCGCCAGTCCGCGGTGGCCAACGTTGGCGCTCCCGAAAACCGGTAAGGAGCCGCGACGAAATATCCTGTGCACTCAGATCCAACCGCTTGCACCCGCGCGCGGCTCGGCATGCGCATTTGACCGAGCCGGGCCCAGAGGGCACCCCGTTAGGGAGCGATTGCNNTCAGCTTCAGAACTCCTGATGTCGCGGAATTTGCAGTGAGCCCGCAGGTGGGGCAGGCGGTGCTCGCCTTCGCTCGATTCTATTCGAGCAGCGGGCCCAAATTCAGAGCGGGCAGGCGAGCACCGCCTGCCCCACCTGCGAAGCTCTCGCCATCGAAAGGAATGGTTCAGCCCATTTTCCCCGCCAGGCAGAAATTGCAGGGCGACATCAGGAGTTCTGAGCTTATTGTTTCGCGGGCCCTAAGGAGCTGTTAAGAAATAAACTTGCCTAACGCTCCCTTACGGTCGCGGCTCCGATGCGCGGAATGAAGACGCGGCGGGCAGCATCGTGTATTTGCGCCGTTTCTTCGCTGCGTCTTCAACCGAGCGTCAGTAATTCCGAGAACGTGTACGCCGCGCGGCAACGCGACACAGGTAGTGATGAGCCATCTCGCGCCGGAATCGGGCACGATGGGCCTCGCCGCACACTCCACGACCGCGAGGAAGTCCGAGACTGCCCGCGGCCACCGCGCAGCCTGCTAGAATTCAATTCATTCCCCAGTTGGAGGATCGATGAGGAACCTGCTCTTTACGCTATTGCTTGCTGCCGCCGCGCAGCCACTGCTGGCCCAGGGTGCCCCGCCGCAGGGCGCTCCGGATCAGCCCTACACGCTCGAGTATTACTACAAGGTCCAGTGGGGGCATCAGCAGGAATTCCTGCAGCTCTTTCTGAAAAACCACTACCCGCTGCTTCAGAAAATAGTGGAAACCGGGCGCATGATTTCGGTGAGAATTGAGGAGCCCTCCAACCACATGACCGAGGACGCGCGCTGGGATTTCCGCGTCACCATCCGGTTCAAGAATTCCACCCTGGCCACCACCGCAAATCCCGACGAAGAGCGCTTCATCAAGCAGCTCTGGCCCGACCAGGAGACGTATAAGCGCGAGGAACAGCGGCGTTTCGAGATCCTGCTGGCGCACTGGGACCTCCCTCTCACGGACATCACACCGGCGAAAAAATAGCCGCGCCGGGCGGCGAATTCATCGTGCGTTCATCGGCGTTGGAGGACAATCGCACAGAGGTGTTGCATGCGACGATTCGGCCCGATGATTGTTCTCTCGCTCGCCATCCCGGCTGCTATAGGATTGGCCCAGGACACACCCGCTCCCACGGCGGGCCCCTATAAGGTAATCAAGACGGCCAAAGTGGGCGGCGATGGCGGTTTCGATTATGTGTACGCCGACGATGCCGGACGCCGGCTGTACATCCCGCGCTCGGGCCAAACTGGCCGGGTCACGGCTTGCAATCTCGATACGCTTGAAGCGGTCGGCGAAATTCCCGCCAACGGGGGACATGGAGTCGCGGTCGATTCCAAGTCAGGGCATGGCTTCGTCAGCAGCAATCCGG
>PLRZ01000064.1:0-4848 GCA_003164075.1 Bryobacterales bacterium | reverse complement strand
AGGCCAATGTGGCGGCGATCGATGCCAAGACTATGAAAGTGACGGCGCATTATCCGCTAGGCGATAAGGGCAGCACGCCGGCGGGCCTGGCGTTCGACGCCAGGAATCGCATTCTTTTCGTGGCTTGCNNCATGGCTTCGTCAGCAGCAATCCGGTAGTGATGTGGGACACCAAGACGCTGGCTACGATCAAGACGATCCAGGTGGAGGGCGGTCCGGACGGCATCAGTTTCGATCCATTCAACCGGCGGGTCTATATTTGGAGTCACCGTGCTCCGAACGCCACCGTGATCGACGCGGAGGACGGCTCCATCGTCGGCACGATCGATGTTGGCGGCGCGCCGGAACAGGCGGTCACCGACGGGAAAGGCCACATTTATGTCGATGTGGAGGACCAGGCCAATGTGGCGGCGATCGATGCNNGAATCGCATTCTTTTCGTGGCTTGCCGCCAGCCGGCGCCGGGCGTGATGGTGATGATGAGCGCCGACGATGGCAAGATCCTCGGCACGGTACCGCTGGCGGGCGGCTCCGATGGCGCAGTCTTCAACCCCAAGACGATGGAAGCGTTCAGCTCCTCCGCCAATGCCAGGCTGACGGTGATCAAGGAAAACAGCCCCACCAGTTTCGCGGTGGAACAGATCGTCGAGACCATGCCGATGGCCAAGACGTTGACATTCGACGGGAAGACCGAGCACGTGGTGCTGATCGGCGCCGAGCAGACTCCGCCTCCCAATCCCCCGCCGGCCGGTGGTCGAGGCGGCCGCGGCCAGATGGTGCCGGGGTCGTTTTCCATCGTGGTGGTAGGGAAGTAAGCGGGGCGGACACCAATGTTAACGCTCCCTCGCGGTCGCGTCTCAGTGTGCGGCAGTGGGCCTCATTCGGAGCCGCGCGCGTTAGCAAGCGGTTTCCTGGAATAAGGTCAGAACTCCTGATGTCACCCCGCAACCTCTGTCTGGCGGGGAAAATGGGCTGNNGTGCCGCCTGCCCGCCCGCGCTGAGTTGGGCACGCTGCTCGAATCGGATCGAGCGAAGGCGAGCACCGCCTGCCCCACCTGCGGGCTCACTGCAAATTCCACGACATCAGGAGTTCTGAAGGCAGGCATTCGACGGGAAGACCCGCCGGCTGGCGGTCGAGGCCGCGGCCAGATGGTGCCGGGGTCGTGTTCCATCGCGGTGGTAGGGAAGTAAGCGAGGCGGACACCAATGCTAACGCTCCCTCACGGTCCCTCACGGTCGCGTCTCGGTGTGCGGCAGTGAGCCTCATTCGGAGCAGGGTCACCGCTTTGCCGGCGCCGACGGCACTTCACCGCCGAAATGGATGGTGGAGTCCACCTTGTACATCCTGATGCTGGCCCCCACCGGGCGAAGCATCGCCAACACGATGGCTGCCCCTTGCGTCTTCAGCGAAAAATGCGTGCTGCCTTCGTGCGCCACGGGGAATTCCCGCGCGCCGAACGGCGCAATCTGGACGTCGAATGCCTCGCTACACACCGGCATTAGTTCCGAGTTGGCGGGCGTGCTCCCGGGGTTCGAATATAGACTTCCGGAAGAGTAACAGATCGACGCCGTGACGGCGCGCTCGGTGGTGTTGATCATCGAAACCAGAGCGCCGCTCAATTGCACCACGTCTCCCGCGAACCACGGGCTCCGCGTAGGATAAACCACGTCGCGGCCGACACTCCGCAACTGGTCGCCGATCACGCACTCGGTGGCGCCGCTGACCGCCAGCACCGGCGAGAGCCCCGGCGAGGGCACCCGCTCGCGTACTTTCACCCAGGCGCTTTCGGTCTCTTCGTCGATTTGCGGCTTGTAGCTCGACCGCTCGCGCGGGCCCAGCCGCACGCCGATCGCGGGGTGTCCGGCGATGGGCGCCAGCGCGCCGCTCGCCTTGTGGGCTTCCACGTCCACCATCACCGCGCGGTCGCTGAGATTCTGCATGGTCACGGTAGAAGAGCACCGGTCGCCGAAGGCCAGCGCCGGCACGACGCTCTCCACCACGCGCTCCTGGGCGGTTGCCAGGGCCAACGAAAGCATCGCCAGCAGGGGCAATAGTTTCACGGCAGCCATCCGTATCCGCGATTGTAACCTTTTTCGGACTCGCGGCCCCCCCGCGGCGTTCCAGTTGTCCTATACTTCTATCAATCGCACTCTGAGGAGGGTATCCGTGGCAGCAGTAAAATTCACTTTGAACGGCAAACCGCAAACCGTGGACTCCGCGCCCGCTATGCCGTTGCTCTGGGTCCTGCGCGACACGCTGGGCATGACCGGCACGAAGTTCGGTTGCGGCATGTCGCTGTGCGGCGCCTGCACCGTCCATATCGACGGCCAACCGCAACGTTCCTGCGTGACCCCCATTTCCGCCGTCGCCGGCCGGAAGGTCACCACCATCGAAGGCCTGTCCCCCGACCGGAGCCATCCCATCCAAATGGCGTGGATCGAGGAGGACGTCCCCCAGTGCGGCTATTGCCAGTCGGGCCAGATCATGACCGCCGCGGCGCTCCTTTCCAAAACGTCGAACCCCACCGACGCCGATATCGACGAGGCCATGCGCAATAACATCTGCCGCTGCGGCACTTATGAGGACATCCGCCGCGCCCTGCATCGCGCCGCCGAATTGAAGCGCGCAGGAGCCGCCCAATGAGCGCCCTCGCCTTCGATCGCCGCGGCTTTCTCCGTAGCGGCGCCGCTGCTATTGGCGGCCTGCTGATCGGCTGCTATCTGCCGGAACGACGGCGCCTCGCCGCCGACACCGCGGTTGCCGGCAACAAACTCAACGCCTGGGTACTTGTTGGCAACGACGACATCGTCACGCTCTACATCCACAAGGCCGAAATGGGGCAGGGCACGGTGACGTCGCTCTCCATGCTGCTGGCCGAAGAGTTGGAGTGCGACTGGTCCAAAATCCGCACCGAATTCCCCGGCGTCGACCGCGCATACGGCGGCTTCCAGGGCGTGGTCGGCAGCCAGAGCATTCGATCCTCTTATATCTCTCTGCGTCAGGCCGGCGCTTCGGCGCGCGAAATGCTGGTGGCCGCCGCGGCGCAGAAGTGGGGCGTCGACCGGTCCGCCTGCCGCGCGGAAAAGAGCACCGTGGTCAATACGGCCACCAACGCCCGGCTTACTTATGGCAGCCTGGCCGAGGCCGCCGCGAAACTGCCGGCGCCTGCCAATGTCGCGCTCAAGGACCCATCGGAGTTCAAGATTGTGGGCAAGTCCCGGAAGCGTCTCGATACGCCCGGCAAGGTGGATGGCAGCATCGTTTTCGGTATCGACGTGCGGCTGCCCAACATGCTCTACGCCGTGGTGGAGCGCTGCCCGGTGTTCGGCGGCACGGTAGCCAGCTTTGATGACACCAAGGCGAAGGCCACTCCCGGCGTGAAGAGCGTGGTCAAGATTTCGAACGGCGTGGCCGTCATCGCCGATAGCACCTGGGCCGCCATGGAAGGGCGTCGCAAACTGGTGGTGACGTTTGACGAGGGCAAGGTGGCTGCCAACAGCACGCCCGGCATCACCAAATCATTTGCCGATGCGGTGGCGCAGGGCGGAGCGGCGCCGTTGCGGACCGTGGGCGATGCTGCCGCGGCGCTGGCTTCCGCGTCCAGGAAACTCGAGGCGGTGTATCAGACGCCGTACCTGGCGCATGCTCCCATGGAGCCGCTGAATTGCACCGCCTGGGTGCGGCCGGATGGCGCCGACGTCTGGGTGTCGACGCAGATGCAGAGTTCCGCGCAGCAGATCGCCGCGCAGAAGAGCGGGCTGCCGCCGGCGAAGGTCGAGGTCCACACCGAATACATGGGCGGCGGGTTCGGCCGGCGCGGGGGCGTGGATTATATCGGCGAGGCGGTGGAAGTTGCCAAGTCGGTGGACGTGCCGGTGAAGGTGACATGGTCGCGTGAAGACGACATGCAGCACGATACCTACCGGCCGGCTTCTTATTGCCGCTTTGCCGGCGGCGTGGACGCTGAGGGATGGCCCGTGGCGTGGACGGCCAGCATCGCGTGCCCCGCGTTCGCCGGTGCGAACACGTCTACCGAGGGCGTCCGCGACATAGCGTACACCGTGCCTAATTTCTCGGTGGATTACCACGATATCAATCCCGGAGTTCCGGTAAGTTACTGGCGCTCGGTGGGCTATTCCCAGAATTGCTTTTTCGCCGAATCTTTCCTTGATGAAATGGCGCACGCAGGCGGGAAAGATCCCGTGGAAGTGCGCCGCCGCTTCCTGGCGAAGAGTCCACGCCTGCTGGCAGCGCTGGAACTGGCTGCCGAAAAGGCCGGTTGGGGCAAGCCGCTTCCGCCCGGAAGGGGCCGCGGAGTTTCGGTGGTGAATAACATCGGCAGCAACACCGTGCAGATTGCCGAAGTCTCCGTGGAGAAAGGCAAGGTGAAAGTGCATCGCGTGGTTTGCGCGGTGGATTGCGGGGCGGTGGTGAACCCCGCGGGTGTGGCGCAGCAGATCGCGAGCGGCATCGCTTTCGGCCTCTCGGCGCTGAAAGGCGGCGTCACCATCAAGAACGGTCGCGTGGAGCAGGGCAATTTCCACCAGTACGATGTGGTCCGGATCGATGAAATGCCCCAGGTGGAAGTCCATATTGTTCCCAGTCAGGCCGCCCCCGGCGGCATTGGCGAGGCCAGCACGCCCGGTATCGCTCCGGCGGTCTGCAATGCCGTTTTCGCGGTCACGGGCAAGCGCATTCGCCAGTTGCCCATTCGGCCCGAAGATTTGGCGTGAAGGGTGGGCGAGCTAGTGTAGTTTCTGTCGCGAAACTCCGACTTGTAACGGCAAAACCGCTCCCTGGCGGTCGCGGCTCAGTAACAAGTCCTGTGGAATCAGGCGCGACTGTTGCC
>PLRZ01000540.1:1179-12021 GCA_003164075.1 Bryobacterales bacterium | reverse complement strand
AGAAGACCAACGGCAACCAGACGCAAGCCGCCCGCCTGCTGCGCGTCACCCGCGACACGCTGCGCTATAAGATGAAGAAGTTCAATCTGCGGTAAGTGGGCGCCGGAGGTCCGCTTCCTGGCGGGGTGGTGACCGCAGTCAGCCGCCCGCCCGATCTGCCGGCTTAGTGGCCGCGAAACAATAAGCTGACCAAATGTCTCGAACCTGCGCAATCGCTCCCTAACGGTCCCTAACGGTCGCGGCTCNNGGATATTTCTTCGCGGCTCCTTAGTGCTTTTCACAACTTGGCTTCCTTTGGCGTGCTGCTGGCTGGAGTTGCGACGGGGCCAGGCAATCTAGAGATTGCGACGGAGCGGCATTCGACAATCAGAAGTATGGGGCGGGCCGCATGAGGAAGGCATAAAGCTCCCCTAACCAGTTTCTGTCGCGAAACTCACTTCGGGTGGCAAGGAACGCTTGCTGACGCGCGCGGCTCGGAAAATGCCGCGATGATTCCGCGAGACTTGTTACCGAGCCGCGACCGCCAGGGAGCGGTTTTGCCGTTACGAGTCGGAGTTTCGCGACAGAAACTAAAGGTTTCGTCAGGCCCGCAAAAGCGATTCGCTGCCGATTTGTCCTTGCGATTATCCCAGGGCTATCGATCCACTTCCCCGGCCGGTCCCGTTTTCCCTTCCGCGAACCGGTAACCGATGTGGCTGTCGGTCAGCAGATAGGCCGGCGAGGCCGGGTCTTCTTCCAGCTTCTTGCGTAACTGGCGAACGAAAGTCCGCAAATAATCCAACTCGCTGCCATACTCCGGACCCCATACCGCACGCAGCAGACGCACATGGGTAACCGGCAGGCCGGCGTGCGCCATGAGATAGTGCAGCAGTTCAAATTCTTTCGGAGTGACGTGGACCGGTTCCCCGGCCTTGCGAACCAGTCTGCGAGCCGGATCCAGCTCGATATTCCCGATCCGGATGACCGCTTCGGGATCGGCTTGGGAACCGGTCGAACGCCGCACCGCCGCCCGTATGCGCGCTGCCAGTTCGCGAACGTGGAATGGCTTGGTGATGTAGTCGTCCGCGCCCGCATCGAGCGCCGCCACCTTGTCGTCCTCGCTGTCGCACACCGTGAGCATGAGAATCTCCAGACGGGGCACGCTCTTCCGCATCTCGCGACACGCCCGGATGCCTCCCATCCCGGGCATGCTGATATCCAGAAGCACGGCATCGTATGGGGCTTCCCGAACGAGCTGCAGAGCAGCCTCGCCGGTGGCTGCGTCGTCTACAACGAACCCCATTCCATGGAGTGTGTTACGCAGTGCGCGCCGGATGGAACTATCATCGTCAACGATCAGGACCTTGCCGTGCGACGGCATCCGGTTGTCTCCTTGTGCCGCTGGGCAGAGCGAAAAAGAACGTCGTGCCGGCGCGCTCTTCGCTGACCACCCAGGTTCGGCCCCCATGGGCTTCGGCGGCTTTCTTTACGATCGACAGGCCGAGTCCGGTTCCCGGGGCCCGCTGCCGCCATTCCTCGGCGCGATAGAATCGCTCGAAGATCCGCTCCCGGTCGGAGGGCCGGATCGGCGGGCCTTCATTGTGCATGGCGACGATCACCTCTCCCCCGTTTTCTTCGGCGGTGATGGTAATAGCGGATCCGGGCGTCGAATACCGGGCCGCGTTATCGACGATCTGTCCCAGGGCTGTCGCCAGGATCCCGCGGTCGCCATCAATCTCCAGGCCGGAGGCGCTTTCGGACACTTCCACGCGCCGGCCGTGAAGCCGTTCGCGATGCACTGCCAGGATGTCCTCAATCAGCCCGAGCACCGATACGCGCTCCCGGTGGAGGCTCACTTCCCGGGCATCGATCCGCGCCATCTGCAGGAGTTCGGTGGCGAGACTATTCAAATGCTCCGCCTGCTCGTCGATCAGAGCAGCCAGTTCGCGGTCCCCTTCGGACAGGTCCCCGCCCTCCAACAGCCCCGAGCTGGCCGTCAGGATCGCCGTCAGCGGCGTCTTGAAGGCATGCGCCAGCCCGTCCAGAACCGCCGTTCGAAGCTGCTCGGTCCGGCGCGCCGCTTCGGCCCGGTTCTCCTTTTCGAAGGATCGCGCACGCTCCAGGGCAATGGCCGCCAGCGACGCCACGGGAACTATCGTGAGCCGGCCCAGATGCGGGCCGCGCAGCGCGATCCCACCGGCGGGCTTCGCCCCCAGCCGCAATACGTGTGCCCACGTGCAGGCATCGTCGCCCACCAGGGTGGTGTCCCGCAGGTAGGCGTTGCGCGCCAGTTGTTCGAGCTCGTCGGCTCCGCTCCCGGTGGAATCCGCGCGCGCCAGCGTGGCGTCGAACAGGGCCACCGATTCCGCGCCGAAAATCTCCCGAATGAGGGGTACGATCTGCGGCCCGGTGGTTTGGCCGCGGTCGAGAAAGAGAATGCGGCGGCTCAGTTCATACAGCTTCTCTGCCTGCGTGCGTTGCCGCGCCTCCCCCTTGGCCTGGTGCTGCATGCGCGTGGAGAGCCGGCTGACGCTCAGCGCCGCCACCTCGAAGGCGGCGAGGGCGACCCAGTTCTGCGGATCCGCAATAGACCAGGCGAGTATGGGAGGGATGAAGAAGTAGTTCAGGCAACTGACCGCGATCAACGATGTTACGCTGGCTTCCCGGAAGCCCCAGACCACCGAAACCATTACTACAATCAGAAAGTAGAGAGAGCCGGAAGCGGAGAGGTTCAGATGCAGGCGGAACGCGACCAACGTCACCGCGGCGACAGCCGTGGCCCCGGCGAGGCATCCCCGCAAAAAACTGGACCCGGACCGCACTACTTCCCGCCAGCCTGTCCGGCTATTGGCTTTGGTCCCGGCATTCGGTTGGACCACCATGCCGGCCGCGAGTTCAGCTTTCCCTTCCATGCACGTTGCCGAAAGGCAATCGATCTTATATTATGCACGTTCAGAACTCCTGAAGTCGTGGAATTTGGCAGTGCGCCCGCAGGTGGGGCAGGCGGTGCTCGCCTTCGCTCGATCCTATTGGAACAGCGGGCCTAATTCAGCGCGGGCGGGCAGGCGAGCACTGCCTGCCCCACCTGCGAAGCTCTGGCCATCGAAAGGAATGGTTCAGCCCCTTTTCCCCGCCAGGCAGAAATCGCGGGGCGACATCAGGATGTCTGACGTTGCGGGAGCCGTTCCGTTCAGTCGTTGCGATACCCCGTGCGGGCATACACCTTCATTCCCGAGCCTGCGACGGTTACCCTGATCCGGCGCCACTGGGCCTGGCGGCTTCTGCCAAGGGGCACATATCCGATGGTGTATTGATTTCGAAGCGCTTGACCGATGTGGGCGGCCGCGGCGGCAATGTCCTCCCGGCCGCGGACCACAAAACTGAGCCCTCCGGTCCTGGCGGAAAGTTCGTCCAGAAAAAGAAGTCCCCGGTTTTCTTCCATCCGCGCCATGGGTTTGACATACTGCTTCGCCGGGTCGCTCACCGCCATGGTGTAGATCCGCGCGTCGGATTCCATCGCCAGTTCCAGCAGTTCTCCCTTGGAATAGCGGCTGTGATTGTCCATTCCGTCGGAAATCACCAGGAGCGCCTTCCTGGCATGAACCCCGGCGCGTGACTCCTGCAAACTGAGCAAGATCGTATCGACCAGCGCGGTGTCTCCGCTGGCCCCTTCGAAGGCCGTCCGGCTCAGGATATCGCCGAAATCCCGCGTGAAGCCGGAGAATTGCCGCGGCCGGGTGGACACCGCGTTGAGGAAGGCTTCATCCTCGGGATTGGCGTCCTTAATCAGCGACCGCAGAGATTCCTTGGCATCGCCGAGGACTCTGGTCATGCTGCCGCTCAGATCCAGTACGATTCCCATTGAGACCGGCATGTCCTCCTCGCTGAAGGAGCTTATTTGTTGCCGCACCCCGTCCTCGGTCAGTGTGAACGCCCCGCTGGACAATCCGTTGACAATGGCCCCGCCGCGGTCCACAACGGTGATCGGAACCAGGACCATCGGCGAGTCGGCACGGAAGGCCGGCACTTCCGGCGTGAGACGGTTCTGCCCGCCGGCGGGCGGTGCAGCGGCCGTGACGAAACCGGCAACCGCGAAGATTGCGGCGGCCGCAGACCATTTCTCCCTATACAACCGCATGAGTGACGCCCTCCTCGCGGCGCCATGCCCCGCAACGTTCGATAGCGGCATGCGAGGCGGGTTCGCCGGTTCCGTATTCGACATCGACCTGGCAACTCGCCGCGAACCCTTGTGGATCGATGATCTGAATGTGACCGAGCGCCAACGCCCGCGCCGACCATTCGTTGAGACGTTCCTTTATTTGGTGTTTCGGAACGTTGAACCGTACGGCAATGTCCGCCCAACTCCAGCCGCGCACGTAGAACAGAAGAACCAGGCGCCATTGCATGTCGGCCGGAGGCTCTTTCAACAAAATCGGAATCCGCGCCGGGAAGCTGACGAGATTGCCGCGGAGCGCCCGGCGCAGGGCTCCACTGCCCGGCAGGACGGGCGTCTTGAGGTGGGCCTCGCTGTTGATCGCGGAAACCTTCCGGCCTTCGTGCGGCAAGAGCATAGGGGAAGTCTAGATCGCAGGACATGAAGAAGGCATAAGTATCCGGTAAGTCGAAAACCCACGGCCTCGGGTGCTTATAATTAGAGGTTTTAGGGAAGCACGTCTCTGAACGGTCGCTCCCTCACGGGGTGCCCTCTGGGCCCGGCTCTAGCACCCCGCAGAACTCCTGATGTCGCCCCGCAATTTCAAACTGGCGAGAGCTTCGCAGGTGGGGCAGGCGGTGCTCGCCTTCGCTCGATCCTA
Source organism: Bryobacterales bacterium (assembly GCA_003164075.1). Next base: position 7,228 of record PLRZ01000540.1, on the reverse strand, counting down.
TTCGAGCAGCGGGCCTAATTCAGCGCGGGCGGGCAGNNGCTCGCCTTCGCTCGATCCTATTCGAGCAGCGGGCCTAATTCAGCGCGGGCGGGCAGGCGAGCACCGCCTGCCCCACCTGCGGGCTCACTGCAAATTCCACGACATCAGGAGTTCTGAGCTTGGTAACTTGCGATTCTCCGCACCGAACCGCACATAAGAAAATCTGAGTGGGCTTATCAAATCTTTCCATCCCGAAAGCAAGTGCCTACGATTCAGCCGGTTACGCTGGCGTCGCGGACCTGCATCAAGGAATGTGCCGGGCTCTTCATGCTTTCTTCATGAAGAATCCGGCAGACTCATGCAATCGGCGTGCGAAGGAGCAAGTCGCTGGCGCGCCGCGGGGGGAGACGGCTTGATGAGTAGTGCATGGGTCGAACCGGCATTGCCGGGATCTGAAACGCGCAGGAAGGGCAAGCTGCTCGTCGTGGACGACGAAGCGGCCATCCGCTGGGCCTTAAGGAAAACGCTGGAGCGCATGAGTTTCGAGATCTCCGAGTCGGAAACGGCCGAACAGGCGATCGCATTGGTTCGCACGATTCGTTTTGACGCCGTGCTGCTGGACATCGGAATGCCGGGCATGAACGGTATCGAAGCGTGCAAGAAGATTCGCAAGCTGATGCCGATGCTGGGGATCGTGATGTTAAGCGTGAAAAACACCGAAGAAGACAAGATTCAGGCGCTCGACGCCGGAGCGGATGACTTCATTACCAAGCCTTTCCACGTGGGGGAACTGGCGGCGCGGCTGCGCGCTACCGTGCGCCGCGTGCATGCGTCCCAGGTGGATCTTGCCGCCGTCATCGGTATCGGTGAAATAGAACTTGACCCGGCGCGCCGGCTGGTGAAGAGAGCCGGAAGGTCCATTCACCTGACGCCCAAGGAGTTCGAGTTGCTCCACTTTCTGATGGCTCACGCCGGGCTTCCGCTTACGCATGCGCGCATTCTGGGCGCAGTCTGGGGACCCGAATATGGCGGCGAATTGGAATACCTCCGTACGTTTGTCCGGCAGTTGCGAAAAAAGCTGGGCGATGACGCGGCCGCCCCCAAATACCTCTTTACCGATTCGCAGGTTGGATACCGGTTCAGAGCCGAAACTGATTTGCAGGCCGGTGGCCGCATGTGACAATGTCTCGCTTACGGGACCATGTCGCGCTAAAATAACAGTCCTATGCGTCTGTCCGTTCTGTTGTTTCTGGCCGCCGCGGCTTTTGCAGCCGACCCGGCGTTGCGCATCGAAGGCGTTGCCGGCCGTGACGGCGTCGCCAGGCCCGCCCTGCAGCTCACGCTTGCCGACATCGCCGCCATGCCGCGGGTGACGCTCCAGGGTAAGACCCACGATGGCAAAGAGCAGCACACGTTCGAAGGGGTGGCGCTAGCCGAGTTGCTCCACCGCGCGGGGCTGCCCCAGGGCGAGGACGTGCGCGGTCCTCTGCTTGCCCGCTACGTGCTGGTGGCGGCGCACGACGGTTATCGCGCGGTCTTCTCCCTGCCCGAACTCGACCCCGCTTTTACAGACAGCCGCGCCTTGATCGCCGATCGCATGGATGGCCAGCCGCTCTCCGCGCATGACGGTCCGTTGCGTCTGGTTCTGCCTTCCGAAAAGCGCGAGACGCGCTGGGTCCGCATGGTGGAGCGCATCGAGATCTTGTCGGCTCCGGACCCGGTGCGATAGGAAGTCCCGATCTCGCGGAAGCTTCTATCCTAATTAGTTTCTGTCGCGAAACTCCGGCTCGTAACGGCAAGACCGCTNNCCGCAGCACGGGAGTTTCGCGACAGAAACTAATGAGAGCAGCCAGGGAGCGTGCGGCAGGAGAAAACCGTCGCGGCCCGCAAAAGGCGCTCATGTTTCGAGCGTTTGATCGCGCGTCAAGGGACCAAGAGCTAATAGCCAACAGCTCTTCACTGCAACCCGCCCCAATCGCTCGGAGCCCGCGCTGCTTCATATCATTGCGGCACGTTCGTCTGAAAGTATTTCTTATAAGCCGCGATCCAATCCGTGGAAATGTCGCGCTGCGCTTCCGCCAGATCCAGTTGGCCCCGGCAAACCATATCGCGCAGGCGATCCTCAAGGGCGTCTTTCACGCGAGCATTCCAGACGGTCGACACATACGGCTGCGGCCAGAGATTGCGAATGTCGTCGTCGCCTCCCAGCGCGGGAGTAATCAGGTAGTCCACCTCGTACGCGCGCGGATCGGCGTTGGCCATGCCATATGCCTGGAACACACGCCGCCGCAAGTCGGCCGGCACTACCTGATTCTTGGGCAGTGCGGAATTGCACAGTTCCTCGCGGTCCACCTTGCGGGCCGCCCCCGGAGTCAGACGCGGGCTGGGCACATCCACCAGGCCGTTCGCGCGGGACCATCGCCACTGGTACAGGCTCAAAACTCCCACCGTCAAGATCAGCGCCAAGGCGCCGGCGGCCGCCGCATGCCACGGCCGAAACCAGAATTGCCGGCCGCTGGGTTTCCCGGACGCCGCTTCTGCCAGGCGGGCCCGCAACCGGGCGCGCGGCGCGTCGGGCCGGGGCAGCAGAGGATCCAAAGTCCCGCGGTGTACACCGGCAAAATCGGCGACGGCGCGTTCCAGATCTCGAAGGCGCGCGCGGCAGGTCCCACAGGCGGCCAGATGGCGCTCGCGCGAGGTGGAAAGCTCGCCATCGGCGGCCAGCACCAGCTCTCGATCGGACAGATGAACGTCTGGTTCCCGCATGGTTCACCGTCCGGCGGCGCGGGCGATGCGCGCCAGTGACCTCGCCAAAGAGAGGGACACCGCCCCCAGAGACATCGCCAGCGTCTCGGCGATCTCACGATACCGCAAGCCTTCAGCGCGCAGCGTAAGGCACCTCCGGTCCCGATCCGGCAGCGCCCGCAGGACCGCCTGCACACGCCGCTCGGTCTCGCCCGTGAAAAACTGTTCCTCAGGACCCGGCGCCGGGTCGGGCATCCACTCCCATAAGGCGTTCGAACCGCGCGGCGTTCGCGAGCGCCGTTTCAGTCCCAGGTTGTGCGCCACCCGGAAAAGCCAGCCGCGCAAATTGGTCCGCCCGCCGCCGCGCCGCAGGTGTTGGAACAGCGAAAGAAAGACCTCCTGCACGATCTCTTCACCGTCCGCGAGGGGCAGGCCGAAGCTCGCCAGGTACCGGAGAAGCGGTTCCCGGAAAGAGTCGAACAGCTCGACCACTTCCTCTTCGAGCGTCCTGCCGCGCGGTTCGATTTCGAGGGCGGGCATGGCGGCCATACATTCGACTCTAGCGTCCCCGGCGCATCGGCGCAAATTTTCTGCCGATCAATTTTCCGTGGGAACCCGTTCCACGTGGTCCACCACCACCACCTCGACGGGAACCTTTTGCGCCTGCAGGCGCAAGCCCAGCGTGCTAATTACGTCGTGGAGTTCGGCGTCCCGGCCGTTGGGGTTCTGCCCGTCCTGGGTCCAGCGGAGTTCGAAGTCGTAGACTCCGTCGAGACCTGTCTGGTCGACCACCATCTCACCTAACCGGCGGCCCACGAAATCGGCCAGGGATGCCATCGAGATCTTCGTCGCCTTCAGGGTGACCGCACTCCCGGCCCCTCGCTATCCGTTCCGCCCGCCCCGGGCTCCACGGGCTTGAGTTTGAACCCGCTCTTGGCCACTACCAGCGCATAGCCGGGCACTTCTTTCGATTCGCGATGCGCGGCCAGCTTGAAGCGGTCTTCGAGCAGCGTGCGCAGCATCGGCAAGCGGTCGGCATCCTTTGTATCGGGCGGATATTTGGCCATGACGTCGAAGTGAAGGTCTTCCATCCAGTCCGGGCCCGTTACCTGAAACGGCTGGACGCCGTAAGCCCGCTCGATGAGGCGCTTCAGTGTCTGGTTCGCCATGACGAGCTGGCCGACCGTCCCGTGCGACTTACTGCCATTGGTGACGGTGGTGTTGAGCTTGACGGAGGCCGCTTCAAAAGCCGGCCGCGTGTCCGGCGTCTGGGCATAAGCGGCCCACGCGGCCAGAAAGACCAGCATCTTTCCCGAGATTTTGCGCATCATGATCGTAAGACGCATTTCCCTGGCTCTCGTTGGTAGTTTCTTCCTGTAATTGAATCGAAACACGATCCCGATAGAATCTACAGAGGGACTTGCAGAATTGGCGAAGGCGGGCAGGCGAGCACCGCCTGCCCCACCTGGGTAAACATCCGACTTGTCTTGGTGGCGCAGGCGGTGCCGCCTGCGCTCCGCGTTCTTCCGAATCTTGCCGCAATAATTTCGAAAAGACCTACAGCCGATAATCGATCCATTAATACTATTTATACTTCTGCCTACTTGCATTTGGAAAACTTGTAGGGTACACTCAGACTTAGTTCCGCAAATGCTCCACGCTTCTTCAATTCGGGCCGTACGATCCTCACTCGCTGTCGCTGTAGTAATTCCCGTAGGCATTATTATTACCGGCCCCGCTTGAAGGCCCACGGAACCAGATTCCAAGGCCATCGGCGGGGGAAACGGACCCGCCCGATGGCCTTTTTTGTTATGTACCGTTTCTGATTGAGGCACAACTCATGTCAACGTTGATGAACGGCGCCACGATGCTTCTGGAATGCCTGGTCCGCGAGGGTGTCGACTGTATGTTCGGCTATCCTGGCGGCGTCACGCTTCCCTTCTACGATGCGCTCTATGAGCACCAGGTGCGCCACGTACTGGTGCGCCACGAAGAGAATGCCGCCTTCGCGGCCGAAGGCTACGCGCGCTCCACCGGCAAAACGGGAGTCTGCTGCGCCACTTCGGGCCCCGGCGCCACCAACCTGACCACCGGCCTGGTGGACGCCCTGATGGACTCCATTCCCATCGTCGCCATTACCGGCCAAGTCACCAGTAAGCTGATCGGCAGCGACGCGTTTCAGGAGGCCGACACGTTTGGCATCACGCGCCCCTGCACCAAGCACAATTTCCTGGTGAAGCGCCTTGAGGACCTGGCGCAGACCGTCCACGAGGCATTTTATATCGCCTCCAGCGGACGGCCCGGTCCGGTGCTGGTGGATGTCACGAAGGATGTGCTCACCGGCCAGGGTCATTATCAGCCGGTGACGTCGATTCATCTGCCGGGGTACAAGGTCTTCACCGAAGGCCACACCGGCCAGATCCGCCGCGCCGCGCAGATGATCCAGGAAGCCGAGCGGCCGCTGATTTATGCGGGCGGGGGCATCATCGCCGCCGGCGCCGCCGCGGAGCTGCGCGAACTGGTGGAATTGACCGACATCCCCGCGGTCAACACCCTCATGGGGCTGGGCGCCCTGCCGTCGGGGCATCCGAATTTCATCAGCATGCCGGGCATGCACGGCAGCTACGCCGCCAATATGGCGATGACTTCGAGCGACGTGCTGATCGCCCTCGGCGTGCGCTTCGACGATCGCGTGACCGGCCGCCTGGCAGCCTTCGCGCCGCACGCCAAAGTAATCCATGTGGACATCGACCCCGCCGAAGTCGGCAAGATCCGCACTCCGGAGGTGCCCATTGTGGGCGATGTGAAGCGCGTGTTGGGCCGGCTCAACAAGCTGATCGCCGAGAGCCCCGTTCCCGCCGACGAAGCCCGCACCGCCGCGCGCCGCGCCTGGTGGCGGCAAATCCGCGCCTGGAAAGCGGAGCATCCGCTGCAGGTGGTGACCTCCGATACCGAGATCAAGCCGCAGCACCTGATGGCCGAAATCGACCGCCTGTCGAAGGGCGAAGCCATTATTTCTTCCGACGTGGGCCAACACCAGATGTGGGCGGCGCAGTTGATCCGCTTCAACCAGCCGCGGCTGTGGCTCAATTCCGGCGGCCTCGGGTCCATGGGTTTCGGACTCCCCTCGGCCATCGGCGCGCAGTTCGCCCACCCCGGCAAACTGGTCTTCGCGCTGGTGGGCGATGGCGGCTTTCAGATGTCCATCCCCGAGCTGGGCACCATTGCCAGCCACGCTCTGCCTATCAAAATCATCGTGATGAACAACGGTTATCTGGGCATGGTGCGGCAGTGGCAGGAACTGTTCTACAACAACCGCTTGAGC
>PLRZ01000540.1:1007-1155 GCA_003164075.1 Bryobacterales bacterium | reverse complement strand
AATGCGTCTACCCCATGGTGCCCGCGGGCGCGGCCATTCAGGAAATGGTGCTGGGGCCGCCGCAACCCGTGGCGGTGCCCTCCAAGTGACGAGGCTCATATCATGCTGCAAGTAATTTCTCTCCTTCTCGAAAATAAGCCGGGTGCGC
>PLRZ01000540.1:0-915 GCA_003164075.1 Bryobacterales bacterium | reverse complement strand
GTGGATTCTTCGCCCGAAGGCTTCGCCATCGAAGCCACCGGAGATCCCGAAAAACTGAATGAATTCGTGGATGTGATGCGCGCTTACGGCGAGATCGACGTGACGCGTTCCGGTCCGCTGGCCATCGCCCTGGAGAATAAGAAGCTGCGTTTGCAGCCTCCGGTGCCCACCCGCGCGGGCCTGGAGTTGATAACCGAGCCGCGACCGTGATCCACGTGGCGCAGACACTCGTGTCTGCGGCGCCGGCACTCTTGCCGGCGCAAAGCTGGCCCTGCGCGAGCTTCCGGACATCGACACGAGTGTCGATGCTGCAGGCAGGAGTGCCTGCGCCACGTCAGCGTGAATAACGATTATTGGAGCCATTATGTCAAGACGATTTTACGAAAAAGACGGCAACCTCGATTACTTGAATGGGCGCACAGTCGCCATCATCGGATACGGCAGCCAGGGACATGCGCACGCGCTGAACCTGCGCGATTCCGGCGTGGATGTGGTGGTGGGCCTTTACACCGGCAGCAAGTCGTGGGCCAAGGCGGAAGCCGCCGGACTCAAGGTGGCGACCACGGCCGACGCGGCCAAGGGCGCCGACGTGGTGATGATCCTGGTAGCCGATCACATCCAGGCGGACCTTTATAAGGAAGCTATCGAGCCGCACATGACGCCCGGCAAGACGCTCATGTTCGCGCACGGCTTCAACATCCACTTCCAGCAGATCGCGCCGCCGGAGGGCTGCGACGTCTCCATGGTGGCGCCCAAAGCGCCCGGCCATCGCGTGCGCGAACTCTACACCGAAGGCGTCGGCGTGCCGGCGCTGGTCGCGGTCCACCAGAACGCCACAGGCGAAGCGCTCGAACGCGCCCTGGCCTACGCGCTGGCGCTCGGCTGCCTCAAGGCCGGCGTCATCGAAACCACCTT
>PLRZ01000308.1 GCA_003164075.1 Bryobacterales bacterium | reverse complement strand
ATCCACCGTCCCGGAGCGCCGCGAACACTCTCGGCGCGCCGCAGACACGAGTGTCCGCCCCACGTCATGCGAGCAGTTTCCGGAGAGTTCCGGGTTCTCCCCGAAACCAAGCCCGCTCCGGCGCGTCTAATTATCATCTCCTGTTATAATCCGAGCAATCCATCGTAAAGGTGCCTCATGCGTCGTAATGTCCGAACTATCACCACCCTCGCCGCGCTCCTTCTCGCCGCCGCGGCTTTCTCGCAAAGCCTGCCGCCGGGCGTCCAGAAGGTCACCTCGGTTGAAGGCATCACCGAATACTCCCTGCCTAACGGGCTGCACATCCTGCTATTTCCGGATGACTCCAAGCCCAAGCTGACGGTCAACATCACTTATCTGGTCGGTTCGCGTTTTGAAGGATATGGCGAAACCGGCATGGCCCACTTGCTGGAGCACATGAACTTCATCCAAACCAAGACGCGGACCAATATCAAGAAGGAGTTGACCGACCACGGCGCCGAAATGAACGGCAGCACCACTGAGGACCGCACCAACTATTACGAGACCCTCAACGCCAGCGACGAAAACCTGCGCTGGGCGCTGGAGTTGGAAGCCGATCGCATGATCAATACGCGCATCGAGAAGCAACTCCTCGATACCGAGATGACCGTGGTCCGTAACGAGTTCGAGGCCCGCGAAAACGAACCCGGAGGCATTCTCTTCGAGCGCGTGATGGAAACCGCCTACCTGTGGCACGCTTACGGCCGTCCGGCCATCGGCAATAAGTCCGATATCGAAAACGTGCCCATCGAAAAGCTGGCGGGGTTCTACCGCAAGTACTACCAGCCCGACAATGCGCTGCTCACCGTGGCCGGCAAGTTCGATGCCCCTAAGGCGCTGGCGTGGATCGCCGAATTGTTCGGCGCCATCCCGCGCCCGCAGCGCACCCTCGAGCAACCCTACACTACCGAGCCGACGCAGGATGGGGAACGCTCGGTCACGCTCCGCCGCGTGGGCGATACGCAGTTCGTTATGGCGCTGTACCATACTCCGGCCGGCCTCAATCCCGACGATGCCGCCGTCCAGGTGCTGGGCGGCGTGCTGGGCGACGTGCCTTCCGGCCGCCTCTACAAGGGCCTGGTGGACAACAAAAAGGCCGTCGGCGCAGGCATGGATTCGGAAGACCGGCATGACCCTGGATTCATTGTGGCCTTCGCGCAATTGAGCCCCGATCAAAGCCTGGACGAAGCCCGCCGCATTCTGATCGAAACCGTGGAGGGCTTGGCCAAGGAGCCTCCCAGCAAGGAAGAAGTCGAACGCGTGAAAACCCGCTACCGGAAGGAATTCGATCTGGCCATGGCGAACTCCACCAGGATCGCTTTGTCGCTCACCGAGTATGCTGCCGAGGGCGATTGGCGGATGCTGTTCCTGGAACGCGACCGCGTGGCCGCGGTGACCCCGGAAGACGTGGAGCGCGTGGCCAAGGCTTATTTGAAGGAATCCAACCGCACCCTGGGCGAGTTCGTTCCCACCAAGACGCCGGATCGCGCCGAAATTCCGCCCACGCCCACCGACGCCGCGACGTTCAAGGATTTCAAGGGCGGAACCGCGGTCTCCGAGGGCGAGGTCTTCGATCCCTCGCCATCCAATATCGAGAGCCGCCTGGTCCGCGGAAAGCTTTCCAACGGCGTGAAAGTGGTGCTGCTTCCCAAGAAAAACCGCGGCGGCACGGTGATTGCCAGTTTCGTGGCGCGCTTCGGCGATGAGAAGTCGCTGTTCGGCAAGGCGGCGGTAGCGCAACTGACCGGCGCCGTGTTGATGCGGGGCACCAAGAGCAAATCGCGGCAACAGATCCAGGACGAGATGGACCGCCTGAAGGCGCAAATCAGCGTGTCCGGCGGCGTCAACAACGCCACGGTGAGCATCCAGACCACGGAAGCCAATCTCGCCGGCGCGCTCCAACTGGCGGCCGAGATTCTGCGCGAGCCGGCATTCCCCGAAAACGAGTTCGAACAGGTGCGCAGGCAAATGGTGGCGGGCATCGAAGAAGGCAAGAGCGATCCGCAGGGGCTCGCCGGGGAGGCGCTCGAGCGCGCCGTGAACGGCATTTACCCGCGAGGCGATGTCCGCTACGCCGGCACTTTCGACGAAGATATGGCGGACCTGAATAAGGTCACGCTGGACGAGGTGCGCCAGTTCTATCGGCAGTTTTACGGCGTCTCCGAGGGCGAATTCACCGTGGTCGGCCAGTTCGACAAAGATGCCGTCCTCAAGCAGGCCCAAGACTTATTCGGCAACTGGAAGACGTCCATGAAGTATGCCCGCATTCTCACGCCGTATCACAAGGTGGCCGCCAGCAACCAGAAGATCGAAACTCCCGACAAGCAAAACGCAGTCTCCATTGCCGCCGAGTTAGTCAAGATGAATGACGAGGATGCCGACTATCCGGCCATGCTTATGGCGAATTACATGTTCGGAGGCACTCTTTCGGCCCGCCTGCCGAATCGCATTCGGAATAAAGAAGGGTTGAGTTACGGCGCGGGTTCGCAGTTCAGTGCGCCTATTAAGGACGATGGCGGCGAGTTCATGGCCTCCGCGATTAGCAATCCCGAAAATGCGCCCAAGGTGGAAGTGAGCATGAAGGACGAGCTCGCGGTCACCTTGAAGAACGGCTTCACCTCCGAGGAGTTAGCGGCGGCCAAGAAGGCGTGGCTGCAGGAAAGCGTGCTCGGCCGCTCGCAGGATGGTTCGCTGGCGCGGGTACTGGCCAGCCACGAACGCTACGGCCGCACCATGCAGTTCGACCAGGACCGGGAAGACAAGATATCGGCCCTGACTCCCGAGCAGGTTACCGCCGCCCTGCGCCGCGCCATAGACCCCGCGGCGCTGATTTATATCAAGGCTGGTGACTTCAAATAGGCCAACGCTTACCAGTAAGGAATCACGCACAATAACTTGACATTGTCTGCGGTGGCGGTGTGGCGCAGGCACTCGTGCCTGCCGGGTCGAGACTCTTCTCGACCCTCTTCGAGAGCGGCAACGGGCGTCTCGGCGCTTACCACACTGTTCACTTAGCGGATAGCCCCGTGAGCTTCCGTGGGGCAGGCTTCAGCCTGCGACGGACTTCAGTCCGCCTGCCGCAGGGTTTCACATCGTCCGCGGAGTGGCGGGCTGAAGCCCGCCGCAGACTGAAGAGGCACTTGCAAAATTCGGTATTGAACCCGCTCCCTCACGGTCGCGGCTCGGTAAGTGCTTGCCTTTCAACGTGGTTTTTCCGAGCCGCGCGCGCAAGCAAGGGGTTTCTTCGAATTCTGCAAGTTCCTCTGAAGTCTGCCCCACAGCTCAGCCATCAAGAGTTTCCGGGTCTGTTCATACAAAGTGAACAGTGTTGGCGCCAGGCTTGGCCCGGTGCGGTTTCATGCTTGATTGCGTTACCGTTCGAAGATCAAGCTCGAACATGTAACTCCAGCCTCGGCCTTCATTAGTTCCGACACATCCAGCGTCCGCACCCGTAAGCCCTGGCCCGCCAGAATTTCCGCCGTCCGCGGAAAGCACTCCGGCACGATGACCGCGCCTCCCAGCGCCAATACATTCGCCGCCCGTTCTTCACCCGGCGCGACATCCACCATGCGGAATTGCGCCAACGGTTCCACGTCCAGCCACTCCCGGTTGGCCAGAATGGCGCCGTCTCCCAGCGGGCAGCAGGCCGTCTTCAAATGCAGCGCGCCACGGACCGTCACCGGTACCACCGCATACCCCAGCGGGCCCAATTCATCCGCCAGTTGCCCGATGCCCGCGCGATTGGTGCGGTGAGAGACACCCACATAGAGCGTCCGCCCAATGCGCATCACGTCACCGCCTTCGAGCGTGGCCGGCTCCCGCAGCCAGCGCAACGGCCGGTAAGCCGTCAGCGCGCGCGCCAGGCTCTCCGACTCCCCGCGCCGCGATGCCGCCCCCATGCGCGTCATGATGGCGACTTCCTCCACCACCACGGCCGGGTCTTCCACGAATACCGAATCGGGGTAGTCCGGTTCCGCGGGCAGCGACACCACTTTCGCCCCCAATTCCCCCAGCAGAGCCTGGTAGCGCCGATGCTGTTCGTTGGCTTTTGCCAAGTCGATCTCCTGCCGCTCGATGAATCCGATTTCGCATTGGTTGATGGCGGGGCTGACCGCGCGCGTGATGGCTAGGAGCATATCCGGACTCTCAGGCTATCGCATTTCTTGTATGCTGGTAACTTATGCCCGACCAACCTGATCGACAAATGGGTTTTGCCACCCGCAGCCTTCACGCCGGCCACACGCCCGACGCCTCCAGCCACGCCCGTGCGGTCCCCATCTACCAGACCAGTTCGTTCGTTTTCGACGATTCCAACCACGCCGCCAATTTGTTTGCGCTGAAGGAATTCGGCAACATCTACACCCGCATTATGAACCCCACTACCGATGTTTTCGAACAGCGGGTGGCGTCTCTCGAAGGCGGCATAGCCGGCTTGGCCACGGCGAGCGGCCAGGCGGCGCAATTCCTCGCCATCAGCGGCTTGGTGGGACAGGGCGAGGAAGTGGTCGCCGCCAGCACCCTTTACGGCGGCACTTACACCCAGTTCGACGTCAGCTTCCGGCGCCTCGGTATCAACGTGAAGTTCGTGGAGCCGGACGACCCCGAGAATTTCCGCAAAGCCATCACCCCCCAAACGCGCGCTGTCTATGGCGAGACCATCGCCAATCCGCGTATGAATGTGCTCGACATCGAAAAGGTGGCCGCCATCGCCCACCAAGCCGGCGTACCGTTGGTGATCGATAACACCATGGCCTCGCCATACCTCTGCCGGCCCATCGAGCACGGCGCCGATATCGTGGTCCACTCCGCTACCAAGTTTCTGGGCGGCCACGGCACCTCCATCGGCGGCATCATCGTCGATAGCNNCCGGGCTACCACGGCATGGTGTTCAGCGAAGTCTTCGGCAATCTGGCCTACATCGTCAAGACGCGCGTGGAAGGCCTGCGCGATTTCGGCCCGTGCATCAGCCCGTTCAATTCCTTCCTGTTCATCCAAGGCATCGAAACCCTCAAGTTCCGCATGGAACAGCACAGCCGCAACGCNNGAAGTATCTGCCGAAAGGGCAGGGGGCCATCGCGACGTTCGGTATTAGAGGCGGCTCGGAAGCCGGGCGGAAGTTGATCGATTCCGTAAAGCTCTTCTCGCACCTCGCCAACCTGGGCGACGCCAAGAGCCTGATCATTCATCCCGCTTCCACCACGCACCAGCAGTTGCCCGACGAGCAGCAACTCGAAGCCGGCGTCTCCAAGGACTTG
>PLRZ01000458.1:7183-8870 GCA_003164075.1 Bryobacterales bacterium | reverse complement strand
CGATTTCGTCGATCTGCTCGTTCAGGCGCGGTTCCTTGTTGGTCAGGCGCATGCGCTTGAGATCGCGCGACTTCATCTTTTCGATGAGATCGCGGGTCAGGTCGGTATCTTTGGAAAGCAGGCGCTTGTTGGTCTTTTCGTCGTGCAGGTCGGCGACCAGTTTCTTGCCTTCCAGCAGGCTGCCCAGACGCTTGGCGCGCTCGTCGGTCAGGATGCGGATTTCATCCTGCAGGTTGCGCTGCAGGCGCTGGATCTGCGTTTCCTCAATGGCCTTGGAACGCTCGTCCTTCTCCTGTCCCTTGCGCGAGAAAATCTTGCAATCGACGATGGTGCCTTCGATTCCCGGCGGGCAGTAGAGCGACGCATCTTTCACGTCGCCGGCCTTTTCGCCGAAAATCGCACGCAGCAGTTTCTCTTCGGGAGTGAGCTGGGTTTCGCCCTTGGGCGTCACTTTGCCCACCAGAATGTCGCCCGGTTTGACCGTGGCGCCGATGCGGATGATGCCGCTTTCATCCAGGTTGCGGAGGAAGGAATCCGCGATGTTGGGAATGTCGCGCGTGATTTCTTCCGGCCCCAGCTTGGTGTCGCGGGCTTCGATCTCGAACTCCTCAATGTGGATCGAAGTGTAGTAGTCTTCCTTGACCAGCTTTTCGCTGACCAGGATGGCGTCTTCGAAGTTATAACCGCGCCATGGCATGAAGGCCACCAGCACGTTGCGGCCGAGCGCCAGTTCGCCGAAATCGGTGCAGGGACCGTCGGCCAGTACGGCGGCTTTCGGCACGCGCTGCCCCACCCGTACGATGGGCTTCTGGTTGATGCAGGTGTTTTGGTTCGAACGCTTGAATTTGGTGAGCTGGTAAATATCCGCGCCCACTTCGCGCGAGAGCTGGCCTTCCTGCGCCGCGCCTTCCACACGAACGATAATGCGTTCGGAGTCCACCGAATCCACCACGCCGGGGCGCTTGCACAGCACCACGGCGCCGGAATCGCGAGCCGTCACATACTCCATGCCGGTGCCCACATAAGGAGCGTCGGCGCGCAGCAGCGGCACGGCCTGGCGTTGCATGTTCGATCCCATCAGGGCGCGGTTGGCGTCGTCGTTTTCGAGGAACGGAATCAGACTGGCGGCCACCGACACGAGCTGTTTGGGGCTGACGTCGATGTATTCGATCTCATCGCGCGATTTCAGCACGAAGTTGCCGGCCTGCCGGGCGTTGGAAAGATCGGGCACGATGCGGCCCTTCTCATCCAGTTCCACGTTGGCCTGGGCGACGGTCCACTTATCCTCTTCCCACGCCGACAGGTATTCGCAATGGGCTTCGAACTCGGCGGGCTGTTTCTTGGCGCCGGCCTTGCGGTTGGTCTCGTCGGCATCCTGGCGCCGCACGATGTCGCCGACTTTGTAATCGGTATCGCCGGGGTTCACGATGCGGACCTCGTCGATCACCACGCCCTTCTGCACCTTGCGGTAGGGGCTCTCGATGAAGCCGTACTCGTTGATGCGGGCGAAGCAGGAGAGCGACGAAATCAGCCCGATGTTGGGACCTTCGGGCGTTTCAATGGGGCAGATGCGGCCGTAATGCGTGGGATGCACGTCGCGGACTTCGAAACCGGCGCGCTCGCGGCTCAGACCGCCGGGTCCCAGGGCCGACAGGCGGCGCTTATGGGTGATCTCCGAGAGCGGGTT
>PLRZ01000458.1:0-7156 GCA_003164075.1 Bryobacterales bacterium | reverse complement strand
GGAACTGGTTTTCGAGCAGTTCGCCGACGGCGCGCACGCGGCGGTTGCCGAGGTGATCGATATCGTCCACCGCGCCGATGCCTTTGCGCAGTTTCAGCAGGTACTTGATGGTGGCGCGGAAGTCCTCGGAATCGAGGGTGCGCTTATCCAGGCTGGTGGCGTCGGCCTTATCGTGCAGCTTGATGTTGAACTTCATGCGGCCCACGCGCGAGAAATCGTACTTGCGCGGGTCGAAGAACATGCCCTGGAAAAGCTGCGTAGCGGTGTCCAGGGTGGGCGGATCGCCGGGACGCAATTTGCGGTAAATCTCGATCAGCCCTTCGTTCTGGGCCTTCACCGGGTCTTTGCGGATGGTGGCCGAGATCACCGTGCCTACATCGTCGCGCTCCGCAAAGAAGATTTCGAACTCGCTAATGCCGGCGTCCAGAAGTTTCGCCAGAGCCGTAGTGGTCAGTTCGCTATTGGCATCGATGAGGACTTCGCCGGTGGTCATGTCGACCACGTCGGCCACGACGTACGCGCCTTCCAGGTCGTTGACGGCCACTTCCGCTTGCGCGATTTTGAACTTCTGGATCTCTTTATAGAGGCCGGGAGTGATCTTCTTGCCCTGCGCCACCACGGTCTCGCCGGCCTTGCCCATGATGGCATAGGAAAGCTTCAAGCCCGTGAGACCCTCGTCCACGTTCCACAGCAGCTTCTTGTCTTTGATGCTGATCTTGCTGACGCGGTAGAAGGCGCGCAGAATCTGCTCGTCGGTCTTGTAACCCAATGCACGCAGAAATACCGACCCGTAGAATTTGCGCTTGCGGTCGATGCGGACGTAGAGAATGTTCTTGAGATCGAATTCGAACTCGACCCAGCTTCCGCGGTAGGGGATAATCTTGCCGAGGAAATAGCCGATGCCCTGCTGCTTCTCGAAAAACACGCCCGGAGAACGGTGCAACTGCGAAACGATGACGCGCTCGGTGCCGTTGATGATGAACGTTCCGTTGTCGGTCATCAACGGAATTTCGCCGAAGAAGACTTCCTGTTCCTTGATGTCGCGGACGCTCTTCTTGCCGGTCTCCGGATCTTTGGAATACACCGTGAGCCGGATAGTGACCTTGAGAGGCGCGGCATAAGTCATTCCGCGCTCCTGGCACTCCTGCATGTCATATTTGAGTTGCAGACCTACCGGGTCGCCGCACTTATTGCAGAACGTCACCACGTTCTTATTGAAGGTGCCGCAATGGCCGCAGAGAATGTCGCCGGCGTGGAACGGGTCGGTGCGAATGGTTGCGCCGCAATTGCGGCAGGTGGACCGGAGGTGGTGGAGGCCTTTGAGGTTGCCGCACTTGCACTCCCAGTTGCCGATGGAATAATCGACGAATTCAAGATCGCTCACACCGCGGAAATCCGAGATGGGGAAGACCGAATTAAACACGGTCTGCAGCCCGATGTCTTCGCGCTCATTGGGCAGCAAATCCATCTGCAGGAACCGCTCATAAGACTTCTTTTGCACCTCGATCAGGTTAGGGATCGGAATCGAAGTCTTAATTTTCGAAAAATCAACTCGCTCGGGGGCAGCGCCGTTATATTGAAAGTCCATTCTTACGCTCCTGACGGCCGAACAGCCAAAGCAAAGAGACTGCGGTTACAAAGCCAACGGCGCCCCGGGAGGAAATGCTTCCCAGAGCGCCGAGTGATTAAAAAGGGGCAGGGATCGAATTGGTTCTGAGGTGGTGAGTGCGATGAGTGGGTCTGTGGTAGTTTGGGCACACAAATTCTGTATGGAAGTTGCGGGAACGCAAACGCACAAAGAATCCCTCTTTGCAGTTTTGCCCGAACTGCAATTGAAGTTCCAGAATTTGGGAATCACAGTCACCAATTGGGATCGAGTCCGCTGATTCGAAGGCCCAACTACTCAGTCTAACAGGGNNGCTACTTCACTTCGATCGTGGCGCCGGCGTCGACGAACTTCTTCTTGATGGTCTCCGCTTCGTCCTTGCTGATGCCTTCCTTCACGGCCTTGGGAGCGCTATCCACCAAGTCCTTGGCTTCCTTCAGTCCGAGGCTGGTGACTTCGCGCACCGCCTTGATAACGTTGATCTTATTGGCACCGACGGCCGTTAGGACCACGGTGAATTCGGTCTTTTCCTCGACCACCGGCGCTGCCGCTGCCGGGCCGGCTGCCGCCGCCGCCGGAGCTGCCGCCGCAGCCGAAACACCCAGCTTCGTCTCTAACAGCTTTACCAGGCTCGATGCCTCGAGCAGGGTCAAGCCTTGAATCTCATCCGCAATTGCGTTAATGTCCGCCATCTCTAAACTCCTTCGATAATCGAAAAATCGTTGTCAAACCTGCGCCGGGGCGTCGGTTCCTGCTGCGCCGCCGGAAAACTTGTTCTCTTTCACACCTTGCTCGACCACCACGGCCAGGGAGCGGCCAACGGCATTGATCGTCATAGCCAAACGCTGTGCCGGAGCATTAATCAGGTACAGCAGCTTGGAGAAAAGCTGTTCCTTGGACGGCATGGTGGCCAGTTCGGCGATCGACTTCACGTCGATGGCCCGTCCTTCCACGATACCGGCCTTGAAAGTGAAACTCGGATTGGCTTTGGCGTAGGCCGTGAGCGCTTTGGCCAGGGCTACCGGATCGTTGGTGGTATACGCCATGGAGGTCATGCCGCGCAGACCTTTGAGCACCTGTTCGGAGGGCGTTCCCTGGGAAGCGATCTCCGCCAGATTGTTCTTGACCACGCGGTACTTGGCGCCGACGCCGCGCACTGCTTTCCGCAGTTCGAAGTCCTGCCCCACCTTGAGCTTTTCGTAGCCGGTGACAAACAGATTCCTGGATTTCTCCAGGTCCTGGCGCAGAGCCTCGATATCTTTTTTCTTGTCTTCCTTCTTTTTCATGGAAACACCTGTAGGGCGCTAAACGGCCACCTTCACGCTAAACGGGGCAGTGTCGACCGCCACCCCAGGGCCCATCGTGGAGCACATCGTGGTGCTTCTCACGTACTTGCCTTTGGCCACGGCCGGCTTGGCCTTGATGACCGCGCTGATCAGACTGGCAGCGTTCTCGACCAGTTTTTCAGCGGAAAAACTGACCTTGCCCACCGGGGCATGGATAATGCCGGTCTTGTCGACGCGGAACTCCACTTTACCAGCCTTGATCTCCCTGATCGCCTTGGCGACGTCCACGGTCACGGTGCCGGTTTTGGGGTTCGGCATGAGACCGCGGGGACCGAGCACTTTGCCGAGCTTACCGACCGAGCGCATCATGTCCGGGGTGGCGATCACGGCATCGAAATCCGTCCAGCTTTCGGATTGGATCTTGTTGACCATGTCTTCGCCGCCTACCAGATCGGCGCCGGCTTCGGTAGCTTCGCGTTGCTTGTCGCCGCTGGCGATTACCAGCACTTTTTTGGATTTGCCAAGCCCGTTGGGCATGACCACGGTGCCGCGCACCATTTGATCGGCGTGCTTGGGGTCGACGCCGAGACGCATATGCACTTCCACGGTCTCGTCGAACTTGGCATATTTGACTTTTTTGATGAGCGGAACGGCCTCTTCCAACCGATATTCTTTGGCCTCGACCTGTTTCCGCGCGGATTGGTACTGTTTACCCTGTTTTCGTGCCATGATTCCTCATTGGTGCAAGCGGTTCGTCAAAAATGCAAACGAACCTCCCACTGAGCAGTGTTTTCTTGGGACAGCATTCAATATACCAAACCCAGGAATCGCTTGTCTAGCGCGCGAGAAGCCATCCCGCGGCGGAATGGCCCGAAATGGCTATCTCGTAACCGTAACGAAAGGCTGCTTCGTACCATCCAATCTGATTGGAGTTGTGTGCGCCATTACATTTTAATATTGCTTGCTATTAGTGCGTGCAGCCTTCGCGCGCAGAACTCCGCGGGCGAAAACGCCGACCCGGCTGCTCCAGTCGAAGACAAGCGGGCGTACGGCGTACTCCCGAATTATCGCACCGCGGAAGCCTCCGCGCCCTTCAAGGCGCTCACCGCCAAACAGAAACTGACAATCGCCTCCAAAGACTCGTTCGATGGCGCGGTCTATCCCACGGCGGCGATTTTTTCGGTGATCTATCAGGCGGAGAATCAGAATCCTTCCTTCGGGCAGGGTCTGAAGGGCTATGGCAAGCGAGTGGCCGCGGCTTTCGGCGACCAGATGATGGGCAACATGATGACCGAAGGCGTTGCGCCGGCGCTGCTGCATGAAGATCCGCGGTACTTCCGGATCGGCGAGGGATCCTTCGGGCGTCGCCTGTGGTACGCCGCGACGCGCATTATCGTCGCGCCGACGGATTCCAACCACCAGATCTTCAACTTTGCCGAGTGGGGCGGGAATTCGGTCGCGGTGGCGATTTCCAATGTCTATTACCGGGACGGGCGAAACTGGAACGACAACGCCGAGAAACTGCTGGTACAGTGCGGTACGGACTCCCTGTCCAACGTCTTAAAAGAGTTCTGGCCAGACGTCAAACGCAAGCTCTCGAAAAACAAGAATTAGGTAACCGGATAGACTCCCGCGCCATCCAACTTTGCAAGTATGCGGCTGTCTCCACAGATTATCCTGGCAGTCCTTTTATGTGCTGCCGGTTCCCGCGCGCAAAATTCCCCCGACGGCTCGGTTATTCCTGTTCAGGCCCCCGAAGATAAGCGAATCTTCGGTGTCATTCCGAACAATCGCACCACCGAGGAGTCCATTCCCTTTCATTCCATCAGCGGCGCCCAGAAGATGCACATTGCCTTCATGGACTCTTTCGACTGGCCGGTTTTTCCGACCAGCGGATTGTTTGCGGCGCTGTATCAGATCGAAAACCAGAATCCCTCGTTCGGGCAGGGTGTGAAAGGTTACGCGCAGCGTTTTGCGAGCGCCTATGGCGACCAGATGATCGGCAACATGATGACCGAGGGACTGGTCCCCATTTTGACGCATGAAGATCCGCGCTATTTCCGGCGTGGGGAAGGTTCCATACTGGGGCGCACCGGGTACGCGTTGAAGCAAATCGTGATCGTTCGCACGGATTCCGGAGGCCACTTCTTCAATTTCTCGGAATGGGGTGGCAACGCCATTGGGGTCGCCATTTCCAACGCTTATTATCCGGACACGCGCACGGCTTCCGACAACGTACAAAGGCTACTGATCGCCTGCGGGACGGATGCCTTCTCCAACGTGCTGAAGGAATTCTGGCCGGATGTGAAAAAGAAGCTGCATAAGAAGAAGGANNGCCTGGTTCAGCGCGGGCAGACCGGCAGGCGAGCACCGCCTCGCCATTTTCCCTGACCGGCCGCCCCCGGCTTTCGGAGGAGAGTTGCTCATTCCCCGGCCGAGATTGACGCGCACCGAATCGGCGGTTAGGCCGGTCAGGCGGGCGATTTCCGGCCCGGTCATACCTTCACCAGCCCCCGCGGTAGTTCGTAGATACAACGTTCGCCCTACGCCGCCGCCCCATGGCACTTCTTGTATTTCTTCCCGCTGCCGCAGGGGCACGGATCGTTCCGGCCGACTTTGGCGCCGGCGGCCACCGTCTTCGGTCCGCCAGAATCGTCGCCGCCGAATTGCAGGCCCGCCAGTTCCTTATCCTTCTTACGCTCGATATTGCGCGTGAAATCTTCCATCTGGCGTTTGGCGGCGCGCTTCTTCTCTTCCTCCGCTTCACGGGCGGCCGCGGCGGCTTTCTCGGCATCCTCGGCCGACGGGCCCTGTTCCTCTTCGTCCGGATAGGGCAGGATCGGACCCGCGCCGCTCTGTACCTGCAGGAAGAATAGAAAGCGCACCGACTCGTCTTCCATCCGGTCCATCATGGCGGTGAAGAGCTCGTAGGATTCTTTCTTGTACTCCACCAGCGGGTCCTTTTGGCCATAGGCCCGATTGCCGATGCCCTGCTTCAGTTCGTCCATCGACAACAGGTGGTCCTTCCACTGGTTGTCGATCACCTGCAGCATCACGATGCGCTCCGTCTGGCGCATCACCTCGCTGCCCACCATCTCTTCTTTTTCCTGATACTTCTGCTTGAGCCTCTCCAGGATGTAATCGCCCAACTCGATGCGCGTCATGTTGGAGATATCGTGCAGGTCGATCCGCGCGCCGAACTCGGTGAGGATGTCGTTGCGCAGCGTGGCCAGGTCCCAGGTATCGGGGTGCTTGTCGTTGGGGCAGCGCATGTCGATGAACTGGTCGACAATCCCCTGCACCATCTCCACGACGCGCTCTTTCTGGTCGGTGCCTTCCAGCAGTTGCCGGCGCATGCCGTACACCGCCTGGCGTTGCTTATTCATCACGTCGTCGTATTCCAGGAGGTGTTTGCGGGCCTCGAAATTTTGCATTTCGACGGCTTCCTGGGCCTTGGCGATGCGCTTGGTGATGAGGCCGCTTTCGATGGGCACGTCCTCTTCCATGCCCAGGCGAAGCATCAGGTTCTGCATGCGCTCGCCGCCGAAAATGCGCAGCAGGTCGTCCTGCAGCGAGAGGAAAAAGCGCGAGCTGCCGGGGTCGCCCTGGCGGCCGGAACGCCCGCGAAGCTGGTTGTCGATACGGCGCGACTCGTGGCGCTCGGTGGCTACAATGTGCAGGCCGCCCAGGGCCACCACCTCTTCGTGCTCGGTATCCGTTTCGCTCTTGAAGCCGGCGAACAACTCGTCCCATTTATCGCGGCGCACGCGGTAGAACTGGTCGTGATGGGTGAAGTAATAGAAGTGCTCGTCGGCGATATATTGGGCTTCGCTCTCGTTGATCCGTTCGGCCACCCGCTCTTTGAGACAGGCGTCTTTGGTCATGAACTCGGCGTTGCCGCCGAGCAGAATATCGGTACCGCGGCCGGCCATGTTGGTGGAGACCGTCACCGTGCCTTTGCGGCCCGCCTGCGCCACGATGCTGGCTTCGCGCTCGTGATTCTTGGCGTTCAAAACCTCATGCCGGACGCCCATCCGCTTGAGGATGCCCGATAATCTCTCGGACTTCTCCACCGAAATGGTGCCCACCAGCACGGGCTGGCCCTTGGCGTTATATTCCTTGATTTCCTTGGCGGCGTTGCGGAACTTTTCTTCTTCGGTGCGATACACCAGGTCCTGATTCTCCTTGCGGATCATCTGGCGGTTGGTGGGCACCACGACCACATCGATGTTGTAGGTTTTCTGGAATTCGGCCGCTTCGGTTT
>PLRZ01000487.1 GCA_003164075.1 Bryobacterales bacterium | reverse complement strand
TGTGCACCTGGCCGTCGTACTTGTCGGCCCAGCCGGC
The DNA here is from genome assembly GCA_003164075.1 of Bryobacterales bacterium. The sequence goes on along the minus strand of PLRZ01000487.1, from coordinate 2,813 downwards.
ATAAGAGAAGACGCGTTGCACTGCGAGATCCACTTCCACCGCGGCCTGCTCCTCGCCCACCGCGCGCGCCAACCGCTGCGCAATTTCGTCGCGGCGCTGGATCATGTTTTCCGCAAGATAGTAGAGAACCTGCGCGCGATTGTGCGCCGTGCTCTTGGCCCAGCCCGTTGCATTGCGCGCAGCTTCAACCGCGTTGCGAATGTCCTTGCGATTGCCCAGCGGCGCCTCGCCCAGCAGCTCGCCCTCGCGCCCGTACACAGGGAACGAATACCCCGAATCGGGCCGCGCCTGTTTGCCGCCGATGTACTGCTTCACCGTGCGATCAATCGTCGATCCGGCCGCCGAACCCGCCGCCGCAAATCCCTCTTCCTCATCCGGCGTTTCCAGTTTCGCCGCCTTCTCCGGCGCCGCGGGCAGCGCGTGCAGCCACTTCGGCGTCAGATATTCGAGCATCCCCTCGCGTCCGCCTTCGCGCCCGTACCCGGATTCGCGATAGCCGCCAAACCCGCACGCCGCGTCGAACTGGTTGGTCGAGTTCACCCACACCACGCCCGCCTTCACCTTCGCAGCGAGGTCGAGCGCCACATTAATGTTCTCGCTCCACACGCTCGCGGCCAGCCCATACACCGTGTTGTTGGCCAGCTCCGCGGCCTCGGCCGGCGTGCGGAACGTCATCGCCACCAGCACCGGCCCGAAAATTTCTCCCTGCACCACGGTCGCCGCCGGATGCACATCCGTCAGCAACGTCGGCGGATAGAAGCTGCCCTTTTCCGGCATTGCATGACTCGGCTGCCAGCACTTCGCGCCTTCCGCCACGCCTGCGTCCACCATCTTGCGAATCGACTCCAGTTGCACCGGCGAAACAATCGCCCCAATGTCGATAGATTTATCCAACGGCGGACCCACGCGCAGCGTTTCCATGCGCGCGCGAATTTTGGCGTAGAGTGTTTCGGCCACGCGCTCCTGCACCAGCAGCCGCGAACCCGCGCAGCACACCTGCCCCTGGTTGAACCAGATCGCGTCGACCAGCCCTTCAACCGCCGAGTCCAGATCCGCATCGTCGAAGACCACGAACGGCGATTTCCCGCCCAGCTCCAGTGACAATTTCTTCGCTGAATTGGCCGTCGCCTTGCGAATCGTACGCCCCACATCGGTCGATCCGGTAAACGCAACCTTGTCGATCCCCGGATGCTCAACCAGCGCCTGGCCCGTCTTTGCATCGCAGGTCAGCACGTTCAGCACGCCCGGCGGCAATCCCACTTCCATCGCCAGCTCCGCAAACGCCAGCGCCGTCAGCGGAGTATATTTTGCCGGCTTGATCACCACCGTGTTGCCCGCGGCCAGCGCCGGCGCCACCTTCCACGCAAACATCAGCAGCGGAAAGTTCCACGGAATCACCTGGCCCACCACGCCGCACGCCGTGTATTGCGGAAACTCCGATTCCAGCATCTGCGCCCAGCCCGCGTGGTGATAGAAATGCCGCGCGACCAGAGGAATATCGATGTCGCGGCTCTCCCGGATGGGCTTGCCGTTGTCCATGGTCTCCAGTACCGCGAGGCGCCGCGCGTGCTTCTGCACCTGCCGCGCGAGAGCATACAAATAACGCGCCCGCTCGTAGCCGCTCAGCGCAGCCCACGCCGGCTGCGCCTTCCGCGCCGCGTCGACGGCAGCATTCACGTCGTCGATGTTGCCCTTGGCCACTTCGGCCAGCACATCGCCCGTCGAAGGATCGCTGGTGGTCTGGTACTCGCCGCTCTTCGGCGCAACCCACGCGCCGCCGATGAACTCCTCAAACCGGCGATGGTGCCGTTCCAACCAAGCAACCGCTTCCTTCGGATCCTCCGGCGCGACTCCGTACTCCATGGTGTAAAACTTTTCCGCTATGCTCACAGCATCTCCTTCAAACGACCAATTGTGCCCCAACCAAAGGGCAGCCAGGAATAACAGGAAACAGAAATCGTCATTAAATTCACTTTGCTCTCTGTGAAAGTCTTGCGCGATTCCGTATGCATTAGTCCGCCCCCCCGTGATGCGAAACTTCTTTGCTATGTTCTGTGACCGGCCCTCAAATTCGCGGTGTGCCTGTATCACGAATCTCGCGCGGACAATTGATCCAACTTGAATCTGCGTCTTTCGTTTGGAGAAATGCACCACAAGTCGCCCTTGGGGATCCGCGAAGTGGAAACAATTTCCCGGTCCGTTCTGACTTCGATAGGGGAAAAGGCCGCCGCAGCGTAGTTGCATTTCATGCTCACCGTCAAGATATGGCTGGTCACTTCCGATGTACCCGACGCCCATCTTGCCCTCACGCCACCGGATGCCGATACGTTGCCGAGTAATGCCCGGTCAAATAATGCTCCAGTTGCCGCTCGATATCGCCCAACATGCCGCTGGCGCCAATGCGGAAAAGCGACGGCTCAAGCCACGGCCTTCCCAGCTCATCCTTCATCAACGCCAGCCAGTCCGTCGCCTGCTTCGCCGTGCGAATCCCGCCCGCCGGCTTGAATCCCACCGCCATCCCCGTCCGCTCGGCATAGTCGCGAATGCACCGCACCATCACCAGCGAAACCGGCAGCGTCGCGTTCACGCTTTCCTTGCCCGTCGACGTCTTGATAAAGTCCGCGCCCGCCATCATCGCCACCCAACTGGCCCGCGCCACATTGCGCAGCGTCATCAAATCGCCGGTGCCCAGAATGGCCTTCATGTGCGCGTTCGGCCCGCACGCCTCCCTGAACGCCGCAACTTCATCGTAGAGCGCCTGCCACTCGCCGTTGAAAACATGCGCGCGCGTGATCACAATGTCAATCTCCTGC
>PLRZ01000181.1:2826-5666 GCA_003164075.1 Bryobacterales bacterium | reverse complement strand
CCACGAAAACGGGCTCATCCCAAAGGAATGGCTCAGCCCATTTTCCCCGCCAGGGCGATCATGCTCCGGCACTCCATTCGCAAACTTCCTCGTACGGGTAACGGCGTACAATGGCGCCCTCGGCCTGGAACACGTTCAAGGACTGCTCGTAGAGTCGCCGCGGAATCTCCACACCGCCTTCCCAACAGCCCACCGTCTGGTAACGTCCGATAGCCGCCGCCAGCGCGTCCAGCGAATACCCCGCGAAGAAACCGGACTCGGCCCGAGCCACCTCCACGGCCGATGCGGTGCGCACCCACTCGCGCGCCTCGCGGTAGGCTTCCACAAACTGCCGAAAGGTTTCCGTCTTGACGAAATCGCGCGAGCAGCACAGGCTGCTGAAGGCCACCGGCGCCATCGACGCGCCCATCGAGGCCACCACATAGCCCGCGCCGTCGCACTCCAACTGGTGGGCGTCCGGCGATTGCAGATGGACGTAAGCGCCGCGGCCCTGGCGGAAGGCGCGCGCCATTTCGTCAGGGGCGCCCGCATTGATGGCGTCCACACGCGCCCACTCCAGGCCATTGGACCCGGCCGCGTATTTCAACATGACCAGCGGTTGAACTCCATGGTCGGCCAGCACGGTTTGCCCGGCAAGTTCGGTCCACTCGAAAGCTGCGTCCGGTTGGCGCGCCACCAGAAAGAAGCCGTCGCGCTGGTTGATCTGCGCAAAGTGTACCGGCAGCGGCGCATCTCCCCGCTCCATCGCCCCCCAGTTCGAGGAGACTGCCGATTGCATGATGTCCACCGCGCCCTCGGCAATCAGCGCGCTGGAACGCTGCCCCTTCCCCAGCGTGGCGTACTCCGCCGCAATGCCGCGCCGCTCCAGGAAGCCGGCGGCGATAGTGGCAATCAGCGGGCTATAGAACGCCGAGTGCCGCGAGACCATGATTCGCAGTGTCATACTCTTTCAGGCCCGCCGCGCTACAAAGTACGGTTGCCGGTTCAAGGTTTTCGAGAGGCCCGGGTGCAGCGAGATTCTCCCCGGCGTTTCCCTCACTTCAAAATAATACTCCAGCGGGTAAGCGGAATCGGTGTAAGTCGCGGAAATAGTGGCCTGGTAACGACGATTGCTCGGGGCCATGGCGGCGGACTGGTATCGCTCGGCCTGATTGACGTGCCGGTAGTATAGAGTCACCGACGCCACCGGCCGCAGGATGGTCAAAGCAATCTCCAGCGGTTGGCCGGGCTGGAACCGTAGGGGCGGCCCATTGAGGGCGGGCAGCGGAGCGCGTTCGGGACGGCCCAGCGCCGCCTGAATCGCCTCTGCCGTGCGCGGCTGCGATTCGCCGCCTGTGGGGACCTTCGCCTCAATGGCGGCGATATCGCGATCGATGGCCGGCAGCCGGTCCAGCCAATGCCCGCGCAGTTGGGGCAGTTCTCCCACGGTGATGTCCGGCACATACACGCCTTTGGCGCGATCGGCCAACTCCGCCCACGCGGTTCGCGCCTTGCGGTACCGATTCAGGCACTCCCGCAACGCGGCCGCGTCGCCAGTCTTTTCGTAAATGCGGTAAAGCACGCCGGCGCGGAACTTGGCGCCGAAGAAACGTCCCAGCCCCGCCATCATCCCCACGTCGATGGCCATCCGCCGGTACTCGGGACGCTCCTTTCGTGGCGCCGCCGTCTCGGCCTGCGCTAAGTACTGGCTGGCAGCGGCGGCGGAATCTTCAATCCACTGCGCCACCTCGATGGGGGAGTATTTTCCGTTTACTTCCCCACTTAGTAAGTTGTCGGCAAAATCGTTGATGCGTGAGAATAACTGCGGATCGAGCGGGCTGACGTTGCCAAAGACCTTGGGCGCCGGCGAATCGGTGTACGGGGACTGGCGCTCGGCCTCCACCATGGAGTGATTGATGTACACCTCCGGCCAATAGTTGTTGTTCCCGGCGGAAGGGGCGTGCGCCGTAGTCACGATGGGCAAGATACGGCTGGCATTGGCCAGGGCGGCTTCCACGGCCTCCGCGGCGCCCTCGAATTGTTTCCGGAAATAGCGGAGCCAAGGCTGGCCTTCGGCAGCCGGATTGTACAGCAGACGGCCCCACACCCGGTAGCCGTAGACGTACTTCTCCCAATCCCATCGCGGCCTCAACGACGCGTCAGCGTAGGCACAGCGGTCGCCCGCGATACCGGAACCGCGCCGGCCCTTGAACGAGAGCGGCTCGCAGATCTCCACTCCCTTGCTGCCGCAAAAGCTGAAGGCCCGCGAGTAAGCCGCCGCGTTCACCGGATCGCCCCACAGCAGCAGGCGCTGGGTGCCCGGCCAGATGCGGTGGACCACGTCCCAGGGGCGGTCGTCGCGCAGCAGGTCGCCATAACCGTAACGAAGGAAGCTGCGGGAACCGGCGCTGAACTTCATCAGGCCGGTGGCCTGGCGGTCCGGCTTGGGCTGTTCCAACTCGCGGATGTCGGCCTGATGGTAAGGCATGCCCAGGTGCTCGGCCCAGTATTTCGGCGAGAGGGTGACCGGCAAGCCGGTGGCCACGGCCATGTCCAACATCGACTGGTCCATCCCTTTGGCATGCATGTCGATCCGCACCTTACGGCCACAGGTGACGGCGCCATCGAAGACGGTTTTCCAGAAGTCGTAACTGCCCTCTTCTACGCCGCTTTCCCCATGCACGCGGAACGTTATGCCGCTGATCGCCGGGCAGGACTGCAACAGCAGGCGAAGCGCGTCGCGGCAGTAGGCGGCGTGGTTATCTTTGTTCAGGCCTTCGATGGTGTAGTTCGGCTTGGGGCTATCGATCCATTCGTAGCCGTGCATCCACAAGCCGAGCTGAAACTCCATCCCGCGAGCC
>PLRZ01000181.1:0-2806 GCA_003164075.1 Bryobacterales bacterium | reverse complement strand
CCGAAAGCCAGGTTGAAGCGATTGAACCGCTGGCCGGCGAGCATAGTGAGATAGCGCGGCCACATTTCACGGTCGTTATACCAGGGCTTGTCCTCCACGTCGCTGGTGAAAAGCCGGGTGACGCTGCGGACCGCGTTGGCCGGCCGCTCGGTGTTGGCCCGTGTCACGGCCAGCGCGGCCAATGGTTCCGCGGCGTTTTGCACGCGGTCGGCCAGATCGAGAAGCGCAAATACCAATCCCCTGGTATCGCGACCGCAGGCCATCACCACCTTGGTCTTCCCCACCACGGCCGGGACCAGCGCCAGGGCTTCGGGAACAGCGGGGACGGTGGCGCGCGCCTGCTTCAGGATATCGGCCGCGGCTGCCGACTCCGCGCCGGCGGCCAGTATGCAGAGATCGCCGGGGCCGGCCGCGGCGATACTCTCGCACCTCGAAACTGCCACGCCGTGGGCCGTCAGGGCCTGCTCCAATTCCGCAGCGGCCCACCGGGCGGGTGCAGCATTGGCGACCGGATCGCGAGAGTCGAGCGCAATCGAGACTTTACCGGCGCCCCGGCCAACTCTCAGCGAGGCGACCGCGCCGGCTCCTGCAATGAACTGCCTGCGATTCATAGGTGGCCTCAGGCGAGCTTTACCTTCAACATAGTATACGAGTGCGGCGGAAAGCTATACCGCAGGCTGCGCGGTTCGGCGGCGATGGAGCTTTCCACCGTCTTCACGGTAGTCTTACCGAAATCGTTCTCGGACTTGATGTCGGGCCCGTTCACATCCGAGACCGCGACGGGGCCCGAGAACTGCTTGTCTTCGGCCTGAAACTCGGTTTCGATGCTCTGGTCGCGATGCCGGTTGACCACATTCAACACCAGCGAACCATTGTCGTAGGCGGCCGAAACATCCAGGTAGGGCACGCCGTCGAACCGCTCGGTCTTGTACTTGGGACTGTCCACGAACAGTTCCAGCGCTTTGCCCTTGGAGTTGTTGGCGAACAGTTGCAAGGGGTAATAAATGGTCTGCAGGAACAGGCCCTTGTCGCCCGAGAAGATGGGCGCGATCACGTTCACCAGTTGCGCCATGTTGGCCATTTTCACGATGTGCGCATGGTTGACGAACGAATTCAGGAAGGTGGCCACCACCAGCGCGTCTTCCAGGTTGTAGCGCTCCTCCAGAATGCGGCGGCCCCGCTGCGCATCGCCGCGGGCGCGATACCACACGTTCCATTCGTCCCACGCAATGTAGATCTTGCGATTGCCGGGCTGGCCCGAAAGCGACGCGTCGATGATGCCTTCGGCGGTCTTGGTGCGCTCGTCGAGTTCCACCGAGCTGGCCATGAAATCGGCGAAGTCATTGCCGGCATTGCCCACGTAGAGATGCAGCGACAGGTAGTCGGCGTGCTGGTTGAGGTATTGCAGCACGGTCCGGTTCCACGAAGTCCAGTCCGACCCGGGGCGGTAGTTGGACGAACCGGCGGCGATCAGCTTCACGCTCGGATCGGTCCACTTCATCAGCTTGGCGCCTTCCAGGGCGAATTTGCCGTAGTCCTCGGCGCTGCGATGGCCCATCTGCCAGGGACCGTCCATCTCATTGCCCAGGCCCCAGAACTTGACCTTCCAGGGCGCCTGGCGTCCGTTCTGTTTGCGCAGCCGCGTCATGGCCGTGTCTTCCGGGGAATTGCAGTACTCCACCCACTGCTGCGCCTCGGTCCAGGTTCCCGTGCCGAAGTTGGCGCAGACGTAGGGTTCGGTGCCGAGCAGCTCCACGTAGTTGAGGAATTCGTGGGTGCCGAAGCGGTTGCTCTCCACCGTGCCCCAGGCCATTTCGAGGCGCGCCGGCCGCTGGTCGCGCGGGCCCAGGCCGTCGAGCCAATGGTAGTTGGAGGAGAAATTCCCACCGGGCCAGCGGAGTTGCGTGACGTGCAGTTTGCGGGCGGCGTCCAACACGTCGCGGCGGAAGCCGTTCGAGTCGGAGAGCGGCGACTTTTCCTCGAACACCCCGCCGTCGATGCACCGGCCCAGGTGCTCGATGAAATTTCCGTAAATCAGCGGGTCGATATCGCCGATCGCGCGTTCCGTGTCGATCTTGACTCGCGCCCGCAGCGCGCCCGGTTGGCCGCGCAGAATGTACGGCGCGCCGGCGGCAACAGCGATGGACTTCGCAAAATTCCGTCTGGAAACATTCATCGAGACTCCAAAATGAAAGCGATTGCATGACATAGCATAGGGACCATCGCTATCGATGTCAAGACTTGGTTTTGGGCGGAGCCTGCTCTTAGGGCCTGTGTGGAAATAACCTATTCAATCGCCTCCTAACGCTCCCTAACGGGGTGCCCCCTGGGCCCGGCTCTGAACGGGCATCGGAGCCGCAGTAAGAAGCCGCGAAAAAATATCCTNNCGTTAGGGTAATGCCGCATAGTTTTTTCGAATATTCTCCAACCCTTTCATTCGCAGGCATTTGGCGCGACGCCCCCAGGGCTGGTGCATAGCCGACCAGTGTGTCAAACCCACGCCAATTGCCGGACGGCCTTTTCGACGGCCAGCGGCGCTGAAACAGAAGCCCTCTGGAATGTTTCGGTTGCCGCCGAAAAAGAAAACTATGCGGCATTGACCGTTANNTTTGGTCAGCTTATTGTTTCGCGACCCCTTAGCTTGCCTTTGCCCGGAGGTGGCGCGAGCCTTCCCCTCAGAAAAACCGCCGCCCGTTCTGCAGCACGGGCTTCCGGCAGGCCGCGCAGAATTCCGCGTCTTTCACATCCAGCCGCTCTACCGCGTGGCTCGACGTCATCACACAGCGCCAGTCCGCACAGTGCCGCA
>PLRZ01000019.1:458-9657 GCA_003164075.1 Bryobacterales bacterium | reverse complement strand
TCGGTGACGATCTGCTTTCTACTTAACTGTGACGAAAGCAAGACGATTTCGCATTTTGGGCTGGAGGACCTCATCGGCGATCCGCGCCGATCAACGCCGCTTCCAGGCGCGAATCCGCTGTACGTGAGTTTTTGCAAATCGGAATAGTGTTGAAAGAAACCCTGTCAGAACCTCCGAGGGCCTTCGTCGACGGGGCGATGCCGGTGGCAGAAGAAAACTCTACTACGCCGCTAGTCAGGATTGATTTGTTGAGTCGGCTTAGGCTGTGGCCGTCGGCGAAGATACGACCGTTCTCCAACACTTGGTGGACGGCACCATGGGCGCCTGTGCCTAGTGCGGCGGCTGCGATGAAGGATTGGGCAATGGAGCGGTGGCCAAGAAGTTGCAGATCACCGGAGCTACGGTTTGTAAGTGGCGGGAGCGTTTTCGAGTGAACCGGCTCGAAGGCTTGCTGGATGAACCCCGGCCAGGTGCTCCGCGTTCGATTGCGGACAAACAGGTGGAGGCCGTTGTGACCAAGACGCTGGAATCCATGCCGGCCAACAGCACGCACTGGAGTACCCGGTTGATGGCAAAGAAGTCAGGGTTATCGCAGACGGCCATCGTGCGGATCTGGCGCGCCTTCGGATTACAGCCGCACAGGGTGGAGAACTTCAAGCTCTCCAAAGACCCTCAATTCGTTGAAAAAGTGCGGGATATCGTCGGTTTGTACATGCACCCGCCGGATCGCGCGATCGTCCTGTGTGTAGACGAAAAGAGTCAGGTGCAGGCGCTGAACCGAACCCAGCCGATTCTGCCAATGGCGCCGGGCGTACCGGCGCGGCAATCGCATGATTACGAGCGGCACGGAGTAACGTCGCTGTTTGCCGCCCTGGATGTGGCAAGCGGTGTCACCATCAGCAATTGCTATCGACGACACCGGCATCAGGAATTCCTGCGGTTTCTCAACGATGTCGATGCCAATCTTCCGCGCGGGCTCGAGGTCCATCTGGTGATGGACAACTACGGCACCCACAAGGTGAGCAAGGTGCGAACATGGTTAACTCGCCACCCGCGCTACCATGTCCACTTCACGCCTACCAGCGGGAGTTGGCTGAATCTAGTGGAGCGACTATTCGCCGAAGTGACTGAGCGCTGCGTACGGCGGGGAAGCCACACCGCGGTTCGAGATCTGGAAAAAGCCATGCTCGCCTACTTGGATCAGCGGAATCGAAATCCCAAGCCCTTCGTATGGACAGCGGACGCGGATCTGATCTTGGGGAAGGTCGAAAGACTTTGTCAACGAATTTCTAACTCAGGACACTAGTTCCATAGCAGTAATCTAACTGGCGCGTTTCCAAAACCTTCATCTGTCAATTCACCTCCGCGTCCGCGTTGAAAGGCCGTCCCGAACATTCGACAAAACGACAAGGAGGGTCTCGATGTGTTCCGGCCCGGTTCGGTAGTTCGTAATGCACGCCCGCAGGGCCGGTTTCTTGCCCCCCAGCATGATTGTTGAAATCCAGGCGCTTCCGGATTCAACCACGGCATCGGAGGCACGTTGATGCATCGCCATGTCCCACTCTTCGTCCGAGGGCGTGAAGCATACGACAGGGAGCTTGGTCCGATTGACGATACTCCAGCCACTTGCCGTCAGCCGTTTTCGCAAAAGATCTCCCATTTCAGATTGGTGCCGAAGGATACGCGCGTAGCCGTCCCACCCGGTCGTCGCGAGGGTCAGGAACAGCTTGAGTCCGATGAATCGTCTCGACCACTGCATGGAATGAACGTAAGGATCAACGACTGCGAGGCGTTCGCCCTCTTTGGGCATGTAGGCAGTGCTTACAGAGAAGATTCTGCTCAAGGCATAGCGATGTCGCGTCAGGAACATGCCTGCCCCCATCGGTATCGAGAGATATTTGTGAGGATCAAAAGTAATCGAGTCAGCGGTCTCGATCCCTGACAGGACTGCCCGCAACTCCGGCACAAGAACAGCCGCACCGCCCCAGGCAGCATCGACGTGGAACCAGAGCCTATTAGCGCGCGCCACCTCGCTGATGGCGACGAGCGGGTCAACGACTCCCGCACCGGTCGTCCCTGCAGTGCCAATGATCAGGAACGGTTCGTATCCAAGTCCGCGATCCTCCTCGATCATCCGTCGCAGTGCATCGCTGTCCATCTGCAGTTCGTCCGTGACCGGTACGGTCCGAAGGGCTGCCCGCCCCAGCCCTGCCGTTCGGGCTGCTTTCAAAAACGAGTGATGGCTCTCCGCCGAGGCGTAAAAGACGGGCCTCGCGGCGATACTCTGCACCCCGCTGTCAAGAACGCCCGGCCATCGTTCCGTCAGCGCGCAGAGCAGGGCAGTCAGATTGGCTTCCGCACCACCGCTCGTCAGGCACCCGTCGGCGTGTTCTTGGGAGAGCCCGAACTTGCCCGCGAATGCGTGGATCATCCGCCGCTCCGTTTCGACGGCGAGAGGGCTATGACTCCAGGCGGCAAGCTGGGGATTCAGCGTGGCCGTAATACAGTCACCAAGAATTCCCATGAAGGCGGGAGCCGGATTGAACAGACCGAAGTAACAGGGGTGAGGCGTGTGGACCTGATGCCTCTTCAACTCCCTCGTGAAGCGGTGGAGCACGTCGATCCGTGATCCGGGTTCATCGAGTGAAAACGTATCGAGTAACGCTTGCAGGTCAGCTTGGTTGAGAGTGGGTGCAACGGGCAGCGACTCCACGTCTCCGAAATACGCCTCAGCTTGCGCAACGAGTTCCGACCAGAGAGCGGACCGTTCTTCGGGGCTCGGAAGCAAAAGTTCAGTTGTCATCGAGTTTTTCCTCTTGTTGACTATTCGGTCAGATCACGGGCAAAAAACTACGCCACTGCCCCGCTTGGCATTTTTACGATCGCCGCTGCCCTGTCGGCCATTCCATCCAATAGTGAAGGATCATCATGAATTCGGGCTTGTGTGAGTGTCCCTTCGAGTAAAGCGAACAAGTCTCTCGCCTTCGCTTTTGGGTCAGCGACCTGAATCGCACCAGTCTCATTCGCAGCGCGTATTGCACGTTCGAAGTAGGCACAATAACGGCTCATCAGTTCGCGTATCTTTTCGCCGACGACCGGTACCTGTTGGCCGATTTCACAGCCGATGCTGGCATAGGGACAGCCAAGAACGCATCCTGCCGTGGAGCGCCTCTCAATTTGCCGCTTGCGCACATACTCAAAGTATTTTCGGATCTGTTCCAGCGGCGCGACGGTGGACGAAAATATGCGGTCAAAATGGGGTTGGTTGGTAAGCCAGTAGTGTTCCAGTGCAGCCGCCATCAAATCGGCTTTCGTCGGGAAGAAGTGGTAGAAACTGCCCTTGAACACGCCGGAGGCTTTACAGATCATGTCCACCGACACCGCGCCGTAGCTGCGCGGCCAGATCAGATCCATCGCGACCTCGACGAGCCGGGTGCGCGTGTCAGGAACATTCTTCACAACCACACTTTACAGTTGACCATACGGTCAAGTCAAGGAGATTCTCCGGCGCGGCGACTGAACTCGACCTGGTGGACGGCGTTACGGCGTTACGGCGTTACGCGGAATCACGGCTTTGCCAGGCGAACGCGATGGAATGACGGAACTCAGCATCTACGGGTTCTCTTTCATGGCACCTCCAAGCCCCGTTCGAGACCTAGTCCCTGTGCGAGCAATGTCCGTGCTTGCAACGCGGTCGGGGTTCCGGCGTTCATAGGGCAGCGTTGCCAACGCCTCGTCAGGATATGATTTCTTGAATCGGCTTAGGCTGTGGCCGCACGTACGACGTGACCGCCCATTTCCGAAGAAATGGGCCTGTTGGGAAAATAGCGACCAACGATCTGAGGCGGCCCCAAATCCTCGACTTCCCGAAATCCAACAGTAAGCAGCTTAGCCCGCAATTCTTCGGCGTCGAAGTGCGTCACCCACGGTTCTCCAAGCTTTTCTACGCGAACCGCGCGCAAGTCATGCGATGACCGCGATTCCGGTGATAGCGAATCGGGAGGATCGCTGTAGTCGAATACGACTTCGGCGCCGTTCGGCAGCGCCGCGATGAAGCCAAGCGTCGACCAAATAGCTTCCTTGGTGAGGTACGGCACCACGCCCAGCCAAGTGAAGAACGTCCGTTGCGTTGGATCAAAACCGGCGGCCGTAAGGCCTTCCGATAGGGTATCCCGCTCAAAATCGATGGGAACGAATGTTTGCCAGCTTGGTATCGGTATAGACGCCTCGTTGAGCCGATGGCGCTTCCATACTTGGGTTGCCGGATGATCCACTTCGAAAATGCGCAGTCGCTCTCCAAATGGGCTGCGGTAGGCATAGGTGTCGAGACCCGCTCCCAGCACAACCAATTGGAGTGCGCCGCGTTCCACCGCGGCTGCCAACGCATCTTCGGCAAATCGCGACCTCATGGCGATGAATAGTCGCATTCGCCGGCTGAGTGGGTCTTCTTCAGCTTTGCGGCGGACGGTTTCCTGATCCTCTCCCAGGATTCTCAATGCGAGCGGATCGGCAAAGACGCGGCCGCCTTCGAGAAGCTGGTAAGCTGCGCGATGGGTAGCGGCGGCGAACGCGGTCCGGCTGGGTTGACCCTGCTCCATCGCTCCAAGTTAACAAAACTCGGTTGGTTTTAACAGGATTAGATCGCCGAAGTCGCGCAGGGAATACCTTGGTTTTCCCCTGGCCGGTTCTATTATTGCTTGATGAGTGCGCTCCCGCTGCTGCCGTTGTGGTTGCGACGCAAGCAAGCGGCCAGCGGGGAGGCTCGGCTCCGTGTGGGGCAGTGACGTCACGGATAGCTTAGCTAGCCAGGGAAGCTGAGCGGGAGTCCAAAGGCCTGAAAAAGGCCGGGCTCGACAAAAAGTGTTAGCGCAGTAATCGTGTCGTGATCGAGTGTGAGCACGTGGATCGAGTGCGCAGCCCATGTTCCATCAGTCGCACTACGTTCATAGACAGCGAAGGCGGGTTGCCCGTTGGCCGCTGTCGGCACCAAGCGCAGGCCGCCACAAGTTCTCCAAACCATCGAGAAGAAGGATCGGACGGGCTCGCGGCCCACGAACCATTGGAGCCACGGCGGCATGGTCACTGCGGCGTCCTCTTTAAGAAGCGCCACGAAAGCATCGACATCATGCCCCTCCCAGGCCTTTAGATAGCGACCAAGGAGCACTTGGTGCGCCGGATCGGGTTTATCCGCCGCTTCAGGGCGGCCGTCGGGGTAGCGTTTGGCCAGCGTTTCGCGCGAACGCTGAAGGGCGCTATTGATTGAAGCGGTCGAACCGCCGAGCAGCGTCGCGGCTTCCGCCGCCGCCCATCCGAGCACGTCACAGAGCAGAAGCGCAGCGCGTTGTCGCGGCGGTAATTCCTGGACTGCGGCGACAAAGGCAAGCCGCACCGATTCGCGGGCCGTATAACGCGCCTCCGGGTTCAGAACATCGTCGGCAATCCCTTCGATGTTCGAGTCTGGGTAAGGTTCAAGCCAGGCTATTTCGGTTGCTGGCTTCTCCGGCATCTGCTCGGTCGCAGGCCCGTACTGGTCCGGCAACATACGCCGCGCGTGCTTGCGGCTGGCGAGTGCATTCAGACAGGCGTTCGTCGCGATGCGGTAGAGCCACGCACGAAAGTTTCCGCCGTCGAAAGTATCGAAGCTGCGCCAGGCACGGAGATAGGTCTCTTGCACGAGATCGTCGGCTTCGTGCAGGGAGCCAAGCATGCGATAACAGTGCAATTTGATTTCGCGCCGGAACGGTTCGGCGAGTTGCTCAAACGGTGCCGTCCGGGCCCCCCGGTCATGCTCCTGATCTGATTGTCCCGGAGTGCTCATTTGACTCGCCTTCTGACCAACCTACCATTCACATAAGGAAGCTCTTTCGAGCCCCTTCTCGGTAACGATGAACATCTTTCCCTTGGACTGATACGCATCCGCCGCCAATTCGACGACGGCGTTGGCTACGTCGGATTGGGTCGGTGGAGAAGCCATGGCTCGAATGAAGTCCTTCGTAGACATCCCAATATAACGAGCGTATCCATCGACTGCAAGCTTTCCAAACTCGGTCTCCGGCATGATTCCGGGAGCAAGCACGACAAACTGCAAACCGAGTCCAAGGCGATCGGATTCTTTCTGGCTGTAACTCGCGATGAGCATCTGCGTGCGCTTGGCGCCGGCATATCCCCCGGTAAGCGGCGAGCCGGCGAGAGCGGCGCTGCTGGCGATCAAGATGACCGAAGAACCCGCAGGTAAAGGGCGCGAAAGCGCTGTCTTGCAGAAATGAAACGCAATCTTGACATCGCTCTCCCAGTTGACGGTGAAATCTTGCCAGCTCTGCTCGTGAAGCGGCGCGGCCATTGGAATGGCCCCTCCGCTCAGAACGAGGATGTCGGGCACGAGGACCTCGAATACCTTGGAAGGTGCGTTTGGCAGGGTCGCATCAAGCGCCAGAACCTTGATGCCAGGAAGATCCTGAGCCAATTGGCGGAGCGCAGCCTCGCGACGCGCTACCGCAAGAACCTGTGCGCCCTGGCGGGCGCTGTATTCCGCAACCCGACGCCCTACGCCTCGGCTGCCGCCGATCACGACCATGGTCTTGCCTGCCAATCGGAACATCTGGTCTCCTTGTGTCCAGTCGGTCATCGCATCGTCACGCGTCGAGCGGCTGAATTCCCGTTTCCCCTCGGATCGCGAAGGCCTGAGCGCTTTCGAATTTCGGATCGGTGAGCGCTGTCACCACGAACTCTCCATAGTCGCGCGGGGCGAGCGGTTTGCCGAATCCCGCCAGGAACGCCCCGGTGCTCACGCCTTTGCGGCGCGCATAGGCTTCGGCGGCGGCGTGGCCGAGCTCGGTCGCGCCTACGATCTGCCGCACGAGAAGCGCCTGGAATCGGATGCCCAGATTGAGATCGTTCGAAACGCCATTCGCGTAAGCGGCCATTAACCAAATCATTCGCTTTGCGCCAGCGTACCCACCGGAAAGGGGTGATCCTTCAATCGCGGCCCCGCTCGATGAAACAAGAACCCGACTTCCGGGCGCAAGCGGCGCGTTGAGAGCGGCCTGAACCCAGTGAAACGTCGCCTTGACGTCGGTATCCCAGTTCCTGCTGAAGGATTCCCAAGTCTGCTTGTGCAAAGGCGCCATCGCTGGCGTTGCGCCGGCGTTGAGCAGAAGCACTGACGGCCGCACCTGGCGAAGCACGGAGTCGGCAAGCGCCGGGTCGGTGGCGTCTCCCGCAATGGCCGAAACTCCAAGCCGAGCCTTCAGGTCCGCGAGTCGCGCTTCATCACGTGCAACCACAGTTACGTTGGAGTGACGCGCTGCAAACGCCTCAACCACGCCGAGGCCAAGCCCTCGGCTGCCGCCAATGATGAGAATGTTTTGTTTTTCGAGCGTTTCCATGATTTAGTCCCTTCTTTTTTTTGTTGTTAGTCTGATACCCATCCTTCACTGTTCTTTTGGGTTAGGCTTCCCCTTGCCGGTCGCGATCAAATTGCGCAAGCTGCCGTTCACATAAGATCCCCAGGCGTTGGAGCACACGTCGAAGCACTCATACGCGGGAACCAAGCCCTGGTGGGTGAAGCGGATTTCCGTCTTGTTGCCGCGTGTGGAGATTTCGAACATAACCTTCGTGTTCGTCCACTCGGTCTTGTCCTCCGTGAAATTGAAGTAGTTGTCCACAACAAGCCATACAACTTTCTTATTGGGCATCGTTTCGGTCACCTTCATCGTGGAACGGTGCACGTCCTTGTAACGATACGTCCACTCATCGCCGAGCTTGGCGGTGCTGCCTTCGATGTTTTCCGACCACCAGCCACGGGGGTTGTTGATGGCGGCGAAGGCTTCTTCGGGAGATTGGTCCACCGAAATCGTCGTGGTGAAATTTGGGTCTGGGTTATTCATGGCTGTTTCCTTCCTAGGCGAACACGTCGGGCTGATGTTTCCCTGTGCTGATCAGGTTGCGTAAATTGCCGCCGATGAGCATGCCCCAAGCGTTGGAGCAGCTACCGTAGCACTCAATCTCCGGCGCGAGGCCTGAGTGCGTGAAGCGGACTTCGGTTTTGCCATCTTTCGCTGAGATATCGAAGACGATGTCCGTGCCGGTCCATTCGTTCTTGTCCTTCACGAAGCTCAGGTGGCTGTCGGAAACATGCCAGGCGACCTTCTTGCCGGGAATGAGTTCCGTGACCTTCTGCGTGGAGCGGTGCGCGTCCTTGTAACGATACGTGAACTCCGCTCCCGGCTTGTCGGTGGCGCCCTCGACCTCTCCAGACCACCATCCACGAACGTTGTTAATGGCGGCGAAGGCTTCGTTCGGTGTTTGGTTCACTGAAATGGTTGTGGTGAAACTGCGGTTCTTCATGGCTTGGTCTCCTTTTGTGTTTTGTGCTCTCACTTTGTATAACCGCCGAGGGGGCGGAAACTCATCGGTGCTTTGCAAAGTTTTTTCGATGCGCCAAGTCCTGCCTCTAGTCGTCGAGCGCCCCCATGCTCAGATTGACCGTGGTTCCGGTCATCGCGCTCGCGGCATCGGAAGCCTTGAAGGCCGCCACATTGGCCATTTCGGCGAGTGATGCGAGTCCTCGCCAATGATTCTTGCCTGCGACGACATCGTGAAACTGCTGCCAAGTCATCCCGTGGGCCTTGGCGTGAATGCCAAAAACCTCTTGGATGGTGCCCGAATCAGGCATGCCATCCGCTCGCAGACCCACAACACGGATGCCGTGGGGAGCGAGTTCTGCGGAAAGTCCCCGAGTGAGCCCTTCAACGGCGCTCATTGCAGGGGCGAAGCCGCCCAGCAATGGAACTCCGGCGCGCGCCGGAAGCGGGGTTACGGTCATGATCACCCCTGCCTTTTGCGCCATCATTCGGCGTGCGGCTAGTCGGGCGGTCAGGAAGTAAGCCTTGGTGTAGGTAGAAATCGGCAGCGAAAACTGGTCGAGTTCCAGATCCACAAATGGCACACCCTGTAGCGTAGTGTTTGGAATGCCGACCCCGTTGAACGAGATATCGACACGGCCCATCTTATCGATCACGGACTGCAGGTGCTTGTCCACGGATTGTTCGTCAAGAGCATCGACCTCCGCCGGCTCGACGGTGCCGCCAGCGGAGGCTATCTCCTTGGCAACATCGTCGAGCCGTGCCCGGCGGCGACCGGTGAGAAAGAGCGTTGCCCCCTCCCGTGCGAAGGCGCGCGCCACCGCGCTGCCCACCCC
>PLRZ01000019.1:0-409 GCA_003164075.1 Bryobacterales bacterium | reverse complement strand
TTCTCAACTCCGTCGAAGATGCCTTGCGCGACGGACTCCGGAGATGCCTTCGGTATTTCGAAGCCTCTGGTCATATCAGTGTCCGTGGGGCCGGTCAGGACCGCATGAACGCTCACGCCCTGTGCAGCCAAGAGGGCACGGAACGACTGTGTCATATTGAACGCGGCTGCCTTGGAGATCGCGTAAGCCGGTGTCACCGGGAAGGGAGCCAATGCCATCGTCGATACGTTGTTCACGATGGCTCCTTTGGAGCGCTTCAGCAATGGCAGGAAAGCGTTGATCACATTCAACGGCCCGAAAAGATTGACGGCCAGGTGCTGAGCGACGACCTTGGGATCGCTCAGGTCGTCGAACAGAGCGATGCCGGCATTGTTGATGAGGACGTCGAGAGTGTCGACTTTTGCGACTG
>PLRZ01000673.1:886-4576 GCA_003164075.1 Bryobacterales bacterium | reverse complement strand
GGCTCGGGGCTGGCTGCTTCGGGGCACAGGCGCGGAACACGCTCCCTAACGGGGTGCCCTCTGGGCCCGGCTCTGTAACGAGTGCCCACGTGTTTGCAATTAGGTACAGAGCCGCGACCGTTAGGGAGCGTTCACTGGTGATGGACCTTCCCCAGATCGGCTACGCACCCAGCCAACAGCCATATGTTATCCTCGGCTTTCCTTATGCTGGAGACTTTCCGTACGCTCTATGGTTCGGCGGAAGGAGTGCGCCGCTTTCGCGCGCCCGGCCGCGTGAACCTCATCGGGGAACATACCGATTATAATCTCGGGTTCGTCCTTCCCGTGGCACTCGACATGGCTACCACCGTCGCCGCCGCGCCGTCCGGTGACGGGATGGTGCGCATCTATTCCGAGCAACGGCAGGAGATGCGCCAATGGAAGGTCGAAGAGATTGCGGGGCTGGCTCCCGTGCATGACTGGCCGGACTACCCCATCGGAGTGGCGCGCGAGCTGATTCTGGCGGGCTTCCCCATCCAGCCGGCCAATCTGCTGGTGGCGAGCACCGTGCCGGAGGGCTCCGGGCTGAGCTCGTCGGCGGCCCTGGAAGTTTCTTCCGCGCTGGCGTTTCTGCATGGCCGCGCGCTCCATTCCATGGAACTGGCGCTCCTCTGCCAAAGAGCCGAGCGTAACTTCGTCGGTATGCCCTGCGGCATCATGGACCAGTATATTTCGGTTTTCGGACAGCGCAATTGTGCCGTCGAGATCGATTGCCGCAGTCTGGGCCACCGCACGGTGACGTTGCCCGAGGGCATTACGTTCGTCGCCGTGAACACCATGGTCAAGCACGCCCTGGCCAGTTCCGCCTACCGGGAACGGGTGGCCGAGTGTGCCGCCGCGGTGGCCGGAGTCCGCGAGCGGTTCCCCGACGTGAAGAGCCTCCGCGACGTCTCGCCCGAGCAGTTGGCCGCCGTTGCGCCGCAGCTCTCCGGCGTGGTGGCGCGGCGCGCCCGCCACGTGGTGACGGAAGACGTGCGCGTGGGCCGGTTCGTCGATGCCAGTGCGGCCGGCGATCTGCGGCAAATGGGGCAGTTGATGCTCGAATCCCACACCAGCCTGCGCGACGATTACCAGGTGAGCTGCGCCGAGCTGGATTTCCTGGTCGAAACCGCGGTGGCGACCGAGGGTGTCTACGGTTCGCGCATGACGGGAGGCGGATTCGGCGGATGCACGGTCACGCTGCTTCGCGCGGATGCCGCCAAAGCTTTCGAGGAACGAATTGTGGCCGCGTACCAGGGCAAATTCGACATTACCCCGCATGTCTACGAATGCCGGCCTTCGGACGGCGCCGGAGAGCTGTAAAGAGGCGTCTTCCATGCCGGCCTGGGTAAACCTCCCCAACCTGCTGACCATACTGCGGATGGCGATGGTCCCGGTGGTGGTTTACTTCATCGTGGAGGGCCGCTATTTGCTGGCGGGCTGGTTATTTGGGGCGGCTGCCTTCACCGATATCCTGGATGGGTTGGCCGCTCGCGGTATGGGGGTGAACACGCAAGTGGGCGCCTACCTGGATCCCATTGCCGACAAGTGCCTGCTCAGCGGGGTTTACCTGGCACTAGCCTGGGCTCACTTGGTGCCATGGTGGCTGGTGGCCATCATCTTCGGGCGGGATATTTATATCCTGGCGGCCGTGGGAGTATTCATGCTCTGGACGCCGGTGCGCCAGTTTCCACCCAGTATTTGGGGGAAAGTTTCGACGTTTGTGCAGATTTGTACCGCAATACTGTGGATCGCGCACACCATTTTTGGAACTCGCGTACTAGGTGAGATCTCGTCTGCAATGCTATGGCCCTGCGTGGCTTTTACCGTTTGGAGCGCTGTGGATTACACCTGGAAGGGCATCCGCACGTATAGGAAATATTGACGTGTCCGACGCATGGGAGTAGGCTAAAATCACGGGACTGTTTATGACTCGCTATACGCCCGCACAACACTATACGTGGTTCGGCATCACCGCCGTGGTGTTGGCGGCTGCCTTTACGTGGGTCGGGGTGAGCTATCACTCGCCGTTGGTGTTTGCGCCCAGCGTGTTCGCGGCGCTTACCGCGGCGCTGTTGTTCCTGATGGCGTTCCGTCCGGCGATCGAGACCCATGAAGGCTATCTGGCGATTGGCAAGCGCATTATTCCGTGGATGGACATCCGCCGTCTGGATCGCACGGGATGGATTTCGCCGCTGATCGTGCGGGTCACCCTGTTTGACGATTCCCGTCTGGTGGTGATCTACCCGGGCGATCTGGATGCCTGCAACAGCCTGCTGCGCCACCTGCGGCGCTACTCCCGGGACGCCCTGATCGACGGCATCCCGTACCGGCAGTATTGGGGCGAAGTGCTGGCCACCGGTGGCGAACGCAAAACGCCTCCACCACCCCGCTACCGCATCCTCCGGCCGGAAGACGAGGCCGAGGTGGAACGTCTTTACCAACGGCTCAAGACGGTAGGCAATCTCGATCAGAAGAATTCCACGGACGAGAAATAGTCCGTGGCATTGCGCTTTTTCCGGCTCCGTCTCCTCCTTATCGCGGCCGTACTGTTGGTCTTGTTGTTTCTGACCCGTTCGTGGTGGCTGCAGGGTCTGGGTTACGCCCTGATCCACGACGAAGGTCCGGGCAAGGCCGATATCGCCGTGGTGCTGGCCGGCGATTCATATGGCCACCGGATCGTGAAAGCCGGCGAGTTGGTTCGCGCCGGCTATGTTCCGAACGTGCTGGTAAGTGGCCCGGCGGGCGCTTACGGTCTTCACGAATCCGACCTGGCCATTCCTTTTGCCGTCCGCCAGGGTTTCCCGGCGCAGTGGTTCATCGCCTTTCCCAATGAGGCGCTCTCCACCAACGAGGAAGCGGCAGTGGTCCTGCCGGAGTTGCGGCGCCGTCACGTGAAAAGCTTTCTGTTGGTGACCAGCGACTACCACTCTGCCCGCGCCCGCCGCATTTTCCTGGCGGCGGAACGCGCCTCGGGCGGCGGTCCCCAAATGCGGACCGTTGCCGCTCCCGACGAATTCTTCCGGCCGGACTCCTGGTGGCGGAACCGGCAGAGCCAGAAGACGGTCTTTATGGAGTGGAGTAAGACCGTGGCCACGGCATTCGGCCTCTGACCCCATGTGGGAATCGTTGCGGACCGTTCGCAAATACCTGTGGCGCTACCGGCGGGGCATGGCTTTGGGCGTCCTTTGTCTAATACTCAAAGACTTGGCCCAGGTGAGCCAGCCTCTGATGATCGGCCGCGCGGTGGATTCCCTGAGCGCGGCTGGTTCCGGCCGGGCAGCGACTCTATTCTTTCGGTACGTGGGATATCTGCTGGGCTTCGCGTTGTTGAAAGCGGTCTTCCAGTTCGGCATGCGAGTGATCCTGATCGGCATCTCGCGCGACGTGGAATACGACCTGCGCAACGACCTGTTCCAGCATCTGACCGGCCTCGCAGCGGACTATTATGCCCGTACGCGCACTGGAGACATCATGGCGCGGGCGACCAACGNNTGATGCTCGGCCCCGGCGTGATGTATTGGGGCGAAACCAGCCTGACGTTCATCCTGGCAATCGCCGTGATGATGAGGGTGGATTGGCGCCTGGCGCTATACGCCATCCTGCCCGCCCCGGCCGTGAGCCTGGCGGTGATTTACTCCGGCCGCGTGATCCACGCCCGCTTCGAGAAGA
>PLRZ01000673.1:0-852 GCA_003164075.1 Bryobacterales bacterium | reverse complement strand
GCTGGTTCGCATCCAGGCGATTTTCCAGCCGACGCTGGAAGTGCTGATCGGCGCCACCTTCCTGATGGTGCTTTGGATGGGCGGCCGGGACGTGCTGCGGCACCGCATTTCCATCGGCAGCTTCGTGATGTTCANNTTGCGCTGGGCTGGGTGGTGAACCTCATGCAGCGTGGCAGCGCCTCGCTCAGCCGCATCAACCAGATTTTCGCGGAGACGGCCTCCATCCGTGCGCCGCAAAATCCCACGCGGCTGGGGAGGATTGCCGGGGAGATCGAATACCGCGCGGTCACGATGAATTACGGTTCGGGTCCGGTGCTGGATGCGGTGAACCTGCGGATNNAAGAGCACGCTGGTTGGCTTGGTGCCTCGTCTGATGGATCCCACCGGCGGGGCGGTGCTGCTGGATGGCGCCGACCTGCGCGAACTCGATCCGGCCGAACTGCGGCGGCAAATTGGGTTCGTTCCGCAGGAAACGTTCCTCTTCAGCGCGACTGTGGGTGAGAATATCGCCTTCGGCGTGGAGGACGCCACCGGGGNNGGAGCAGATCCGCCGCGCCGCCGAAATCGCGGGGCTGGCAGGCGATATCGAAGGCTTTCCCGCGGGGTATCGGACCATGGTGGGCGAGCGCGGGATCACGCTCTCAGGCGGCCAGAAACAGAGGGCCGCGATTGCCCGGGCCATTTTGCGCGAGCCGCGCATTCTGATTCTGGACGATGCGCTGTCGAGCGTCGACACGCTCACCGAGGAGCGGATCCTGACGCATTTGGCGGGGGTGATGCGCGGACGCACCGTGATTCTGATCTCGCACCGCGTATCCACGGTTCGCCAGGCGGACCGCATCGTGGTGCTGG
>PLRZ01000650.1 GCA_003164075.1 Bryobacterales bacterium | reverse complement strand
GCGACGGCGCCAACGACGCGCCGGCTCTCCGTCAGGCGCAAATGGGAATTGCGGTGTCCACCGCCACCGATGTTGCCAAGTCAGCGGCCGGCATCGTCATGACCAAGCCCGGCCTCGGCGGCATCGTCGCTTCGGTAAAAGAGGGCCGCGTGACGTTCCAGCGCATCCTGACTTACACTCTCAACTCAGTCAACAAGAAGATTGTACAGGTGCTCTTCCTGGCGGTGGGTCTGGTTATGACCGGGCATGCCATCCTGACTCCCATGTTGATGGTGATCATCATGCTCACCGGCGACGTCCTCGGAATGTCCTTGACCACAGACAACGTACGACCGTCGCCATTGCCCAATCGCTGGCGGATCGGTGCGTTGACAATTGCAGGTGTATTCATGGGAGTGTGCGAACTGATCTTCTGTACCGCCGTCCTGGCCGTAGCCAAGTTCCGCCTGGGTTTTGGCATCGACATGTTAAGGACTCTAGCCTTCTTGGTCGTCGTCTTTGGAAATCAAGCAACCACCTATACGAATCGGGAACGCCAGCGCCTGGGGTCCTGTCGCCCAAGCCCGTTGCTCGTCGGGTGCTCGGCACTCGATCTGCTGATCGCTTCCATGCTGGCAACGTGCGGAATCGCCATGAGTCATCTGCCCATACTGGTCGTGGGAGGAACCCTCGTGTCGGCGGCGGTCTTCGCATTCATCGTGGACTTTGCTAAGGTCCCGTTGTTCAAGCGTCTCAAGATCGCGTAGAAAAGGACACGGCCCTGCCAACTATTACGAAGGGCGTTCGGAGCCTGAGTTTGTGGTCCGCCCGGTCCTTTGCCAGAATGCGCGGGGGCGCGGGCGCATGGCACGGCCAGACATCCGACGGCTCCCCACGTTTTCCGCAGGCTTTCCGGAGATGGAGGATTTAAGGCGGGCTGGGGCTTTGGAGGTCTTACCTCGTTTACCTTGATAACGCCGGTGCGGTTCCGACATGGGTGGGCTCCGCTCTGAGAGTGTTTGGCCGAAGAAGATCGACCTGCGTTGTAACCCTGAGGGCTTCAGCCGGAAGCGTGTCGAATCAGCTTCGATAGTCGGGACACTTCCGGCAGGTCTCCGATGAGAGGTGCAGCACACCATCGGCACACTGCACGTTGCCACGTAACTGGCTTGTTGGGATTTATCAAAATGACGACTGATCGGGGTTCAGTCCACATGCCAACGGGTTTCCGGCCGCGTCGAGCAACGTACGGTTACTCTTACACACAGTAGCGACGGGAAGTTTCGCTGTTCACAATCGGGAAGGCGCTATCCGAAATGTGTCGGTGACGCGTGCCCAGCCACGCCGACTTATTCAATCCGGCGGACCTTACGCAGATGAGTGGCGAAGACGCCGGCTCTCACCGGCCGCGTCCCGAAATATCCTCCCCAGTCACTTAGTACATAGAGGCTGCCGAAAAACAGTTGACCGTACTGAGAAACGGGCTTTTTCGCGGCACGCACCGATACCTCTCTAACGACGACACGAGAGTCCGCATGCCGAGACAATCGCGGCCTTCTAAAAGGAGAAAGGAATGCAAAGCAGCGTTACACAACTGTTTCACTCACCGATCACCGTATTACTGATGTCAGCCGTCATCGGCTTAGTGAGCATCTCGCTGGCGGCCGCCCAAGAATGGACTACCGCGGCAAGTCGCGTTCCCACCAAGGCCCTCGTGGACCAAAAAGTTTTGCCTGGGCCGGTATTGGTGGATTCCGCAACGCCGAGGTCCCAAGCAAGGCCGCAAACCTTCGGGCGACCCATTCTCGGCCCCGAAAATCCTACACCGGTTTCTGAAGAGAATGCGTGCCGAATTATTGAGGCGACACTACTCTACAAAAATGGTCCCAATGGTGGGCTGGTGCTGGCTGGTTGCCACTGACTGTGGTGACCAATATCAGAAGGGAGATTGCTGGTACACCGAGGCCCTTTCCGAAACCCACAATTCCGGCCATTAGACCCTTGGGCTGCCGCCAGTCATCAGAACGCAAGCCCCGCTCTATAGTGGGGCTTGCCTCAGAACGTCCGAGCGAGAACCTGCCGCGCAGGCGCATAGCGCTGCACCTATCGCCAGATGGTGACATGGTCAACGGAGAAGTTCCTTTCCGCCGTGCTCTCCTTCGAGATCACGACAGGTGCGGGAACATCGCAGGTGCCACCGAACGCACAAGAGGATGATCGCGTCTTCGAAGGTGTCGCCCGCTGAGGAGTGCTGCTCGCTTTCGGGCCACGATACACCGTACCAAATCAGCCTCAACCGCGTTTGTAATGCAACAGAACCACTCTTACCGTGTCAGACACATTCCTATGCCACAGATCGTCCGGACCGCTCCGTCTGGCGAGTGGTTAAGCCCTTTCATTCGTGGCTGCCCATGCTGGGGCAACAGATTCCATTTCCACCAACGGCTTTGTATCCTTCATGCCCCCGGCATTGCAAGCGTGGCCCACCCATGGTTGGACTTAACGCTAATGCTATTGTTCTTAGCCAAAAGCACATCCCGCCATAAACTTGCCGAAATAGAATGCTCCTGATTGCCAGTTGCTTTAGCAAAAACCAGCGCGGGATTACGTTTGAGAAGCGTGTGATCTTTCCGGCGTCATCACTCTTCGCTGCGGCATTAATATCGCTACGGAAAGGGGGGAGATCCAGGCCTAGAGGCGGAGGAAAGAAGATCGGGCAGCTTGGTGTTATCGTCCTCGATCACGTCCGTTATCGATTGACGCACGGCCCTGATGAAACCGCAGAGATAATCGCTCGCCGATCTGTAGATCGCGGCCAAGAGAAGTAGACGCCACGACGACGAAGGTGTTCGCCGCCGTCGCAAACGCGATATTCGCCTCGTCCTTGGCAACTATCCGACCGGTCACCTGTCCCATCTGCGGCGCTGAGCGCTCGGAGACAGGCATTTCTCGAATGGCCGTTCCCGACTCGCGCATGTACGCTTCGGCCTTTGTCGCCAGCTCATGTCTCCCAGGTGATGATACCGGCGCAGCCGACTTTATCTCCCGTTCCTCCTTAACCGGGATCGGCGCGGCCCCTTGTTGATCGCCTTTGTCGAGGTCCAAGAGAGAATTGAGTTCAGCCTGGCGGGCCAGCAACTCCTTTAGTCGCTCTTCGTGTTCGAAGGGGCGATCCGCCTGTGCCCGGTAGTCGGCGAGTTCTTTCTCGATGCGGGCGACGCGGTTCTGCTGATCGATGGCGACCCTGTCCAGATTCCTCAGCGCGTGCTCGATGCTCTGGACGGTGCCAATCGGGTTCGAGGTGTTCAGGTTCGCGGAATATGTGGCGCGCCCGCGGACAAAAACGTCCGGGATGCGATCATCCTCCTGGAGCGTCCCAAATCCGGCGCTTTTCCCTCTGCTTAATACCTCGAAGCCTCTGAACGCGCCGCGCGGCTGCGTCGTTTGATCGTCGCGCCAAGTGAGGATTGTGAGCGTGAGAGCCTTGGCCGCTTCCTCCCGGGCGCCTTTGCAAGAGAAAACCCGGTTGCCTACCTTCATGACGAATTCGTCGGAGTCGTTCGCGTTTCTGGTGGCGATGTCGGCTTCGGTGTAAGCCAGATGCTGTTTTGCTTCCGCGATTTGCCGGGGCAGATCCCGAATCTCCCAGCGGATATGACGCTGCTGATTGGCATGAACGGCGCGCAGTTGGTCCAGCTTACGGATTTCAGTGTCAATCTTGATCTTTTCAACGACGGCAGGATTACCAGAGGCGATCGCCTTGATCTCCGCGTAGGTGAGAGCGCCGCTTTCGAGGTCCTCCGCCGCGCGAACCGAAGTTTCTCCCCGCATCACCTGGTGGATGAAGCGGGCCTTTGTTTCGAGCGTTTGCCACATGTAGGCGTCGAAGGACCCCTCGGTGACGTAGCGATATATCTGAACCTCTTTATTCGCGTTTCCCTGCCGCAGAATCCGTCCTTCCCGTTGTTCGATATCGCGCGGTCGCCAAGGTGCATCCAGGTGATGGAGCGCGATGAGCCGTCGCTGGACATTCGTGCCGGCGCCCATCTTCTCGGTCGATCCGATCAGTACTCGTACTCTCCCAGCGTTCACCCCATCGAAAAGCAGCTTCTTGGCAGTATCCGTCTCGGCGTCATGGATGAACGCGATTTCGCCGGCCGGAATGCCCGCGCTGATAAGCTTCGAACGGACATCGTCGTAAATATTGAACCGTTGCGGATGGGGCGTGGAAAGATCACTGAAGACAAGCTGCGTGCAACGCTCACTTTGAGTCGCCTGCCAAATCTTTACGATGCGGGCGACGGCCAGATCAGTTTTGGTGTGCCCCGGCGGTGCGGTAGTGGGATCGACGAGACGCATGTCCAGCGCGGCTTTTCGCCCTTCGCCGGTGATCTTAAGCATGTTGTCCACCGCCGGGTCAACACGCTCCTTTTTCAGCCGTTCCGCCCGCTCCGTCAGAGTCCGTATGAACGCCTTCAGCTCCGGACTGGCAGGCGCCGCTACTATGCCCGGCTTGCCGCCTTCGAGAGCGGGCCGAGGGAGATTCAGCATGTCGGCCGTCTGCACATCGGCGACAGTACGGAATACCGAGAGCAATTCAGGAAGATTGATGAATTTGGCAAACCGCGTATGCATCCGGTAGCCCGAGCCGTCCGGCGCAAGTTCGAGCGATGTCACGGCTTCAGCAAAATTTGCCGCCCACGAATCGAAGTGCTCTACTTTCCTTTCAGACAGCATCTCCGGGGCGAGATAGCGGAGCATCGTGTACATCTCGGCCAGGGTATTCGAAATCGGTGTGCCGGTGGCAAACACGACGCCACGCCCCTCGCTGCGTTCTTGGAGATAGCGGATCTTCAGGAACATGTCGAATGCGCGGTTGCTGTCGGAGTTCGGTAATCCGGCGATCCGGTTCATCTTCGTGGCATAGGCCAGATTCTTGTACAGGTCCGCCTCGTCTACGAAGAGCTGATCGACACCCAGTTCCTCGAAGGTCATGGTCTGGTCTTTCGACTCGCGGTCCGCGCGTTTCTTGAGCCTGACGATCAGCCGCTTCTTGGCTTTCTCCAACTCCTTCACGATCCGGCGGTTGTCATCTTTGGATTCCTTGGCCAGGCCGATTTCGGTATCGAGTTCCGCGACTTGCTTCTCGACGAACCGATTGAAGTACTCGTCAGAGACCGGAAGGAACTCGAAAGACCGGTGGGAGACGATGACGGCATCGTAGTTTCCAGTGGCGATGCGCGCCATCGCCTGCTGGCGGTTGCCGGTCTCAAAGTGGTCCTTGCCGGCAACGAAAAGCCGGGCCTGCGGGTACAGCTTTAGAAACTCCGCTCCCCACTGGTCCACCAGGTGATTCGGCACGACGAACATGGGCTTCTTGGCCAGATCTAGGCGGCGAAGTTCCATCGCCGCGGCGGTCATCGTCCACGTCTTGCCGGCACCAACGACATGCGCCAACAGTGGACTACCGCCCTGCAGGATGCGCCAAACCGCATTCTTTTGGTGCGGCGCAAGATCTCCATCGCGGAGAGAGGCGCGGACCATGCCGGGCAAAGTCAGGTGGGAACCGTCGAAATCCCGGAGCCGAAGGTTGTTGAAGCGGAAGTTGTACTCCTTGGCGAGGCGTTCCGCGCGTTCCCGGTTTTCCCAAACCCAATCGCGAAAGCGATCTTTCAACTGCTGCTGCTTCTCCCGCGCGGCGATGGTCTCTGGCTGATTTACGGTGCGGCTCCCATCCTCGTGCTCGTCGTAGGCTGTCGGGGTGCGTCCATTCAGCGATTGCTCGATGAGTTCGGACGCGCGGAAGCGGGCGGTGCCGTGGGTCGTGGTGTTGTTCACGACGTGCTTTGAACTGTAGTCGAGCTCGACAGTCCAGGTCGCGATGGCCTGAGCATATCCGATTCTTGCGCTGGTGCGGGGCACATCCAACAGTTCAGCGACGAAATCGCGGACATCTGAAGGTGGAACCCACGATGAGCCGAGCCGAGCTTCAATCTCGCCGGGTTCAAGGTCTTTCGGTTGGACAGCCTCCAAAGCTTCCACATTTCGGCGATAGGCTGGATCGATTCTCGCCACGTCCTGTGCGACGACAAGCTTTGCGCGCACATTACCGCTAAGATATCGGTCGGCGGTCTCCCACAGTCCGCCCTCCGGATTGCGATAGACGAGAGATCCAAGCTCAGCCTGTAATTCAGGAGCGAGCTTCCCAGTGAGCGCCTCCATGCGGGACCAATTGACCTGGCCTGTCTCATTGAGCGACACCAGCAGCGCCTCGGAAGCGGTCTCGACTCGTTTAATCGGGCGATACCGTTCCAAGGTGCGGCGCTCGAAGACAGCAGTTTTGACGGCCCGCTTCGTCTCAGGGTCGAATTCTTCAAGCGATAGCAGGAGGGGTTGGTCAGGATCACCAGCGAACGCTTTGACGTTTTCTCTGGCGCTGAGCGGTCCGAACCGGGAAACGAAGGAATCGTACGTGCCGTTTAGATGGCGGCGGGCTTCGGCAATGGTACTGTCCGCTGCATCCGCGAGCTGTGTGCGGAACACATCGCGCACCGCGTCACGCACCTGGAGCATTCCGCGAATTCTTGCGGAGACTGAAACTGGCACCGTCAACGGCTCGAACGCTCCGCCGCGACGCACGACAATCTGGCCGCCACGGTCGGCGAGGCCGCCTTCTTTGACCGCGCCGGCTGCCGGCACCTGTTCAGAATCTGGGTGTAGCGGGCTATGGCTGCCGCGGTTGTTGTATACAGCGGCCGGCAGAAGCGACACCGCCTTATCGAGGGCGGCCGGATTCAAGGTTCCGATCAAGGCCGGAGCGTCACCATACTGCCCGGATTCCAAACCCATGCGGCCCAACATCATCTCCGGGTGGCGAGCAAAGTACTCGTTCACATGCAAGGGACCGTCTACCGTATCAATGGAGCGCAGCTCAGTCCAACCTTCGCCGAGCGCCGTCTCGGGAGAGCGCTTTTGGAGGAACAGAATATCCGTGGTCACTTCCGTTCCTGCATTCGCTTTGAATGTCGTGTTGGGTAGACGGATCGCACCGAGCAGAATCGATCCGTCCGCCAGGTGGCGCCGGACGGTGGAATCCTGTTTATCCATTGTGTAGCGGCTTGTGATCACCGCGATCACGCCACCAGGCCGGACCACGTCAAGGCACTTGGCAAGAAAATAGTCGTGGATCGCGTGGGTCAGGTGAGGACTGCCACGGTACGCCGGATCGTAGACCGGATAGTTGCCGAAAGGGATATTTCCAACTGCCGCATCGAAGTAGTCCTTGGGAAACGGCGTATCCTCGAAGGCCTTTCGATGAATGGTCGATTCCGGGTAGAGGGTGGCGGCGATGCGCGCCGTAACAGAATCCAACTCGACACCCGTCCGCCTTGTACCGGAATACAGGGTTTCCGGCATCAGCCCAAAGAAGTGCCCGACACCCATCGACGGCTCAAGGATCTGCGCGCCAGCCTGCAGGCCGAACTGCTCTGCCGCCTGCCAGATTGCCAGAACGACTTCGGGAGACGTATAGTGCGCATTTGGAGTCGAGGCCCGAGCCGACGCGTACTCCTCTGCGTTCAGCAGATCCTTCAACTCATCCGCGACGCTCTGCCATTCCGGTGGCGGCTGGGGAGCAAATGCGTTCGGCATCGCGCCCCAGCCGGTGTACTTAACGAGCGCCGCCTTTTCCTCTGGCGTAGCCGGGCGGTCTTCAGCTTCTATGGTTTTCAGAGCGCGAATGGCAGCGAGGTTGGCTTGAGCCTTTTGCTTCAGGCCGCCCTCGCCGATGCCGTGGGCGGAAATTATGCGGAGATCGCGGGCAACGGCTGGTGTGGATCGAGGGTCGCCGGATCGAACGACAACTGGGGCTGATCCTCCTCGTCCGGGAGAAACGCCCATTCCCTCGTCGCGATTTCCCAGGCCCGGTGGTAGTCCATTTTCTGGACCACTGTCAGCTCGTACAGCAGGTTGCCCGTTAACTCCTGCGCTGCGAAGATCGCCGTCTGAAAGTGATTCCGGCTCTCCAGGTCCTCGACCATCCTGGGCCGATGGCGTCTCCAATGCTCCAGGATCTGGTATCCAAGGGGTGTGAGCGGTACCGTTGGGGTCATGGAGGGCCTCCTCTCCTAAATTATCAGCCAGTTCGGTGTCCGAGAAAAGGCTGAGTTGATTGTCGGTTGTAAATTGACTGCCAGTTCGTGACTTCGTGGCCATCGGGTTCGCGCTCAGGAGTTGACCGCCAGGAAATACGAGAGGCCAAACAGCCTGGCCCAACCACGCAGAGCCGTGGCTTGATACCTGGGAATGGGGGTGCCGTCAACCCAAAATGTGTTGCTGATACCGACGATGACCGTCGGATGCCGCAGCATCGACGCGAGGATCGGGAAAGTGAGCATCTGTTCATAACAGATCAGGACCGCGACCCGTTGGTGGTCGATGGCGAGGATGCTGGGAGCGTTGAGACGAAGCGGAACGCTGATTCGGCTGAACGGCCGCCACATTCCCACCGGGACTGGCACGCGCTGGAAAAACGTAGCGGATTCCGCACCCACAACGAGCATCGTGTTGTCGATCTGCTCCGGGCCCGGCTTGCCCTGGACGGCGTGCGGAGGCGTCGTATCCATTCTCGTAAGGGCATCAATAGCTGCGCTGAAGTCATGCAATTTCAAATCGCTGAGTTTCTGCATGGTGCTTTCGCCGGTTAGCGTTTGCACCGGCAATTCCGCACCCAGGGCCAGTATCTGGCCGCGCCCTCGGCAGCGGTCGAGCGTCCGGCGCCAGAAGGCTTCGGTTGCCTCGGACCACCGGGGAACTACAGCCTCCGGAAAGATGAGAACTCGTGCCGAACTTTCGGTCGCTTTCTGCTGGATGGATTGCGCCGCCACGAAATCCTGGAAGGGCTGCGAAACGTCGCCGAAACTGGTATTAACGGCGACCCATCCGCGAGGAGGCTCAGCGCTGCCCGAACCGAACAAACGACCGCCGATAGCGAGCCCCATGCACAGAGTAATCGCGAGACACATAACAACACAACGTCGGCGGAAGGCCATTCGCGGCGTCGAAAGAAGAATCCCTGGCGTCAACGCGACCGCAGCCAAGCCGGCCCAGGCGGTTCCCGGAAATAGGTAACCCGCCGCGGTCAACGGTGAGGCGACTCCGATGATTCCGAGTGGAGGTATTACGGTCGCGACAAGCGCCAGCGGCGCTCGCCACAAGCACTGAAAGCGATCGGATGTCGCCGCAAGCGTCCAGGGAACCGAGAGCATGATTGCCGCCAGGACCCAAATCCCAAGCGGGATCAAGATCGTCGCGGACTGTCCGATGTAGCGGCCCAGGCCGGGGACTATTGGCCAAAGACCGCCGATATAGTAGCCAAGTGCGCCTTTGAATGCATCCTTCCGTGTTCCGGGCACTAAGCAGGCGAGCGGCATAGCCGCTGCCGCGACGATTCCCAGGGGATGCCCAGTCGATACTCCCAACCCCATCGTCAAAGCAGAACCAAGTGCAATGCTGTTTCGAAGGCGGGCATTCATAGTGTTAGAAATGGTTTCAGTCGATGGCGAATGGCGGCAGTCGATATCGGACCGAAGTAGCGACTGTCGAAGCTGCGCGGATGATGGGAGGAGGCTACCCAGACGGTTCCGGGGGCCACGCAGTAGCGCCCGAAAGGCCATGCTCCGAGGGGGCGGCCCTTAGAGTCCTTCGAGAGCGGAGCCGTGTTGGGTAGGAGCACTCCCTTCACCGAAATTCCGCGCGCGGACAGTTCCACCACATCGCCGGCGGAAGCCACGACTGGCTTGAGAAGCGGCGCGGCGCCGTCTCGGCAGGTTCCGGGATCGCGGTACCCTCGCGCAATTGAGAGGCTCGCGATGGGCTCGGCCGGGCAGAACTCAACCAGATTGGCATGTTCGTCTGCCGTGGTGAGGTACATACCCACTGGCAACGACGGGGAAGAATTGAATCTGACCCCGACGAAACCGCACACCAGAAAGCTCCCTGCCAGAACTGCCACCGCAGTGACGCCGAGTTTGCGTACCCGTGACACCCGCGTGTCGCGGAGTTTAGCGAATAGGCCAGTCTTCGTCATGGCTCAGTGGTGCCCTTTCCGGATCTGGGATGGAGTCAGCATTCTGTGGTGCGGTCCCCGCTGCCGCAGCGGCGCTGGAGACAACTCCGCGCGCTGGAGCAATGAGGTGGCAGTGTCGCACGATGATCTCGTTCACCACTCGCTTGGCGCCGTCCTTCGGAGTGAACTCGCGCTGCTCGATGGTGCCTTCGACGAAGATGTTCTCCCCCATATCGAAGCTGAGCGCCACTTTGGACAGGTCCCCGTAGAACGACAGGCTGTGCCAGTTGGTGCGCTCCTGCCACTGCCGGCTGCTGTCCTGAAAGCGATACGTCTGACCCAATCGCACGTTTGCGACGGGTAGCCCAGAAGGCAAGTACCTCACCTCCGGCTTTTTCGCCAGATGGCCGGCGACTTCGACACGATTCATCTGCATAAGAAACTACGCTCCTTTCGTGAGACGGTATTCTTCAATGAAGCCGCGATCCACGGCCGATTCGGGATCGAGATCGAGGGGTTCAACTTCGGGTTTGCTGATTCGGTTTCGCGTCCGGTCTATGGGACGTTGCGGTACAGGCTGGCCATCTTCCAGCGCGAGAAACTCGCTTGGCGGCTTCACGGCAGCTCTGCCCGTCAGCACCGGGTCAAGGAAGTAGAGCATCTGCGTGCCCAGGATGGGAAAAGTGCCGCTTACAAAGATGAGCATCTGGCCGGGCGCGACGATCTTCTCGGAGTCGCCGTCTCTTTGCTTTTGCGGCGGTCTGAGACGTAGCACTTCGTCTGGGGTCATCAGCGGGCGCTCGATGTGATCGACGCTTGCGTTAATGTGTCCCATGACCGGGGAGAATCGCGAACCCGAGAAATTGTAGCTGGCCTTTTGGACGGTTTGCGTGCCGGTCATTTTGCTAAGCAATTCGGCGGTTTCGACCTGGTTAGGCGCGAATGCAATGCGAACGTGGCAGTTGGAAACGATGCTCTCGTTATGTCCATAAGCATCGACGATCTGCCGGATATCCTGCGTAATGAGGTAAGCTTTCAGGCCGTAGCCGGCCATGTAGGACAGCGCGTCTGCGAAGATCTCCATTCGGTTCAGTGATGGGAACTCGTCGATCAGTAGAAGGAGTTGGTGCTTGTTTCGCTTTTGCTCAGCCCCTTCAAAAACCATCCTTTCGGTAAGGCGATTGACGACCATTGTGAACATGAGCCGGATGAGCGGGCGCAAACGAATCTTGTCCGAAGGAGGAACCACGAGATACAGCGAGATGGGCCGGTGGTAGTTGACCAAGTCTGCGATCGTAAAATCGCTCGCCGAGGTGTTCTTCGCCACGAGGGGATCGCTGTAAAGGGTCAGCGCCGTTTTCGCCGTGCTGAGGACGCCGCCAAAATCCCGCTCCTCCTTGTCGAGCATTTCCTGCACTTTCTCCCTGACGACCGGGTGTGTGGCGGTTTTATCGCCGGTGGGCATCCGCCAGTCATGCTTGTAATCCGGGTCGTGAGGGAAGTTGAGCAGATCCTCGAGCGTGTCCCGGAAGTTCGATCCCGGAGTGGTGAAGACATGGGCCAGGTCCGCGAGCGAAGCCACACGTCCCTGGAGTGCGGCCTCGTAGCAGACGTGCAGAATCATGCCAGTTGTTATCGAAGCAGCAGCGTCCTGCCAATAACGTTCCTGCGGGCTATCTTCACCCGTACGCACAATCATGTTGGCGATGTTTTGTGCATCGGAGACATCGCGCGGCGTAAAGAGCCGAACTTCGGACAGCGGGTTGAACCGAGAACTCGCGTTCTCTTCCACGGGGGAAAACTTAAAACACAGGTGTCCTTGCTGAACCCGGAAGCCCGCCGTCTTGGCCCAGTTCTCACCTTTGATGTCGTAGATGACCGCCGATTCAGACCAGGCCAAAAGCGTCGGGATGACGAGTCCCACACCTTTACCGGAACGGGTCGGCGCGAAGGCCAGAATGTGCTCAGGGCCGTTGTGCCGAAGATATTGGAGCCGATGTGAATTCTCGGCGCACCAAGCACCCACATAGACGCCGCGTTGCGAATCCATCAAACCCGTCGCGCTAATATCCCGTTCGGTGGCCCAACGCGCGGACCCATGGAGGTCGTCGGCGTTCTCCATGAGCTTGCGCGATTGCCGGCTCGCGGCGAAGAAGAAGAGCCCAACGCAGAGGAAGCTGCCGGCGAATACGATCATTTCTCCTTCAAAGAGAGGCTTGCGAACGCGCGGGTCCTGCGATGTGGAGTAGTGCCATCCCCAGATAACCCAGGCGAAGGGCTCATAGATGCCGCCGCCTCTCTTGCTGCGCAGAAGCGGGCGGCCGAGCGCCGGTTGATAATCAAACCGCGCGGCGATGAACTGTGTCGCCGCGAAATTCACTACCAGGAGCAGCAACAACCCAAAGCACGTGGCGCGCCAGTTGTAGCCACCCAGATAGCCGGGTTTCTTCGGAGTTCGGTATAGTTCGGGCTGTCGGTTCATAGATGGATTCCTTGAGTGATCGGGGCACAGCCGCCTCGGTGGTTCTGTGCGCAGGTTGTGCTGCAAACAATGTGCGAGGGCACTCAGCGCCCGAGATCCTGAGCCTTGCCACGAGCGCGCGCCTCGCGGACAAGCCCTTGGGCATTCGAGTAGGTGATGGCGACATTCTCGCCCTGTCCCGGTTGCCGGTCCAGCAACTCTTTAGGATGCAGAATGGCGGTGTGTGCAGACTGGCGCTGCAAAATGTACTGCTCGGTTTGACCGATAATCGGTCCTCGGTACAAGCCGCTCTCCGTGAGGGCCTCAACGGTGCGCGCCGACTCGCCCAGGGTGTTGGTCGCGATGGCGCGTGCCGCGTTCAACTCGTCAGCCCCCGGCGAGACCCTCTGACCACCTTTGCCGTTATCGGTTCCGTTCGCACTGTGGATGTCTATCGGGCTGTGCTGCTGCGTGCCGGTCTGCTTGTTCTCCACCTGAAGAGTTCTGCTGCCCGGCTCCCACCGAGCGATATCATTGCTCGATTCTCGAACGGGAACAGAAGCGGCCGCGGAATCCGCGCTGCGATTCGCGTCGAGTGCGCTATCCGTTTCCAATTCATCTTCGCGGTCGCGCTCCAGCTTTTGCGTCTGTTCCTCCAGACTTGCGGGTCCGGAACCGGGTGAGTCAGGCGTGGGCCCGGCGGCAAGAGATTCATCTGCTCGTGAACGGTCGCGCTCCAGCGTCAAGAGGTAGTCCGTCGCCGCGGAAGCATCATGGGCCGCGCGGAATATCTCGTTCTTGTCCTGACGGAGAGTTTTGATCCACGACCCAACATACGCCGCGTGCTGTTCCGGGTCGTGAGGAATGCCTCGCTCGGCCGCGAGGAAGACGCTCGCAAGTTCTGCGCGAAGCTCTTCTTTGGCATAGTTGGTATCCCCGAATCGGTAGGACGCGTTGAGCGTCGGCCGATCCAGTCGAGAGGGATGGCCGGTCCAGTGGGCAAGCTCGTGAAGGGCGGTACCGTAATATCCGGCAGCATCTTTGAATGCGTCTTTAGGCGGCAGGTGGATGCTGTCGCTGGCGCGGTTGTAGAAGGCATGGTCGCCTTGGTCGTGAGTGATCTTGGCGCCGGAATTGTCCAGAATCTGCTCCCCAGAATTCACGACTTCAAATGGGGTTGGGCGCTTCGGCTGATATTCAGGGATGCCATCGATCTGTTTGGCGTTGAAAACCGTGTACACGCGGTGGACGAGCAGCGTATCACGACCATCCCGCCCGTTACGATCGCTGCTGGCTCCGGCATTTTCGGCGGCGGCTGCATCCTTGTCGTTGGGCTTCACTTCCCAGAACTCGATCTGGGTTCCCTTTTCGCCGCGGCGCACCTGCCAACCCTGATCGGATGCTTGTTTGTAAGTCATCCAACGCGGATCGCTGTAGCCGCGCTGAAGTGCCGTTGCCATCAGATGGAGCGCATTGCCGCCGCGATAGTTCCGGTCGGTGGTGGGATTCTTCGGCATACCGAGCGAAGCTTCGCCGGGATTCCATGGTTTCTGCCACGGAGCAACGCCCTTTTCGAGCATGCCGATGATCCGATCCGTGACCTCCTGGCGAAAATCACGGGGTTTGGCCGCGATGGGTTGTGTGGACCGAGGGTCGGCTGTGGTGGTTGCCATACAGTTATTGCTCCTCGCTCAGGTCCGCCGCGAATTCGGGTTCTGGCAATTCCGTCTCGAAGCCGGAACCCGTCAGCGGCTCTCCGCCAATACCTTCCAGCCGCAACTGGACATCTTCAGCAAGGGTCTTTTGATTCTGCATCTTGCCTCCTTGATTTGCGCTTGTTGGCGTCAAAACATCCCAACAGGCCCTCTAAGTACTAAGGGATTGTCGAAAGACGATCGGGACGGGTAGAGGAGAATATTCCGTGTATGCGACAGGGGGGCTGCGACGCCGGCGACGAGCTTCTATCATGAACCGGCATTTCAACCAGCCCGTTCCGAGAGGAAGCACCCTGACCGCGTGCCCGAAGCACGGGCTCCGTCGAAATGTTCCGCCGTCTGGTGCGCG
This sequence comes from Bryobacterales bacterium, assembly GCA_003164075.1. The sequence continues at coordinate 13,516 of PLRZ01000650.1, read as the reverse complement.
CCAACGGCCCGAGTTGCGGTCCGCCACGAGCTCCGCGTACGTCTGCGGGCACATCGGTCAACGCTACGGGACAAGGCGTCGTACTCCCAGTCGGCAGTTCTCACCAACGGCGACTTTCCGTCAACATGGACCGCAGGGAAATGACGTGAGCGGCGTCTCACGGGAGGTATCCCTCGGGAGCGGCCGGTCTGGCCCCGACTTCTGCCGTCGTTACTCCGATCCTCGCCTTCGCGTTTCGGTTTCTGAGGTCGATCCAGCCTCTTTCCGGGGCCCTGCGGGAGACCACGCATCGGATCATCTGGCGTGAGTCGTCACGCATGATGGGTATCTACGACCGGCGGACCGATCAAAGTGCTTGGCCCGGCTTAGTTTGCGTATCCGCTACAACTAATTACAACTTAAGTCATTGAAATAATTATACTTATATTTGCTTTTTGGCGCCGCATTGTTCTATTCTTGGGCAGGGAGGTTCTTATGACAATAACCCACCTTCGAAACCCCAGGGATAATTCGCGTGAGGTGAGCATCCTTCCTGAAGGAAGCGATACGAAAGCTCAAGTTCTCGCACAAGCGGCGCAGTTCCCTGGAACAGCATGGATATATGAAGACATCTACCTAGGCAAGAGGACGCTAAACGAAGTCGTGATCACGCTAGATTGACTCGCGCTGAAGCGCCATTTCGAGCAGTCGGGCATCATCCACGGCCTGGAGTGCATCGGAATCTTCGCGTCTCATTTTGGCCAACTCTTCGAGCCATCCCAGTTGCCGGAGCCGTCCCGCGATTTCTTTCGCCGCCTGAATTCGTCCGGGATCGTCCAGTTCTCCGACCTCCGCGGGCTCCCAGTGAACCTTCGACTGGATTCCAAGCCTCTCGCACGTATCGCTAATTATTACGTCGGTTTCCGAGGCTATCAACCACTCGCGGTTATTTTGTTTGTGTGCTGCAACTTCCTCGAAAGTAGCCCGGCGAACGATGCGGGCACCCGAGGCGTCAGACCATGTCCCACCTTTGGATTCCAGGTGGACAATTTCCTCTGGGGTACCCTGACGAGATCGAAAGAAGCCCCGAATCCGGCTCTCTGTGTCATTGGCCGCCCAAGAGTACTTTTTCATGTGAGCGTACGTCGTGTTCGGCAAGACAATATCTGACACGCCATGCCCGGCAGCATCGAGGGAGGGCCTCGTGACCAACCAATCGGTGGCGGCGGAGTCAGCCCATTGCCTGTCGAGTGCTTCGCTGCAACGGGCGCAGACGCAGCCCGCGAAAACGAGTGCCTTGTCTTCTCCACACTTATTGCACCGCCCAGTGAGATTCCCCTCTCTGGCGATTGACTCGTCGCGTCGATTCGTTTCCCACTCAAGCGCCAGCCGTCGCGCTTCGGCTATCTGCATGGGGTTCATTTTGGCGGCGACTCTATCACGTGCAGCCGTGTACTTCTTTCCATCCGCGCGATTAGCCCGTGGTGCTGCCAGATCCATCCACATATGGGCTTGAACATAGTCCTGCGCTACCCCTTGGCCGCTGGCGTATTTCAGTCCAAGGTTGAACTGTGCTTTACTAAAACCCCGCTCGGCGGCCTTACGGTACCACGTGGCCGCCTTTGTTGAGTCCTGGGCTATGCCCTCTCCGTTCTCGTACTTAATTCCGAGGTTGAACTGTGCGGCATCTAGCCCCTGCTCGGCGGCGTTGTGGTACCACTTGGCCGCCTCGACGTAATCCTGCCCCACGCCTTCGCCTATGTCGTACATCACGCCGAGGTTGAACTGTGAAGGAGCATGGCCGTGCTCCGCGGCCTTCCGGTACCACTTGGCTGCCTCGACGTAATCCTGCCCCACGCCTGGAACGCCTAGATGCGGATTGTCGTACATCCAGCCGAGGTGGAACTGTGCAGGAGCGCAACCCTGTTCCGCGTCCTTCTGCATCTGCTCTTTAGGCCTGTCGCCAAACCCGTACCAGGGGCCATACCCTGGTTCGCGCCAGCCGGGGAACGAACCTGACCGCTGCTGCTCGGACTCGGCCCTCGCATGGAGCGTAAGGAGCACCGCATCCCGCCGACCGCGTGCGGCCAGACTGGATCGTGCCGACGAGGGGACCACCGACGACTCGTCGTCCTTCCGCGTGACCTGAAGTTGGGATTCATCACTCACCTGGGCTTGTCCTGTTTGGCGAGGGCCTCGTGTTCCTTCTTGGTCCGCTCTATCTGCTCCCGAACGGCAGCCGCGAGTTCGGCCAGCAGGTCCCGGCCCTCATACTCTCTTTCTTCGGCCTGCTTTTTGAGCAGAGCGATTTCGCTTTGACGCAGGGCGGCCAGCTCCCGTTCAATAGCTGCAACCCGCTCTTTCGCCTGGCTGATTTGCCGGATGACGCGGATGAGCTCGGCACCGATCCCCTCGCCATTCACTGCATCCGCGCCGTCCTGGTATTCGTCGAGAATACGCCGGAGGGCCTCGACGTCGCCGGCTTCGTATGCGCGGTTGGCCTCGGCCATGAGCCGAGTGCGGCGCTCCAGATCGGCGGGATCTACAGCAAAGTCGGGATGGATGCGCTTAGCTGCGTCACGATACAGCGTCTTAAGCTCAGGCGATGGCGTGAAGTCGCCAGTCTTAGACGCGCCACTGTGAGCGCCTTCATACGTCTGGCGCGCCCGCTCCCGGGCCCGGTCAACTTGTGCTTTCGATCCGAAAGAAGGAGCAAGCCGGGCCCGCAACTCGGAGATCCGCGCCTTCCATTCGTCTAGCTCAGCGTAGAGCGTGCCTACATGCCGTAGGTAGCGACCCTCGAAGGCGGCAAGTTGGCGCCGAACATCGACAAGCTCTAGCTCGCGCTCGGCGAGAGCGACGCGGATGGCCGCCAATTCCTCGCGCTTGCGGAGAATTTCTTCTTCTTCGGGTTTCAGCCGCCGCTTGATCGCACCTGGCATCGTGGAACACCTCATCTTAGCAATGCACGTCGGCCACCAGCATTTCCCGTGACAGGGGAGGCCCGGTCGCAGACCATGAACCAACTACGGAGACCCCGGATCGCTCCTGTGAAGTCCCCCTCCCGCTAATCTGGAGGCTCGACGCCGATATGGTCATTTACGGCATCTTTGATCTTGTGCTGTCGAGCCCAGGTAACGCTCTGTAGTCTGGACGGATACGTGGCCGAGCAGGAAAAGGATCTGTTCGAGTTCGCCGCAAGCAATATGCGCAGGAGGGCCTCAAATCGTGGGGCGCAATCTTCTGAATGCCGAGGCTCTTCGCAAAATTCAGAGCGACGAACCAGACCACCTTTTCGGTTACGCCATTTCCCCAGACGCTTTCGGCTTTATTGATCAACCGGAACAGACAACCGGATGCCGTCCCTGACGCCTGCGTCCATTCGTCGATTCGTTTTTTCGCCCACGCGGGAACCGGCACAGTACGAATATGTCTGCCCTTGCCAATCAGATCGACGATGGCCCAGTGGCCTTCTCGCTGCCGAACATCTTCCAACTTCAGATGAACGAGTTCGGATCGGCGAAGGCCGCATCCCAAGAGCACTCCGAGGATGGTGCGATCTCGTTTTCCGCGAGGGGTCTGGATCGACGGCGCATCGACCAAGGCTCGCCCCTGCTCTGCGGTGAGCCAGTTTCCGAGCCGGACGCCGAGCTGTTTCACGTCCCTCACGCGTTCAATTCCGGCGGCGAGTTCCGGGCTCAGTAACCCTGCGTCAGACGCCTCGTATGCCAACCTTCGCACTGCCGCCAAACGCTGTCTTATCGTGGACGGGGCAAGGTGAAGCTGTTCCATCTGCATCCGGTAGCGGGTCACAACGATCCGGTTAAGGGCCAGTCGAGGTTCCGAGCAATACCAGTGGATGAAGTTTTGGATCGCGAAGTCGTAGGAGCGCCGGGATTCCGGTGACGCGAGACTGTTGAGAACTGCGGATTTTGCGTGCTCCAAGTCCGGCAACCGTAAGACGGCCTTTGGGGAATGGCGACGGGATTTCTTCATCTTTGCGGGCTCCATACCCGTAGCCGGATTTATGGCCGATGGAGCTGGCCGGCGCAACCCGGTGCAAACGGGTGGGGACGGCGTGTCAGAGGACGAACGCAACAACGGGGTTGGCGTGACGACCATTCGGCAGAGGCGCAATCCGACTCTTCGTTACTCAATCGTCGATCACGGGCGCAAGAACTTCCGGGGACTCAGGACTGCGAGGTCGTGCGATCATAAGCCACAGAGGGACGATGGCAAAAGCACGGAGAACGCGGGTGACGCTCTTTCTGGGTTCGGGGTTCTCTGCTGGTCTTGGTCTCCCCACAACGAGCGACGCGCGAAAGCGCCTCCTCGAGACGTGCGGCAGCACCCCGGAGGAGCAACGGCAAGAGGAGTTCGTCACGAAAGCTATTGGAGCATTCTGGCGTGACGTGTTCGGCTGGGACGGCGGCGCAACACATCCGTCCTTGGAGGATCATTTTACGGCGCTGGACTTCGCGGCGAACACCGGACACTGCCTCGGCAGGAATTACAATCCGAAGAAGTTGCGCGCGATCCGGCGCATGACCATTCACCGCGTATTTGAACTCGTGCGAAAAGACGCCACGCGCAACAATGACGTCGACGAGTTCCTTCAGGAACTCATCGCAACAGCGGACGTGACGATCGTCACGACGAACTGGGACCTCGTCGTTGAGCGCACACTCGATCGACTCCACATCGATCGCAATCACGGCACGGGGCTCTACCAAGAAAGTGGGACCCTCCTGGATACGGATGGTGTAACGATTCTCAAGCTGCACGGATCATTAAATTTCGGCTACTGCGATTGCTGCCGCGCGCTCGTGAACATCCACGACCTGTACGGCGATCTGAAACTCTACCTCGACCCCGATGACATGCGCCTCCTTGATGGCGACAAGATCGCGGCCACACTCCCGCCAGAGTGTTTAAAGGCTTGCTTTACATGTCATCGCGCGTGGAGCGGCGGTAGGCTCGCGACGTTTAGCTACCGCAAAGATCTCGCACCTGCATTTTTGCAGAAGACCTGGGATGAAGCATTTCATCGCCTGCGCATCGCGGACAGGTGGCTGATCATTGGCTACTCGCTGCCAGAAGCCGACATCGAAGTACGTCAACTTCTTAAGACGGCGCAACTCGCGGGAGAATCCAACAAACCAATTGACGTGGTGATCCTCGGGGACAGCGCCCAGCAAAGATACCTGGAGTTCTTTGGAACCGCGCTGGGAACCGTCGATGAACGAGGCATTATAGCGTGGGCCACGGACGCAGCACTAGGCTATGTCCGAGCAGCAACCGTATAGCATGACGCGAAAGACGACCGCACCCAAACGCCGCATGCTTTTGGCCCCGTGATTCCGAACTGATTTAGTCAACGACTCCACGAGTGCATTAGGAACGAGAACGCTGGGGTCCGCCGATTTGTTCAAGGCGATCTTGGCCAGATCACTCCTCTGAAGTCGCGCTCACTTCACTTGGCCGTATGACGCCCATATACGGCCAATCGTGATGCCCGCGCGCCAGTAACTACGGTCGAATCTGTCAATTAGGGGCGCGTGCACAGATTGGACCGTATATGGCGACAATAACCGGCCAAACTGCTTGACTCTAGGTCGCTTACGCTCAGCTTATCGCGCAACCAGATTTGGCCGGTTATTTAGCTCGACGCTGACATCTATCCAGCCCAACTTCTGGCCGCCATTCGAACGTACGAGTGGCTGACCGATTCCTCGGACGGAGCGATAAAATGCCTATCAGCCATAGTTGATACGGAACTTCGAGGAACTCCAACTCGGCACCAGACCGCACGGGGAGTTTTGCGCACTACACACTGCGCGAGCTTTCCAAGATTGCGGAGCGCGTCGAAAGCCTCCGGTCTCATGTCAACCTGGCGCCACCTCCGAAGCCGTCGAGGCTGCGGACCGGCACCCTTACGCCGCTCAAGCTCGAGAAGCCCGCCGCAATTTCCGACGCGGATGCGGTTGCCTATCATCGACCGAAGGACCGGTCCTTCACTCTGTCGCGATCGGGCCGGGTTTGGGAGTATTCCAACTCCGTTGCGGCCCGCAGCAACGCAGTCTGGTATCGGCCGAGCCAACCACCCCAACCATCCTCGGTTGGGAGAACGCCTTTTTTGATTAGCGCTTTCGCAGTAGCTTCTAGCCGCCCAGTGTCTTTGACGAGCGCCTCGGAGTCGCCGAGATCCTCGATTACGAGTGCGGGTCCTCGATCAGCAAGTGTCCGGCGAAACCGTGCGAATGAATTTGGCCTCAATTCACCGCGTGACCGTGCTTCTTCCACTTCGGCGGTGTAATCGATGAAGTGAATCCGGGCATCGGTGCCCTCCAGCATGAGGTACCCCCGACCCGATTGCTCGTCTTCGCCATGCACCAGGATTCTCCCCTCCACCGAATCCGTTCTGCTGAAATCAAGGGCCTCAATGCGCAGTCTTTCGTCAGATACGACGACGCCATGTGCTGCCAGCACCCTCTGCCGATCCGCGGTGCGTTGCATCGCTCGTAGCACGCTTTCAAAATCCGTTCTCACATTCCACGTGTTTGGCCCCGTCGATTGGGCCAATCCCATGTGTTCGAGTGAAACCATCCTGGCAACCACATGGTGCCGATGGCTGCGGAGGAGGGCGTTTTCACTATGCTCAGGCGAAAGGGCCGTCACAGTCAAATCTGACAGTGAACCATCTGACGAGGGCCGGGCATTGCGAGAGATGACTCGATCCAGAGAGGTATACCGTTGCTGGCACACTTCTCGCCGCTCGGCCTCGGCTGCATCGAGATCGGTGCGGTAGCCGAGTTGGCGCGTGCACAGATCCTCGGCGACTTCACGAATCCCGTGTTTGATGTAGTCGCGCTCAAGGTGAATTGGCCCCCGCTCTGGGCCCACGCCTCTTAGCGCGATGTGGACATGGGGATGTTCAGTATTGAAATGTGCGACTCCCACCCATTCCAGTCGAGTTCCGAGATCCTTTTCGATCCGATTCATCAGACCGCGCGTCAGGCCAGCGAGGTCAACACGCTCGCCGAATTCGGGAGAGACTATGAGCTTCCACAGGCGCTGATCCCGCGCTGCCTGCCATGATTCGATCCTCGCAGCGACATCGATTCCGGTGCCAGCGCGGTCGAACCCGGCGCCTGGCCCGTTTCCGGCGGCGCTCTCACGCTCGATATATCGGCCGTGTGCCCGCCACTGGCCGCGAACCGTATTCCGCGTGTAGGTGACGCGCACCGCGCAGCGCTGATTCCTTGGTATCGAGGCCGACCTTCTCCCGGACACGCCACCGCGTTTTGATCGTGCTGATGACCGGCTGGCCCGTGCATGGTGCATTACCGTCTTAAACGCCATCGCCCAGGCCGTCGCCTCATTCCGGGGCGGCTTCGCGGGCTTCCGCGGACGGAGGCGGAATTCCTTCTCGTCATCGCTCGCCATCGCCAAGGAGATCCTTCATTGCCATCCCAGACTCGCCAACCATGGCGCGGCCAGCGCTCTTGAGCAGCCTGTCATGACGCTCCTTGGCCCGAGCGACGGCTTGGGGTTTCGCTTCAGCCGGAGGCTCCGGGACGCAAGTGAGTAGCGCCTTCGCCAGCGTGTCGAGGTAAGCGAATAGAGCTTGCTGGGCGCGGCCGAGCCGGAACACCTCTTTTCTCAGCTGCTCCAGACTGGCGGCGAGGCGCTCCTCGGCTCCGGTCAAACCCTCCTGCCGCGCGGACAACTCCTGCTCCACGGAGTACCGAATGAAAGCGGTCGAGGATGCGAAACCGCGCTTGCTGGATACAGCTTTCAGCTCCTGCATAACCTTGTCCGGGAACCTGATCGAGCGTTGCGGCATTGGGGCGCCCTCTAAGTACTAAGGGCCTCCCAGCGGTGCTTCGGGACGTCATTGGTGGGCGAAAACGAGCCCGAAAACGGGTGCATCCCAAGCGGGATGCGGTGGTCGAAAAATGCAACCCTAGCCAAGCCACACAAACCAAGGGGCCAACAAACCAAAAACGCGAGGCGTGAAACCCGGTTCCTTTATGTTCCACTACCAGCTCCGGGTTGGCTTCTCGTGCGTTGGCTGGGTGAATGCTCTGTTCCTGACTGTCAAATATTGCCGAATAATGTCGAATACGTTGAATTCTGCCGAACCTCGCTGAACTTCGCCTAGTGCTGTTGAATTTTGCCGAACTTTGCCGTACACTGTCGAAGGCGATGGCTCAGCGAACTAACCCGCAAGTGTCCACTTCGGCTGCCCGAGACCGCCTCGCCGCCCTCGGCGAGAAAAAGCCGCGCACCAAGGCCGCCCAACTCCGAATGCTCTGGCCCGAAATCAAGGCCGCTCTTGACAGGGGCCATACGCTCAAAGCCGTCTGCGAGTGCCTCGAAGCTGATGGCATCCAGATGAGCATCTACACGCTTGGGTCGTACGTCACGAGAATGCGTAGGAAATCGGCCCAGCCCTTGCAGCCTCCGGCGTGGCGACTCCCGGTGGCAACGAATCCCGGCGTATCAGATCGGAACAACGCGAGTTTTGAGGAGCAGAGATCCCCTGACCCTCTGGCAAACGTGCGGAAGAGCGAGGCGAAGAGACCGGCGTTCGATTACCGACCCGAATTGGCTGATCCAGACAAATTGATCTGAGAAGAGTCGTGAGAAAGGCGGGCAGCCGGAGAGAAACGGCGTGGCCGGCCTCCTGCCTGGTTGACGGCACATGAGGGGCAGCCCCACTGGGTAGCAGGAAGAAGCCTAAGCAGCAGTGGCGGGATTGGTGAAGACGACGTTGGGGCGCTGGCAAATGGCCCTGGCGTAGAACCCGATCACGATCCGCGCACAGCCGGGTTTTTCTCACAGTGCGGAAGGTGCCCCCGCAGTTCGCGGGCGCTAAACGTGAGCGTGCAAAATGGACATGGCCGCAAAATGCGCGGACGCCCGCCTGAACGCCCGGAAACGCGACTATGGGCTGCTTTTATCCATTCATCCGACAGCACTCGGCTACAGTGTGGGCAACGCTCAGATCGCGCGGATGTTGGTCCTTGCCGACCCCCGCGAACTCGCGCCATTAAGCCCTGACCAAGCAGTACAACAGCAATCCCATCCCGAGGATGAAGAAGAGCACGAACCTCGTGAAGAAGCGCGGTGCCATCATGGCGGCGATTAGAAACCAAAACCTCATGGCTGAGCACCTCCAGCAGATTTCTAATTATGTCTACCACAAACCTTAGGTTTGTGGAAATGCGCCGATGAACCTCTGCCAGCCTCAACGTGCGGACCGATAAGGCCACGATGTTAATGGAAATAGTGTGCGCCGAACCACAGGCCGGAACCGAACAGCGCGAGCCCGGCGATCAGCCCGGCCGCTCCCCACCTGATGACTGCGGGTTTTCTGTGTGCCCGATGAACGTCCAGTACAATCTCATTGGCTCTGAGACGCGCATCTTCTATGTCGCGCTGCATCTCGCGGCGAAGTTCGGCGGCAGCCTCGTTCACCTGTTGAGCCAAAATCTTTCCAGCACGGGTCTCTGTCTTCTGCACGGCTTCGGTGAATTCGGTGATTCCGGAATGCACTTCTTCCGTTAGTCGGCGCGCAATGTCCTCCAGGACCAACTCGTTTAGCGTAACCAGCGCAAACGCCGGGTCCCACGATTGCACTTTGATACCATGCCGCGCCGCAACTTCTCCGATCAGCCGATTTACATCCATCATGAGACGCGCGCTCAGATCAGTTGGAGGCCATCGAGCTGTTCATACCAGTCCCGCTCTATCATTCTCAGGCGCTGCTTCGTCATGATAGAGAAGGGGCCATCCTTGATGGCTTCCGCCAGTGTCAGCTTGCGCGAAATCACGTCTTCGAGGTCGCGGCCAAAGGTGTCCTGATTCAATTTCCTCAGATGTACGGAGCCGCAAACTTTGGACCCGCTCTCCTGGAATGCGCTCATCTCTTCGAATCGTTTGCCGCCCTGCTCGATCCGTCCGAAATATTCGTTGAGCCAGACGACGATGTTCCGCTCCGACGTGCTGTCGGCAAGGCTCTTGAAGCCGAAGAGAGTGTCGACAAGCGCCTGTCCGCCGGTGATCACTGTGTGGACGTACAGCCGCTTCCCGGCTCGCGTGAGAACGTCAACGACGTTGTTTTCGAGGAAGTAGTTCCACAGCGGGATGAACGTGGCGGCGCCGTTGTCCACGACGAACGTAGTGTCCTCCGTAAGCAGGCGCTCCATCAAGGTATCAAAGCCCCGATGGTCGATCATTCCATTGCGCAACAGCTCGAGACGGGTAACGTCCAGCGCCTTATACTGAAACATCGTGCTATTCACCGGATCCGTGTCGATGCAACGGATCTCTCGCCCGCGCTCGCGAAAATACTGGGCGAGGATGCTTGCGACAAGCGACTTGCCGACACCGCCTTTGCCTTGCAACGACAGGTGAATGGAGTTGCTGTTGTGCTGTGCAACGGCTTCGCCGCCAGCGTTTCTGGTTTCGGCGGCAACCTCTGCCACTACTGCGGTCTTTGCCATATGAGTTAGACCTGTTCCTCCCTGCTTGCTAACGGCCACGGTCCGTGACTGCCAGCGCCTTCTTGATCGTCCGTGCGACGTAGTCCTGTTGCCTTCGCTCACTTCCTTTGTGGCTGAGGTCCCGTGATCGAATCGCAGCCTCAACCTCAGCCACCGTGTGCCCATGGGTGATCGCGTAGATGGCATATGCCAAATCGATCCGGCTACCATCCCCCCCATATTTCGGGTCTCCGCGGAAACCATCAATCGATTTCATTTGCGACACGGGCGGCACATGGACGGTTACGCGAAACGCTGCCCTCTGACACTCCACCTGATGTCGGTTCTCGACCCGTTGGCCAACTTCCTTGAGAAACTGCGCCGCTTCAGGATAAACGGCGCCTCCGGCCTCAACCAGTCGTACGAACGGATGCAGCCCGGTCGCGGGATCTCGGTACTTTTCCTTCCGGTTGGTGAATCCGCTGAGCCGTCCGTAATGCCGCCAGTCCGCGGCTCCAATGTCGCCGCCGAAGCGTTCCGCCAGCTCGCGGGCTGCCGCGGTCCCCATCTCTTTGTCGAGCTTTTCCGGGTGCTTTAGCCAAGCCTGAAAGTTTCCAGGTGACGTTTCTACCACCACCGCCGGCGAGAATCCTTCGAGTTTCATCTGGGCGATGGCCTCCTGCGTCAGGTCGTCAACCATGCTGAGGTGATGTTCTCCCTTTGGCCGGATGTAGATATTCCGGCCATCGCGGTTTTGGTGCCGAAGCCAAGGGATCGACCTTGCCAACGAATCCCTGTCCCACATTCGGGGAACCATGATCGCTTCGCTATCCTTAGCGTCGGGCTTGAAAAGGCCGATCTCAAATACTTCCGCGGCCATGGCTTCGACTTGGCGCTGGACGGCGTCCACCGTCCTGTTGCTTCCCGGCATGTCGAACGAGCCCCCTAAGTACTAGGGGATTGTCGGGACCCATTCGGGACGCGACGACGCAGGAGATTTCGTTTCCTATTCGACACGCGTCGGCGGTTTCCGTCGACGACACTTTTGGAATTCTTCAAGGTATTGGCAGTAGCAAGGAGAACAATGCGTCACGTGTTGCCAACCCGGATCTTCCTCAATGCTGTCGTCGAACGCCGCAGAACGCCTGGCGAGGTCGATAATGGCAACCTGGTTCGGGCACCCCTTCCGCTCGGGGTTCGGGTACGCCTTAGCGATACCTCCCTGCACCCGGCTCTGGAGCCGATTCCACTTCTCGTCAGGCGTTTCGGGTTTCATCCGCCTGAACATTATAGAGCGCCAGAGGGCCGATGAGAATCAGGCGCAAGCAGATTTCTTGATCCAGCGGTAAAAGCGTCGCTTGGCGATTTCACCGGTGGGAAGGCCAACTCGATCAGCGACGTCCTGCCAGCTATATCCCCGGCGGATCAGTTGGAACATGGTCCGGATCAGCGAGCGCCCTTCGCGGTTGAGCCTGTCTTCAACTGAATCGAGCATGATTTGTTGCTCAAACAGTTTGGGATACTCGTTCGGATCAGCTAGTGTTTGGTCCCGAATCTTCTCGTCCAGCGCGTCGAGGGCGAGATAGAGCTTCGGATACTTCGTTTTCCGCCAATCACCGTTCTTCAGTTCCTGTGCTACCCACTTTGCTTTTACGAGGACTCTCCGGGCGGGGTAACGGCCCACCTCGCTTCCATGTCGCGCCCAAAGCCGGTGGACCGTGGTCTCCGCCAGTTCGGAAACGCGCCACGGATCTCCGAGCACGTGATGCGCTAACCCCACGAGCTGCTTTCTTACCGGCGCGACGCCGTCGACAAACCATTCTGAGGCGATTTGCTGTCCCAGTCCATCGCAGTCTGTAATGCAAATCGGGATGATCTGTTTGCGCTGGACGCTTGGCAGATCCTCATAATTCTGCGGTATCACTACTACGTGCGCCATATTTTAGAACCTCCCTTGGCTCCCAATGCGCTCGAACTCGAACCCGCCCCGCCGGCGATCCCTGCTCTCCGACCTTTCATGGATGTTCTGCTCCTTTTGGTTAAGCACCGGGGCGGCAAGGTGCGTGCCTAAGACTTTTTCTGAGATGTTCTGAATACCCGCCCCCGTAATTCAATAAGCATTCGGCCGGAGAAAAAGTCCGATTGCCGCCATCTTCGATTGCGTGTCCCAAATCACAGAACCAGGCCGGGGTTGCACCGCATTTTCCCCCAATGAATTCCTGGCTAAACTTGGGACTTGCGTAGAGTAGCTTATGAACGTGAAAAACCACACCTTACATAAAGCAGATACATGCCTGGAACGGGCGAAACCTTACTCTTTTGCGCTGTAAAAGCACGATTGCCGAGGTTTTCTTCGGGCTTTTTGCCCTCTCTAGTGCTTATTAATAATAGAGGGTATGCTCTCGCTGGGTGCAGCGCTACCCAACCCTCTGGTGACGACCGGGTTGTCGCACAAACTGGCTCGAACTATGAGGGAACACCAAAATGACACGCGGCTATCCTCTTCAGGGCGGTTGCCACCGTTCTGGATACTGGCAAGGGATTCACGGGGCCAGCCAATCGACCGGCGTGTTGTCGACGCAGCCGAGCGAATCTGGCCCTGGGCCTACAATCATGTTGCGCGGGAACTTCATGATCCCGCCAGCGCGGCACAACTTGTGGAGGACGTAGCTCTTGAGGTCTCTGACCGCCTGCGGGAGGAGCCGAGCGTTGGCAATAATCTGCCTGGTTATTTCATCAGGGCCTTTCACCGTCGGGTGCGCCAGCAATTCCTGAAGGAGAATCGCTTGACCTATGAGGGTCTTCTCAGGGAATTGGAGCTGAACCATCACCTCACAGCACCGAACTGGGAGGCGGCAATGGAACAGGAGTTATGCCTGAAGGTGCTGGTTGATCAACTGCCACACCAGTCGCGTCACATGGCTCATTACCGGACTCTGGGATTCTCCTGGAATGAGATCGGGCGGGCGCTTCACATCTCGGGGAAGCAGGCGAGGTCTCGATTCTATTACGAGCTAAATAAACTACAAATGAAACTGCTTGGCACC
>PLRZ01000677.1 GCA_003164075.1 Bryobacterales bacterium | reverse complement strand
AGGCGCTGGACGCCGCGCGCATCACGGTCAACAAGAACGCCATCCCGTTCGACACCAATCCCCCGATGAACCCGAGCGGCATCCGGTTGGGGTCGCCCGCCGTCACCACGCGCGGATTCCGCGAGCCCGAGATGCGCGAGGTGGGCGAGTTGATCGGCGAAGTGCTGCATCATATTTCCGACGCGGGCGCCATCGCCGCGGTCCGGCAGAGAGTGGGCGCGCTGACCGTCCGGTTCCCGCTCTATCCGTGGAAGCTCGACCCGGTCCGCGCCTGATGTCGCCCCTGCACATCGTCATCGATGCCCGGCGAATCCGCGATTTCGGCGTCGGCACATACATCCGCAGCCTGGTGCAGGCTTTGGGCGGGATCGATTCCACCAATCGATACACGTTGGTGAGCGGGCCGGAGGATGGGCCCGGGCTGGAGGGTCTGCCGGAGAATTTCAGCATCTCCCTCTACTCCCGTCCGGACGGCAGTCACCTGGACAACGTGCTGTTCCCCATGTATCTGCGCGGCCTGGCGCCGGACCTGGTGCACGTTCCTCTGAACCGCGTTCCGCTGCTGATGATCCAGCCCTACGTGGTGACGGTTCACGATCTGGCCAATCTCTTCTTCGAATGGGAAGAATATTCCAAGCTGCGCATTCAATTGCGCCGCTCCCGGTTGATCCGCGGGCTGAAGCGCGCCAGCCGTGTGATTGCCGTGTCGGAGGCCACCCGCAGGGACGTGGAGCAACTGGCCGGAGTGGCGACCCATCGCATGCGCATGGTCTACAATGCGCCCGACGCCGGGTTCCTCAAGCCGGATGCGCCCGACGCGGCCGACGAACGGCGGCGCATTATGGAGCGCTACCAGATTCAGCACCCGTTCCTGCTGTATGCCGGCAACATTCGGCGCCACAAGAACATCCCCCGCCTGGTGGAGGCATTCGCGGTGGTGAGGGAGCAACTGGCCGCGCACCCGGTGTACCGCGAACTGCGCCTGGTGATCATCGGCGACAACATTTCGCAGTACCCCGCGGTGCGGCAGGCGGTGATTCGCAGCCGCGTGGAGCACGCCGTGCGGTTTCTGGGTTTCGTGCCCTTCGAGACGCTGCGGTGCTTTTACCAGTCGGCCGCGGCCTTCGTATTTCCCTCGCGCTACGAAGGGTTCGGATTGCCGCCGCTGGAGGCCATGGCGTGCGGCGCTCCGGTGGTGACGTCGAACGTCAGTTCGCTGCCGGAAGTGGTGGGCGACGCCGCCATCCTGGTGAATCCCGAAAACGTATTCGACATTGTGCGCGGTATTCGCGACGCGCTGCTGGACGAACCGTTGCGCGCGCAGTTGATNNCGGGGGGATTAGCGCAGAGAGATCTCATCTCGCGGTGCGGCATGAGTTAGTTTCTGTCGCGAAACTGGCGTGGGCCGGAGCGACAACGCTCGCTGACGGGGTGTCCTCCGGGCCCGGCTCCGGGCGTTAAAACAAGCCCGCTTGCGGAGATGAATTCGGTGGCGGTCCAGTTTCGTGGCTGCTTTGTTGGGCGCAATTTCCCAGATCGCGACCGCGGTCCTTTGGCTCCACTTCGACGCTTTGGGCGTTTTACGGTCAAGTGGTGCGAGGCTCAGCCCGAGCACGGAATCAGGACACTCTGGCCCGGCTGAATGAACTCCAACACCTTGATAATCGCGGGGGCCAGCGGCAATAGATCTTCCATCTGGTTGGTTCGAGATCGGATCAGAATGATCGAGAGTTTTCGGCCCACCATCGTCTGCTGACGAGGGATTCCCTGATCGACTGTCAGCAGCACCTGATAACCGCCACCTTCGGCAGCCTGCGGCAATTCACCGTTCTTCTTGCCTTTGAGACCTGCCCATTCCACACTGTGAGCCTCGTGGCCGGGAAAACTATGCCGGAAATCCACTGGTAGGCATCCAGCAGAATCTTCATGCGATTCTGTCAAGCAGCGATTCTTTCGCCTCTTCGAGGGCCTGGACG
This sequence comes from Bryobacterales bacterium, assembly GCA_003164075.1. The sequence continues at coordinate 1,822 of PLRZ01000677.1, read as the reverse complement.
GCCATCTCGCGCGTGATCGTCGGGAACTGATCGAGGAATTCTCGAAGGGAGTGCCCGCCCTCAAGGTAGTCCATCAAGTTCTTGAACGGAACTCGCGTACCGCGAAAGCAGGGTGTTCCGTTCATAACCTCGGGATCCACGACAATCACTTGCTCAGCCGTCATCGCCTTTCATTGTACCGTCTGCGAGAGAGCCAAGCGCTGGATCACCTATGTGCGCTTCCCACCCATGTGCCTGCCGAACTTCGAGAACCTGTGGCCAGGTAGACCCAACCTTGGGAGGACGCGGGGCATGTGCTCGGAAGAGTTGGCACAGGTAGAACTGGAATGGGAAGACGGAGCCCGTCAAATTAATGATTGCGAATATCTGTATATCGACAGCATCCGCGAACTTGAAGAGCTAACGCTCGGCCTAGTAGTGGCGGAAGCCAAACTCCAGGCCCAGATTCTTGTTCCGCGAGACAAAAGGCCGGTCGAGCAGATGCGATTGGGAGCCAAGTCAATCGAGAGGGATGTAACATGCCGTCGTTTCCGATTGATTTTCGACCGAAAGCACATGGTTTCCTACACGGTACTCAACGAGTCGTACGGCAGGTATCCGGAATCACCCGAACGTCGGCATTATGAGATCGCGTGTCTCAATCACGTCGTGGACGTGATCTCCGCCGGACCACCGAGGATCGCCATCATAAATGGGCGCGACGTTGCATGAAAGGGGTCGCGCCCTATCACACATAGTGGATTTGAGCCTAGGCGCTCGCACTGGACTCGGTTGGTTCGATCCCGATCCGGTCATTGACAGCCTTCCATTAATCGTGTTGGGCACGAGTTGGCGCGACTATCATCGCAGTGTTTTCCGAGCCGCGCCCAGAGGGCACCCCGTCAGCAAGCGGTCCTTGTCACTTGAAGCGAGTTTCGCGCCAGAAAGTAGTTAGGCTGAAGCCCTCCCCACACCTTTTATAGTTCGTCGCTATTCCGCCCTCAGTGCGCTCACCGGATCGATGCGCACCGCGCGGATTACCGCCGGGAGCGCTGCCAGCATGGCCGCCACCAGAATCGCCACCGAGGGCAGGGCCAGCCTGCCTAAATCGGTAGCTTTCACTTCGAACAGCAGCGTCTCGATATAGCGCGCCGATGCCAGTCCCAGCGCCATCCCCGCGATTGCCCCCACTGCCACCATCGCGAAGACCTCCACGGCAACCTGGCGCGCAATGTTCGAGGCCGGGGCGCCAGCCGATTCCCAGCAGCGGCCTTCCACAAAACGGCGATGCAAGGCCTGCCCGCGAGCCAGCAAACTGTAGTGCGTGTACGGGAGGGAAAAAAAGGGAAGTAAGGTGAAGGTTGTGCCGCATTCGTTACATATGCCGCGGCGCACCCGAATCCAGTCATGGCTTTCATCGTGAGCTTGTTTGCCGCGCCGGCCGTGACCGACGATCGAGTCGTGTTGGCAAGCCGGGCATCGGCGAACCATGACTTCGGCGCAAGCCGCGGCCCAATCGGCCACCGGGTTGTCTTCCGCGACGGGAAGTGAGATAACGGGAATCGTAGACCAAGGGGACTCTGCTCGGGTCGTGACCCGCGAAGATCGGACCGAAGCCGGGTCCCGCTACCTCCTTGAGAAAAATCTCACCTGGAAAAGAATAACGCTTCCCACTCCGGTCTGGGGGTGCGTAACTCAGAGATTAGCCGGTTAACTGCCCCACCTTCGAAACGCTCGCCAGCGAGTGGCGGCCCGAAGTGGCTCACCTTATTTCCCCGGGCCAACCGAAATTGCGGGCGACATCAGGAGTCCAGAGACTCTTCTCGGCGCTCCGGGACGGTGG
>PLRZ01000474.1 GCA_003164075.1 Bryobacterales bacterium | reverse complement strand
GCCTGAGAACTTGCGTCCCCCCAGGTCGGGTACGCTGAGGGTGGCGTGCTGTCCCACGCGCACGTTGCCGGAATCGGCCTGCGGGACGTTGAGATAGGTGCGCAGGCGGTCGGTCTGGGCGATGCGGTAGAGCAGCGTGCTGCCTTCGTTGACCAGCGCGCCCACATCGATATTGCGCACCGTGATGACGCCGGCGAAGGGAGCGCGCACGGTGAGGTAGCTTTTCAGGTCGTTGAGGCGCGCCAGGTTGGCCTGCAAGGCGGCGGCGTTGCTGCGGGCCGCGGCGACGGCCTTGCCGAGGGCCTGCACATTGGCCTGCTGGGCCTGGTACTGCATCTGCGCNNTCGATGGCGCTGTTGGCCTGATCGATACCGGCCTGCGCCTGGCGGATCTGCTGGTCCAGTTCGGGGGCTTCGATTTCGGCCAGCACCTGGCCCTCTTTCACACGGTCGCCGATGTCGGCGGAGCGCGTCTTGATGTATCCGCTGGCCCGCGCCAGTACCGGCGCTTCGGTGACCGCCTGGATGTTGCCGGGCAGCACCAGACTGCTGGTAGTGGAGGACCGGCTCACCGGCGCTACCGTCACCTCTGCCAGGGCTTCGGTATCGGTCTTCGACTCGGCAGCCAGGGCCAGTTCGCGCCGCTGCCGCGGAAGATATCCCAGGTAATACCCGGCGAACGCCAGACAGACCAGAAGCAAGACCACCACCACCGCTGTCCGCGACGTAGGCCCTTTCGGGGGCGCCTCGAGGGCGGCATTCCGGGTGAGCGCTAACTGGCGCTTGAGATCTTCAATTTCCGAACGCAACTGCTGTTCGTTCGTACCGGTATCGTTCATTGCAAATCCTCACCGAGCAGCATTTCGTCCCGCAGGTATTCGTGTTCTTCCTCCACGATCCTTCGTTCATGGTCCACCGGCGGCTTGGTGCGCAGCAGACTGTAAACCAGTGGGACCACAAACAGTGTGGTGACTGTGGCCAGCACCAGGCCTCCGATAACAGCGCGGCCCAAAGGGGCATTCTGTTCGCCGCCCTCACCCAAGCCGAGGGCCATGGGGAACATACCGATAATCATAGCGCTGGCGGTCATGATTACGGGGCGGATGCGCGTGTGTCCGGCGGATAGCGCGGCGGAGCGGGCGTCCATGCCTTCTTCACGCTGGTCGTTGGCGAACACCACCATCAGGATGCTGTTGGCGGTGGCCACGCCGATACACATAATGGACCCCATCAGGGACGGCACACTGAACGTGGTCTGGGTGAGGAACAGAATCCAGACAATGCCGGCCAGCGCTCCCGGCAGCGCCATGAGAATGATAAACGGATCCAGCCAGGACTGGAAGTTGACCGCCATAAGCAGGTACACCAGGACAATGGCAAGAATCATTCCCATGCCCAGGCGGTAGAAGGAACTCTCCATGGTGGTGACCTGGCCGCGCAGGTCGATGGTAGTGCCGCGAGGCAGCTTTTCTTCAGCTTTGGCCACCAGTTTCTCCACCGCCGAGCCGACGCTGCCCAGATCGCTGCCGGCCACGTTGGCGTACACATCGTAGACGGGCTGCACGTTGTAGTGGTTCACGATTTCCGGGGCCACGCCACGCGAAACCACGGCCATATTGGACAGCAGTTGCGGTCCGCCATTGGCAGCGCCGGGATTGCCGTATGCCTGGGACGCCTGGTTCGGGCCGCCGCTTACGCTGGCCTCGCCCTGGTTGGATGTGCCGGCCAGGGACGTGGGCGTGGAGGAACTGAAAATGGAGCCCGGCGCCACTGGCGTACTCATCAACTTCGCGATGGAGTTTATACGGTACTGCGGCGTCTGCACGGCTACATAATAACTGACTCCGGTGTTCCAATCGAGCCACTGGGTGGGAGCTACCTGGGCGCTGCCCGAGAGCGAAATCAGCATGCTGTTGGTGACGTCCTTTTGGGTGAGACCCACCATGCCGGCTTTACTGCGGTCCACGTTGACGCGGATTTCTGGGTAGTCGATCACCTGGTGGACATGGACGTCGGCCGCTCCGGGAATAGCGGCGATCTGCGATCGTAACCGGTCGGCAATCTTATAATTCGCGTCAGTATTGCGCCCCACTACCTGGACGTCGATGGGGGCCGGCAGTCCGAAGTTCAGAATCTGGTTGGTGATGTTGGCGGCTTCGAAGAAGATCGTCACATCGGGGAATTTTTCGTGCAGGCGCTTGCGCAGCCGCTCCGTATATTCCGCCGTGGGTCCGTGATTTTCGGGATTGAGGGAGATCAGTATGTCGCCGTCGCCCGCTCCGATGGTGGGGTTGTCTCCGAACGCCAGGTTGTAGCTGCTGTTGGGAATGCCGATGTTGTCGATGATGGTCTCGATTTCTTTGGGTGGAATGACGCTGCGAATCTCGCGCTCGATATCGGCGAAAATCACTTCGGTCCGCTCGATGCGGGTTCCGGAGGGCGCGCGGGCGTGCAGGCGCATCTGGCCGGAATCCACCGTGGGGAAGAAGTCGCGGCCGATGAATCCGGCCAGCGTCAGGGAACCGGCCACGAAGAGTCCGAAGCCGGCCAGAACCGGTCCGCGGTGATCGAGCGACCAATGCAGCAGCGACGTATAGGACGCGCGCATCAATTCGAACCGCCGATTGAAGATATAGTGCGCTTTCCAGATGATGCCCGTGCCGCCGGAGGTCTCGCCATGCTCGCCACGGGCATAGAGCTTCACTTCCACCTTCAACAGGTAGTGAACCATGGTGGGGATGAGGGTACGGGACAGCAGATACGATGCCATCATGGCGTAAACCACCGCCATCGCCAGGGGTGTGAAGAGATATTTGGCGGCGCCCACCAGCAGCAGCACGGGGACGAACACGATGCAGATACACAGCGTGGAGACGAAGGCCGGAGCGGCGATCTGTTGCGCGCCATCCAGCACGGCTCGCACCAGCGGCTTCTTCATGGCCATGTTGCGGTGCGTGTTTTCGATCTCCACGGTGGCGTCGTCCACCAGGATGCCGACCGCCAGCGCCATGCCGCCGAGGGTCATCACGTTGATGGTTTGGCCGGTCATACTCAGCACGATCAGCGATACCAGAATGGAAAGGGGAATCGAAATACAGACAATCACGGTGCTCCGCCAACTCCCCAAGAACATCAGAATCATGATGCCTGTGAGAAACGCCGCTGTAACTGCCTCGCGGACCACACCGTTGATGGCTGCCCGCACGAACACGGACTGGTCGAAAAGTTGGCGGACGTGCAGCTCCGGCGGAAGCCCGGCCATGATCCGGGGCAGCGCCGCTTTGACATTGTTCACCACAGCCAGTGTCGAAGCCTGCCCGTTACGTAGAACGGTGAGCAGGGCGCCGCGGGTGCCGTTGGTGCGCACAATATTGGTCTGCACCGCATAGCCGTCATGAACCTGCGCCACGTCCCCGAGGTAAACGGTGGCGCCATTCACCACCTTGACCGGCATATTGTTCATCTCGGCCAGGACGCGGGGGCTGCTATTGACCTTTACGAGATAGTCCTTGTCGCCGATCTTAGCGTTGCCCGCGGGGAGGATCAGGTTCTGGTTGCTCAGCGCGTTGGAAACGTCAATGGGGGTTAACCCACGCGAGAAAAGCAACTCCGGATTGAGATCGACCATGACCTCGCGGTATTTGCCGCCGTATGGCGAGGGCACGGCGGCGCCCTGGATGGTTGCCAGCGGAGTACGAATGAAGTTCTGCCCCAGGTCGTACAATTCCTGTTCGCTCAGGGTCGTGCTCTCCAGGCCCAATTGCAGGATGGGGACGCTGGAGGCGTCGTACTTGATGATGTTGGGTGGCGTGGTGCCCGGCGGGAAAATGCGCAGCAGCGTTTGGCAGATGGCCGTTACCTGCGACAGGGCCAGTTCGACCTTGGCGTTGGGCTGGAAGTAGACACGCGTCACCGAAACGCCGGCATAAGACTGCGACTCAATGTGTTCGATGTCGTTGACGGTAGTGGTCATGGACCGTTCGAAGATAGTGACCATGCGTTTTTCCATCTCTTCGGGCGCAAGTCCACCGTAGGTCCAGACCACGCTGACTACCGGGATATCGATGTAAGGAAAGATATCCACCGGCATGGTGACGATGGCTGTGCCGCCGAGAATGGCGATCAGGACGGCGACAACCACGAAGGTATAGGGGCGGCGTAAGGCTAGTCGGACTATCCACATGCAGGTTTAGGGCGCATTCCGGGCGATAATTGTTAACGGCGCGTTTACTCCATGATATGCGAATCCGGTGGAAACCGGAATGACGCGGGCGGGGCAGGGCCTGATAGCTCTTTAGAGCTACAGCGAGGGAAAAAGTCAAAATCAATGGCGCCAGACCGTGATACTAGCGGCTGGCGGCATAATGCGGACCGACCCAGTAGGCGCCGACGAATGCGGGCCGCGTCCAGTAGCCAGGGATAGCATGCGCCGGCCGGATACCAGTGGCCTCCTACCTAGGTATAGCGGCCGACTCGGCCAGTAGCACCACTTGCTTGAGGTTGTTAGATTTGATAGGTTCAATTCAGGGACTGGGTCCGGAGGAGGGTGTCATGCTGTCGACGGTGTCCGCTGGAGGGTTGACCACTGGTCGCGCCCCATTTGTGGAGGAAGCCCACTCGCGCGGCGAGCTGTATATTCACCAGGCCTACGAGCAGTATTCGGATGAAAACCAGGACGCGTGGAGGAAGCTCTATGCGCGTATGCAACCTCGCTGGGAGCGTTACGCCAACGATCATTTCCGCCGCGGCGTGGAGGCCCTGCACTTGCCGGCCGACCGCATTCCGCGCCTGTCGGAGATCAACCAGCGGTTGCAGCCGCTCACCGGATTCCAAGCCAAAGCGGTAAGCGGGTATGTCCCGGGCTTCCTGTTTTTCGATTGCCTGCGGCGGCGCGAATTCCCCACCACCATCACCATTCGTCCCGCCGATCGCATGGACTATCTGCCCGAGCCGGACATTTTCCACGATATAGCCGGCCATGTTCCGATGCATACCAGCAAGGCCTTTGCCGATACGCTGGTGCGTTTCGGAGATTGCGCTCACACGGCGGCCCGCATGACGGCGGAGATCCGCGACGAAGCCGAACGCGCGCGTCGTTTGACCAGCATGATTCGCGCCCTGTCGCGGTTTTTCTGGTTCACCGTGGAATTCGGCCTGATGCGCGGGCGGAACGGCATCTGCGCGTACGGCAGCGGGCTGTTGAGTTCGTATGGCGAGCTGCGGCACGCGATCGAATCGGACGAAGTGCAGCGCTATCCGCTGCAATTGGAGTGGGTCGTCAATCAGGGCGCGGAGATCGACCATTACCAGCCGCTGCTCTTTATTGTCGATTCGTTCGACCATTTGTTTGAGATGGTGGACCGGCTGGAGCGGTGGATGCTCGAAGGCAAACTGTTCCATGTAGCGCCGGGATTGCCCGAAGTGAACCCCGGCGATTTGCAAAGTTTCGTGGAAGCGGGGAAGCTGGCGTAGCTCTCCCCGTTGCGAGAGAGCATGGGCTGACGCTACACTAGACGAAGATCGCCATTTATTCCCCGGTCGTCTAACGGTAGGACA
>PLRZ01000231.1:4308-4999 GCA_003164075.1 Bryobacterales bacterium | reverse complement strand
GTCTATAAGGATATTGCCGACGCGCGCTCGGCCCTCATCACCGGGCGCACGCCGCAGGAAAAAATCGCGGCTAACGACCAACTCTCGGGCGCTCTCTCCCGCCTGCTGGTAGTGGCCGAGAACTATCCGCAGTTGAAGTCCAACGAGAATTTCCTGCGGCTGCAGGACGAACTCTCGGGAACGGAAAATCGCATCTTCGTGGAGCGCCGCAAATATAACGAAGCATTGCAGACGTACAACACCACGCTGCAATTGTTCCCCAACAACATTGTCGCCTCCATGTCCGGCTTCACCCGGAACGACGCGTATTTCAAAACCGAGGCGGGCGCCGAAAAAGCGCCGAAAGTGCAATTCTGAATCCAACTCTTATGACTCAAAACTTCCCGAACTACATCAATGGCGAATGGGTGAGTGGGGCGAATGCCTTCGAGAATCGCAACCCCGCCAACACCGGCGAACTGGTGGGCACGTTTACCAAGGCCACCGCCGGGGACATGCATGACGCCGCCTCCGCCGCGGCCGCCGCGCTGCCCGCATGGTCTACCATGAGCGGCCCCGGCCGCGGCAATATTCTCTTCAAGGCGGCCGACATTCTGGACCGCAAGTTCGATTCCGTGGCCGCCGATATGACCCGTGAAGAGGGCAAGACGCTGCCCGAAGCCAAGGGCGAAGTGCGCCGCGCCATCAACAT
>PLRZ01000231.1:1910-4272 GCA_003164075.1 Bryobacterales bacterium | reverse complement strand
GTGAAACCGGCATCGGCCGCACCACTGAGCGCCTGGCGCATTGTGGAAGCGCTGCACGAAGCCGGCATTCCCAAAGGCGTAGTCAACTTCGTGGCGGGGCCGGGCGGGGAGTTGGGCCAGGCCATGATCGCCGCGCCGCCGCTGAAAGCCGTGTCGTTTACCGGCTCCTGCGAGATCGGCGCGTGGCTGCATGGCGAAGCTTCCAAGCGGCGTCTGCGGATCCAGCTCGAAATGGGCGGCAAGAACCCCACCATCGTACTGGCCGACGCGGATTTCAATTCCGCCGTGGAGAACGTGGTCAACGCGGCCTTCTTCTCCACCGGACAGAAGTGCACCGCTACCAGCCGCGCCATTGTGGAGGACGCCATCTACGACCGCTTTGTGGCCGCGGTGGTGGAGCGGACGAAGAAGTTGAAAGTCGGCGACGGCATGCAGGCGGGAATCGACATCGGGCCGTGCGTGGATCGGGCGCAGATGGATACCGTGCTGCGCTACATCGGGATCGCGCGCCAGGAATCGGGCGAGCCGCTGTGTGGNNGGAAGAAATCTTCGGACCGGTGCTGGCCATTATGCGCGCCGGCAATTTCGAAGATGCCATGCGCATCGCCAACAATATCCCGTTCGGACTGTCGTCATCCATTCAGACCGGCAATCTCTCCCGCGCGTTCGAGTTTATTTATCGCGCGGAAGCCGGGCTGTTGACGGTCAACCTGCCCAGCGCGGGCGTGGAATATCAGCTTCCTTTCGGCGGCACCAAAGATTCCAGCTTCGGTCCCAAAGAGCAGGGTCCCGCGGCCATGGAATTCTACAGCGACTATAAAACCGTCTACCTGAAGTACTGACATGGCGGACGTGGAACGGCTGGTGCAACTAGCGGCCGGATTGGGTATGCCCGGCCACCAGCGCCACATTTTTCTGTGCTGCGACCAGACCAAGCCGAAGTGCTGCGCCAAAGAGACCGGCCTGGAAGCCTGGGATTATCTCAAGCGCCGCCTGGCCGAACTGGGCCTGCTGGACCGCGTCAACCGCACCAAAGCCAACTGCCTGCGCATCTGCGAGCAGGGACCTATCGCGGTGGTCTATCCCGAGGGCGTCTGGTACCATTCGGCGACCCCGGCGGTGCTGGAGCGCATTATTCAGGAGCACCTCATCGGCGGCCGGGTGGTGGCAGACTACACTTTTGGAACATTCTTGCCGCGCCCGCGTAATTAACTCTGACTATGAAAGCAGTAACAGCGTTCGTTTTGGCATTTGTCACGGCGCCGGCGGTCTTCTGCCAGACGCCCGCCGCGCGTTCGGAATTCGAGGTGGCGTCGGTTAAAGCCTCGGCCCCGTTGTCGGCCGATGGGCAGTTCAGCGTCGGCGTGCACATCGACGGCGCCATGGTTCGCTGCAACTACCTCACGTTGCGGAACTACCTCACCATGGCGTACGACGTGAAAGACTATCAACTGATTGCGCCGGATTGGATGGGGGCGGACCATTTCGATATCGTCGCCAAGCGGCCGGACGGCAGTGGCGACCAGGACCTTCGCGGCATGGTGGCGTCGCTCCTGGCGGACCGGTTCAAGCTGGTAATGCATCGTGAGACCAGGGATTTGCCGGCTTATGCGCTGGTAGTGGGGAAGGGCGGTCTGAAGATCAAGGAACTGCCGCCCGACGCGGAGAGCGCCGACACCGGAAAGGTGGACGTCACGGCGGCCGGCGGCGGTCGCGGCGGTACGGTGGTGAACCTCGGTAACGGGTCGTATATCAGTTATGGATTGAACAAACTGGAGGCCAAGAAGGTGAACTTCCCGTCGCTGATCGACTCGCTCGCCAAGTTGGTGGACCGTCCCGTGGTGGACATGACCGATCTCAAGGGACGGTACGATTTCACACTGGAATACTCCGTGGACGAACTGCGCACGATGGTACGAGGTTTTGGCGCGGACGCCAGCCGGATTCCGGACATGGGAGGAGATCCGACGATCTCGATTTTCTCTTCGCTGGAAGCGCTGGGTCTCAAACTGGAGGCGCGCAAGGCTCCGGTGGAAGTGGTGGTGATCGACCACTCCGAAAAGACGCCCACGGCGAATTAGAGGTAAAGCGTTCTCCTCATCTCTACCCTCTTGGGGGCAGCGTCATCAAGCGTCCCGGAGCGCCGAGATGAGTCTCTGGACTCCTGATGTCATGGAATTGGGTTGAGCCGGAGGGTGGGGCAGACTTTAGAGGAACTTGCAGAATTCGAAGAAACCGCTTGCTTGCGCGCGCGGCTCGGAGACCGCGCGCGGAAAGGAAGCCACTTACCGAGCCGCGACCGCGAGGGAGCGGGTTCGCCACCGAATTCTGCAAGTCCCTCTTTAGTCTGCGGCGGACTTCA
>PLRZ01000231.1:0-1902 GCA_003164075.1 Bryobacterales bacterium | reverse complement strand
TCAGGAGTCCAGAGTCTCGGCGCGGCAGACAAGAGTGTCTGCGCCACATCAGGGGCGTCCATCCGCGGCTAAGAATCCGGCTCTTCCTCGGGAGGTTCGAACCCGTCCAAGAGCTCGGGATTTTTAGCGAACCGCTTCAGCACCTTGAGGATCTCGCCGCTGCGGAAGCCGGCCCGCACCAGCCGTCGATAGGCCGCGCCGATATCCTTCTGTTCGCCGAAGAGTCCCTCGCGCGTCGCCGTCCGGTATTTCCGGCGAATCCATTCTTCGATCATCGCTTCTTCGTCGACGCCGCTATAAACCTTCTCCACGGTGCGTTCAGCCAGTGCCGGCGCCACGCGGTGTTGCCGCAGGTCGCGAATGACACGCCCCCGGCCGAATCCGTCGCCCGACAGCCGTGCGGTGGCAAAGCTTTCGGCGTACCGCTTGTCATCCAGGTAGCCGCTTTGTTTGAGACGGGACAGAACGTCGTCCACGTCCTCGGCCCGTTCCGCGCGACGCCGCAGTTTATCGCGCAGTTCGCCGATGGACTGGGCGCGTCCCGCCAGACTCTTTAGTGCGTACTCCCACAGTGTCGCGGCGTCCAGAAGCCGCGCTCGACGTTCTTGCATGATTCGCTTACTCATGGGGAGTATACTGGAATTTAGTCGTACGGATTGTACTTTTCGATTTTCAAGTGGTTCCAATTGGAGGCAGCACATGGACAAAAACGGACTTTCCAGCTTCTTGCTGGGGCTCGGCGTGGGTGTTGGCATCGGCATGCTTTTCGCCCCGAAATCAGGACAGGAAACCCGCGAGCTGATCAAGAACAAAGCCGGCGAGGGCACTGATTTCCTGAAGCAGCGCAGCGCGGACATGAAACAGACGGCCACTGAATGGGTCGACAAGGGCAAAGATGCTCTTGGCCGCCAGAAAGACAACATTGCGGATGCCGTGGAAGCCGGACGCCAGGCGTATCGCGACACCGTCAGCTCAACCCAATCCTAAGCGCGTTCACTGGCATGCCTGACGCTCTCTTTCGACTGGTAATTGCGGCCGCCGTGATGCTGGCCTGCATCGCCTTTGTGGTGCAGGCCGCCGTAGTGTTTGCTTTCTACCGCACTGCGCGAAAGATGCAGCAGAAAGTCGATGACCTGGTCAACGTGATCGAACCGCTGGTGCATAAGATCGGCCCCGTGGTCGAAAAGGTGGGGCCAATCGTCGACAAGGTCGCACCGGTGGTCGAACGGATCGGCCCGATGATAGACGGGGCCACGGACACCTTGGAGCGCTTGCGGCCGGTGATCGACAGCACGGTCCAGGTGATTGGCANNTTGTGGTGGAGGAGGCCGGACCGGTCGTCGAAGGTGTACGGCAGGTAGTGGCCCATGCCAACCAGGTAGTGGTGGATGTCCGCCCGCGCATCGCCGAGGTCTCCAAGGAAGTCGTGGCGGTGGCGCGATCCGGCCGCGAGCAGTTGGACCGGATCGGCGATCTTGTGCACGATGCCACCGGGCGTGCCCATGCCCGGTTGGAACAGATCGATCTTACGGTGGAACATACGGTGGAGCAGGTGGGGCAAGTAGGCGATGCGATGAAGCGCGCCGTCATGCGGCCGGTGCGGGAAGCCAACGGTTTGGCCGCCGGCATTTCCGCGGCAGTCTCCACCCTGGTACGCCCCCGCAAGGCGGCTCCGGACGCGGCTACACAAGACGAAGAGATGTTTATTTAGAAGCGTTCACTGACCGCGACGGAGGCTATTGGCTGGTTTCTGTCGCGAAACTCAAGAAACCGCTCCCTTGCGGGGTGCCCTCTGGGCCCGGCTCGGTAACGCCGTGCCTGATTCCACGGAACTTCTTACTGAGCCGCGACCGCAAGGGAGCGGTTTTATCGTTGGTATTCAGAACTCCTGACGTCGTGGAA
>PLRZ01000657.1:203-10212 GCA_003164075.1 Bryobacterales bacterium | reverse complement strand
CCAGAACCTCGCCCAACTCGCCGGCAACGTGTTCCGGGCCGAAGTGGCCCTCCGCCATGGCCATCACCACGTCGCCGGCTTCCTGCAGCGCTGCCGCGCGGCTATCCACCGTCACCCTCCCGCGAGCCACAAGCAGAGGATCCATCTCCCGTTGATTCGGCCGGCAGGCGCCCACCGACATCACGCAGGCGCCCGGCGCCACCCACTGATTCCACACCACCGGAGTGGTCGACGCGGTGACCAGCAATACCACGTCGGCGCCCCGGACCGCGGCCTCGGCACTTTCGGCTGGCCGCACTTCGGCGTGCGCGTCCGCGAACTTTTGCAGGTTGTCCGCCGTGGGGCTCCAGCAGCGCACGTCGTCGAATTTCCATACCAGCGAAAAGGCCCGCAGATGGCTGCCCGCCTGAACTCCGCTGCCGAGGATCGCCAGCGTGCGCGCACCCTTGCGCGCCAGGTGCCGCAGGGCCACGGCCGACACCGCCGCGGTACGCGCTTCGGTGATATATCGGCCGTCCACAACCGCCAGCAGGGCGCCGGTTTCCGCGTCGAGCAGGACGATGGTCGCCTGGTGGGTGGGCAGTCCGCGGCGGCCGTTCCGATGGAATACGGTGACGAGCTTGGCGCCCATCGCCGGTCCGGCTTCGAGCCACGCCGGCATAGCGGCGAAGAAGTTCCCGCCCGCGCCGGCCTCGATTACCTGGCGCACCGGTTGCCGCGCTTGCCCCGCGGAAAAGGCCGTAAGGGCCGTTACCATGCAGTCGATGAGGTCGCCCATGGGCAGTACCGCGCGGACGTCGGATTCATTGAGCCAAATCGCCATCTCAAAACAGCTTAGACCGGTGGGCGTGAAGCTGTAAAGAAATGCCGGGCCCGCCGGCAGCCGGGTGGGGCAGGCGGNNTCGCCTGCCCTCTATCCTGTTTAGGCAGCGAGTCTCGGTTCAGCGAGGACGGGCGGGCAGGCGAGCACCGCCTGCCCCACCTCCGGGCTAACCACAAATGATGGTCTGTTCGCGCCGGCGTGAGGATGTGCTGACAGCTAATAGCCAACAGCCCGCGTGCCGCGAAGCCGCACTAGCTGATAGAATGCGTCTTAAGCACAAGGAGAATCGTCCGGTGGCATCCTTTATACAGAACCAGTTCGAGCAAAATATCGTGACAACGTCGGTGGATCACGTATTCAACTGGGCGCGGCTCTCTTCCATCTGGCCTCTCACCTTCGGCCTGGCCTGCTGCGCCATCGAAATGATCGCCGCCAGCACGTCGCGCTTCGATATCGCGCGCTTCGGCGCCGAAGTCTTCCGTCCCAGCCCGCGGCAGTCGGACCTCATGATCGTGGCCGGCACCGTCACGCTCAAAATGGCGCCGGTCCTCAAGCGCATCTGGGACCAGATGCCCGATCCGAAATGGTGCATCTCCATGGGCGCCTGCTCCAGTGTCGGCGGACCGTTCAACACCTATGCGGTGCTGCAGGGCGTGGACAAAATCGTCCCCGTGGATGTGTACATTACCGGCTGCCCGCCGCGTCCCGAGAATCTCTTTTACGGTTTGCTGAAATTGCAGGACAAGATCGACCAGATGACCACGCTCGTGAAACGGCCCACGGAAGTGCGGCTGGACGAATCCATGCTGGAAGATTTCAAAAACCAGATTCGCATCGCGCAAGTGCAGAACCCGGCGTAACCGTGTTCTATAAGGATCCGCGCCAGGTGTACCGGTCGAGCGAGCTCGACGCGCTTCCGTGGCTCATCCACGGTTTCGGCACGCGCCAGAGCGACATCCCCGGCCGGTTTGCCAACCTCGCCACCGTGAAGCAGATCCACTCCGCCATTTGCGTTGCGGCGGAGGGCCGCTGCGGCGTTCTGGGAGAGGGCGACGCGCTGCTCGAAGACCAGCCCGGTTCGGCCATCGCCATCAAGACCGCCGACTGCATTCCCATTTTGTTGGTGGACCAGCGGCATCGCGCCGTGGCCGCCGTTCATGCCGGATGGCGCGGCACCGTGGCGCGCATCGCGGCGCGCGCGGTGGAGGCCATGCGGCAACGGTTCGGCGCCGAGCCGCGCGANNACGCATTTACGCGTCGAATTTGTGCACCATGTGTCTGGCCGAGGAGTTTCATTCGTTCCGCCGGGATGGCGAAGCGGCGGGACGATTGTATTCTTTCGCAGGGATTCGAGCGCTACAGTAGAAAAAGAGGCAATGCATGTTCACGTGGATCTGCCCGCAATGCGGGCGAGAAGTTCCCCCGGCATATAACGACTGCCCCGACTGCGCGGCGAAGGCGGCGGCAGGGTCCGCGCCGCCGCCACCGGGTAGCGCCGCGCCACCGCAGCAGCCGCTGGCTCCGGCTCCCCCGCCAGGGCCGCGGGGACCTCGCCGTCCACTATGGGCTTCCGGCCCGCAGGAGCCGCCGGCGCCCGCTCCGCCGCCCGCCGCTGCGCCGCAACCCGAAGTGGCGACCCCGGCGTACCGGGAGCAACAGCCTACATCGCCGATGTTTCAGGAGCCGCCACCGCCTCCGCCGTATGCGCCACCCCGGAGAGGCGGTCCGCGTCTGCCCACGTGGCTGATGGCTGTGCTGTTTGCCGTTGGCTTCGGGGTGGTGGGCGGCGGAGTCTACTGGATTATCGTTTCCCAGCACTCCTCGAAGCCCGCGGCGACGGTGGAAAGCCCGGCAGCCAAGCCCGGCGCCACGCAAAACCCGGTGCAGAAATACATCGAAGTAACGGCCTTGCGTTTTGGACCGACGTCAAAAGGCGTGGAAGTGACTTTCATCGTGATCAACCACTCCGATTCCGACCTGGTGGGGCTGAGCGGCAACGTCACCATCTGGGGCCGGACACAGAAATCCGAGGAAGATGCCGTGGGGACCTTTACGTTCCAGACCAGCCTGGCCGCGCAACATTCGCAGGAATTGACCATGCCTCTCACCACCAAGCTGAAGCTGATGGAGATGCCCGACTGGCAGAACGTCACGGTGGACGTTCAGATTACCGCACCCCCAGCCGCTTGAGGTTCTCCTGCGCCTCGGCCAGATGCGGGTCGAGGCGCAGGGCGTGCTCGAAATCCATGGCCGCGGCGGGGGTCTGCCCCAGGGCGGTCAGCGCCACGCCGCGATTGTTGAAGGCCAGCGCATTCCTGGGATTCATGGCGACGGCGCGGCTGAGTTCGTCCACGGCGCCGTCGTATTGCTGTTCGTCCAGCAGCACCTTGCCGATTTCGGCGGGGATTTCGGGATTGTAGGGAGCCTGCTCCCGGGCGCGGTTCAACAGTTCGAGCGCCTCCGCTGCCCGCACCTGCTTCGCCAGTTGAATCTTGGGCTCCGCCTGGCCGGGCGCCCGCCGCACTGCCTCGCGCCAGAGTCGCTCTTCCGACATCCAGACGTAGGTACGGCTCACGCTGATGGCGGCCAGCACTACTACCACTCCGATGGCCAACGAACGCGCCGGAATGCGCGCCAGCAGGAGACCTGCCGCGGCGGCGAAAGCGAAGAGGGGCAGATACGCACGCGGATCGGTTGCCGGGTTGGCGGAGAAACCGGGGATGAGGAGCAGCAGGCCGGCGAGCAGCCAGGTCCACTCGGAATGGACGCTGAGCTGGCGCCGCCGCCACACCGCGACAGCAACAACGGCGACGACCGCCGCGATGGCCAGCCACAGAGGCTCGTGAATATCGGGCGCGATGGTGAATCCCCACGGGACCACGAAAAGGCGCAGGAATCGCAGACCCACGAGGGCGAAGGCGTAGTTCTCCATGTGAACGCGCAGGAGCACGGCGGTAGCCAAGGCCAAGCTGAGCGCCACCGGTAGGAGCAAGCTGGCAGGCGGCACCGGCTGCCCCACCACTGGAAACACAGAATCTGCCTGGGTGGCGCAGGCGGTGCCGCCTGCGCTCCCTTGCCCGGAAGCATTGGGACCATGTTCCGCTGGCCGTACCATCAGCAACACCAGCGGAAACAGTGCGCAGCGTTCGTCCGCCAGCAGCGCCGCCCCGAAGGCCGCCACCGCCACCCACGGCTGTCCCTCGATCCACGCCAGCAGCGCCGCGAAGCACAGCACCGCCGCGATCGTCACCCCGCGCGCCGCCACATAGTCCACCGCTTCCGTCTGTAAGGGATGGACCGCGAAGATGGCCGCCGCGATCACCGCCGCAGTGGCCGGCAACAGCCGCCGCAGGCATTCGTAGGCCAACAGCACGGCGCCGAGATGCAGCAGCAGGTTGACGGCGTGATATCCCAGCGGTTCCTGCCCTGCCACCCGATAGTTCAGCCAGTCGATGAGATGCGTGAGGGGATGCGGCCAGCCGAGGGCCCGTGGGAGGGGATCCGAGAAAATGGCATAATCGTCAAGGTGAAAGCCCGCAACGAGCGAACCGCCGAAAGCCGTCAAAGCGGCAGCCGGCAAGAGAAGACGCGCACGCATGTCCAACTACGAGCTTACGTGAAACGGCCCAAGACCGCAGCCGAACGCAAACAACGCGTGGCGGAGATTCTGGCGATTCTGGCGAAGATGTATCCCGACGCCGTCTGCGCCCTGCACCACACCAATCCGTGGGAGTTGCTGGTGGCCACCATTCTTTCGGCGCAATGCACCGATAAGCGGGTCAACGAAGTCACTCCCGGCCTGTTCGCCAAATATCCGACCCCGATGGATTTCGCGGCCGTCGCGCCGGAAGTGCTGGCCCAGGATATCCGCTCCACCGGCTTCTTCAATAACAAGGCGAAGTCCATTACCGGCGCGGCGAAGAAAGTAGTGTCCGAATTCGGCGGCCAGGTGCCGCGGACCATGGAGCAACTGCTGACCATTCCGGGCGCCGCGCGCAAGACGGCCAACGTGGTGCTGGGTACGGCGTACAATATCGCGACCGGCGTGGTGGTGGATACCCACGTGCAGCGCATCTCGGCGCGCCTGGACTTTACCANNTGTGCTATGCCAAGGATAAGACGGCGTAAGGAGCCGCCCCAGGACTGCGGGTGTTAGAATTACGGCAAAGGACGGTGGCGCAAGCAAAAGGGCTTCGCCGACGTGAAGCTGCCGAATGGTACGATACGGAAAGCGGAGCTTCACTGGTACGAAGCTTCGGGTATAGGCGGGAAAGAATTCAAGATCAAACCCTTCGTACAGTAGCTGGTTTCTGCCGCGAAACTCAAGAAACCGCTCCCTTGCGGTCGCGGCTCGGAAAACGCTGCGACGATTCCACGGGATTTGTTACTGAGCCGGGCCCAAAGGGCACCCCGCAAGGGAGCGGTCTTGCCGTTACGAGCCGGCCTTTCGCGACAGAAACCAGTCATGCGGTCTGATTGCATAAAGACACAAAGATTTGCCATTTGCAGGCGGAATGCGGGTTTCGCCGCCTCGCTTGAAGTCAGGAAGTTGTATGCGGTATTGGAAGACCCCGACGCGGAAGGCAACGATCTCATTCGCGTGATCGATGAATCGGGTGAAGATTACGTCTATCCAGCGTGCCTGTTCCGGAGACATTCACGTAAACTTGTACCATGACTGCAATTCCCCCGGGCGATCTCCGCGAGCGCATTCTGGCAGCCGTGCGCGATGCGAAGAAGCCGGTTACCTTCAAGGCTCTTGAGAAGCTTGTGAAAGCCAAAGGCGAACCTCTCCGCGCCGCGCTGGACTTGGCCGTCGGCGGGACCCAGGTGTATCGCTGGCCCGATTACCGGCGGTCGCAATACTTCTGGCACGTTTCTCCGGAACAGATGACGCGGGAAGCCGTCCTGGCGGCTGCCACCACTCAGGCGCTTTCGAAATCGCACCTGATCGCGGCGGCGGCCGGAAATCTGAAGGGCGTTCCGGCGAAACGTTGGGAACTCGCGGTATCGGCATTAGTCGCCGAAAAACAATTGCAGGGCGTCCCCGCCTTCTCCAGTAGCGCCAAACTGTGGGTGCGGGCCGGCGATCCCGAGGCCTATTTTAAGGCCGCGCGCGCTTTTGTGGAGCGCAAGATTCGTTCGGCCGGATTCGATCCGGCGGCCTTTTCCACCGGGAACTCCTCGCCCCGTGAGAAACTGGGGAGTGTACAGGTAGATGCCGCCGCGCTCATCCTGGAAGCCGTCCGGTCGCTCGAACCGGTGCGGGGAGTGCCGGTCTCGACATTGCGCTTGCGAAACCATCTCCCCAACCTGCCGAAACAGGAATTCGATGCCGCCGCCCTGGAGTTACGCAGGAAACAACAAGTGTTCCTGAGCCAGCATGCCGATCCATACAACGTTTCCCGGGAAGACAAGGATCTTTTGATCGACGGCCAAGATGGAACCTACTACGTCGCCATTGCCATCCGCTGAATGGGGCTATCCCAATCCCTTCGGGCCATTGTTCGGGCAGCCCATGGAAGACCACCAGGTGGACATCGCCGAGATCAATGCGGAAGCCTTTGAAGCTTGCCGGCGGCTGGTTGAGGATGTAGCGGGCGGGGGCTTCTCGGCCGCCCTGACGGTCTTTGGGGATACCGGCACTGGCAAGACCCACCTCATCGGAAGGGTGCGCCGATGGCTCGATCCGCAGCCCGGAAGGCTCTTCGTTTTCGTTCGGATGGAAACGTCCCCGGCGGGCATTTGGAGGCACTTGCGCCGCTGTCTGGCGCTGGCCCTGCTGCGTGCCGGCGTCGATGGCGTTCGCACCATGGACCGGCTGCTCGCGGTACGAAGAAGCGGCTTGGAAATGCTGGCGCATCGCGATTTGAGCATTGTCCTGGAAAACCTTCTTGCCGGCAGGCACGTCCGCGATTCCGCCGCCTGGCTGCGCGGCGAGGGACTTCCGGACGAGGTTCTGCATTCCCTGGGCCTATCCGCTCCGGGGCCGGACGACGATCCGGAAGCCACCTCCCGCCATGTAGTGAAAGCGATTTGCGAGCTGATCCGCCCCGGCGTGGTGGTTTTCTGTATGGATCAGATTGAAGCGGTGATGAGTTCGCCCGGCGACCGGGAGGGCCCACACGCATTCGGCCGGGCGGTTTCCTGCCTGGTGGATGAAACCGGCAATGCAGCCGTGATTTCCTGCGAGCAGAGCAGCTTCGTCAATCTCATGGAGCAGATTCTGGACGAAGCCGCGAAATCCAGAGTGCTCGGCCGCCGCGCTACCATCCGTCCACTCTCCTGGGACCAGGCCCGGCTGCTGATCGGCGCGCGCCTCGATACCGTGCCGGGGCTGGCCGGCATGCGCGCCGCACACGGTGGCTGCTGGCCGCTCCAGGAATCGCAGGTGAGAGACGTCTTCGTGGACAATGCGGCGCCGGCGCGAAAAATCATTGCGCGCTGCAAGGACCTGTTCGACCGGTTGCAGTCCGGCCCGGAACCGGCGAAAGAACATCTCGAAGCCGCGCTTCAGCGGATGTTTGAGGAGCGCTTCACCACGAAGGAGCCCGTGGAAACCGAAGCGGTTCTGCGCAATGGGATACCTTTACTGGCCCGCTCCGCCCGCCTCGCGTGTTCGGTTCCGGGCAAGCCGCTGGACTTCACCATCGACGGCGGCCGGGTTGCCATCGCGATATGCAACGAGGCCAATAACCGCTCCCTGGCCAACCACCTGAAGAAGATCTCCGAAGCCTGGAAGCCGGCTGCGAACCAATCGTTGCTCCTGCTGCGGGACGCGCGGACGCCGCCGATTCCCCCTACCGCCAAAGCCTGCCACCTGCACATCGCCAGTCTCCGGGAGCGAGCCGGGCGCCTGACCACCGTTTCGCAGGAGGCGGTGGCCGCACTGGCAGCGCTCCGCCGGCTGCTCTCGGACGCCGAGAGCGGCGATCTGGCGCATGACGGAGAACCGGTGTCGTCCGGTGCGGTGGAGCAGTGGATCGCCAGCCACCGGCCAGCGGCGCTCGATGGGTTGGTTTCCGCCATCGGAGCCCCTGGCGACGACAGCGATCCAACGCCCAGGCTGGCAGCCTTGCTCGCCGAGAGGAAGATGGTCACACTGGAAGAGGCTGCTCGCATTCTGGAGGTGGCGCCTGGGGAGATCGAAGAGTGTGCACATCGTGATCCGGGGCAGTTTGGCATTCTTGGTGGCAGCGTGCCGGCGCTTTTTCAACCCGTCGCCATCGCAGAGGCTCCATAGAGAGGATCTGTTCCTGGCTCAACTCTCCATTTCCGAGATTCGCCGCGAACTGCTCCGAACCGCCAGCGATTATGCCGCCTCGGGCTCGCAGGCAAACGCCCTCACCGGCACGCTCTTTCATGAGGTGCTGGCTGGTTTGATGGGTCCCCACGGCTGGCAGGCGGCCCTGGAACCGGGCGAACTGGCGGACTCGCCCCGGCTGGCGCGGCACGCGTACGATAAGCTGCTGGGGCCGCGGGTGACTGAAATGCAGGCGGCTCTGCGCGAGAACGGAGCGGAGGCGATGCACCTGTGGGAAGCGGTGCGAGCGGTCTGCGAGTGGCTCTGCCGGCTTCTCACCTCCGCCGAAAAGTGCGAGACCATTCGTTACGACCATCGGCAACGCGCCTGGATGGGAGCCGAACATCTCTGCCAGCCGGAAATGGAATTGCAATGGGAAGTGAAGGAGCCGCACTGGACGGCTCCGGTAATGGTCTTCGGCGCGGCCGACGCGCTTTTTAGAAATCCGCAATCCGGGCGGTGGTGCGTTCTCGAATACAAGCTCGGCAGGCCGCGGCCCGAAGCCGACCTGGCCCAGGCGTGCCTGTATTATTGCGCTCTTTCCGCCAGCGGCCTCCACCCCGGCGACGGCGCTTTGGCGGTGATCTCCTTTGGACCGGAAATAAGAGAACGGTTCTACCGCAGCGCCGAACTATCGGAAGTTCAATCCGCTCTTCGGACTTTGATCGGGCGGATGGCCAACGTGCTGCCGGGAGGATCCGCGCCGGCCTCCGGCGTGAGCGAGGCGCACATGGCTCTCGGCAAGAAGTTGGTGCGCGCGCTGCAGGAATACGGCGTCCCGGTCGAATGGAAGGGCGAAATGACTGCCGGACCTTCGTTCTTGCGCTATTTCGTCATTCCCGGCCGCCAGACCAGAATGAAACAAATCCGGGACAGAGCCGAAGACTTAGGCATGCAATTGAATCTCGGCACCCATCCCATGATTCAAAACGCCCATGGCCGCATGGCGATCGACATTGCGAGGCCCGACCCTCAGACCGTCACGTTCGGTTCCATTCTCGACCAGCTTCCCAAGCCCGATGGCCGCGGTTGCTCCCGGACGCCTCTTGGCGTGGATCTGAATGGCAGGCTGCAGTTTGTCGATCTGGCTTCCTCGAATAACCCGCACTTGCTGGTAGCGGGCACGGCCGGCAGCGGCAAGAGCGAGTGGCTGCGTTCGGCGATCGCCGGGCTGACGTTGTCCAACACGCCTGAGACACTGCGCCTGGTCCTCATCGATCCGAAGCGGACGGCGTTCGCCGAGCTGAAGGGGTCTCCTTTCGTGGACGCCCTGGTTTATCCGCCGGAGCATTCCGTTATGGATGTGCTCGATCCGCTGATCGAGGAGATGGAGCGGCGCTACGAGTTGTTTGAGCGGAATCTGGTCAGCGACCTTCCCGAATATCGGGCGAAGACCGGTAAGGTGCTGCCGAGGATGGTATGTGTCTGCGACGAATATGCGGATCTGCTGGTAGACCGCGCGGCGACCAGGGATGTAGGGGCTGCCATTAACCGCCTTGGCGCCAAGGCCCGGGCGGCCGGCATTCACCTGATTATCGCCACTCAATATCCGGACAGGAAGACCGTGGAAGGTGCGCTCAAAATGAACCTGAGCGGGCGCATCTGTCTGCGTGTCTCGAATCACCAGCAGTCGAACATGATCATCAACCGGTCGGGCGCCGAACGGCTGCTGGGAAAGGGCGACTTGTTCTTCTTGAGCGTCGGCGACCCCGTGCGCCTGCAGTCGCCCTATTTGTCTCCCCAGGACCGGGCGCGTATTTTCAGTTAACAGTCCATCTCCGCGGACCTTGGGGCCGAGTGCCGCTCACTTGTTCCGCTTCCGGACATCTGCATTTACAAAGGCCGCCAGGAACTGTACTGTCAGAACTCCTGATGTCGTGGAA
>PLRZ01000657.1:0-122 GCA_003164075.1 Bryobacterales bacterium | reverse complement strand
GCGGGCCGGCATCAGGAGTTCTGAAGCTGCACCTGAGGCTGTATGCGGCGATCCCGCCGACCTCCGGGCTGTGCATGCTGCATGCGACGTGCTTGGGCGCGGCCGACTCGGGTATCATCAAG
>PLRZ01000233.1 GCA_003164075.1 Bryobacterales bacterium | reverse complement strand
GCGGCGCGCTTCGGATTCGCTCCCGTCGATTGGGATCGGGCTCATCGCCGAGCCCTCTTGCAAACCCCGCCGGGGCCGATAAGATTCCTTTCGGGATTCGATGCGACCCATGCCAGGAAAGCCATGCTAATCCGAGTCTCGATCCTCGCCGCGTTCCTGTGCGCCGCCAACGCCGAGGCGCAGAGCGCCGCGGACGAGAAAGCTCTGTTCGGCGACCTCCCCACCGTGGAGACCGTGTCGCTGCATGCCCAGACCCTGGCCGAAGCGCCCGCCAACATCACCGTCATTACCGCGGCCGAAATCCACCACTACGGATATCGCACGCTGGCGGAAGCCTTGGCCTCGGTTGCCGGCTTCTACGTCACCTACGACCACCAGTATCATTACGTGGGCGTCAGCGGCATTTCGCTGCCGGGAGATTTCAACACGCGCTTCCTGGTGATGCTCAACGGCCATCCGCTCACCGACAACATCTATAACTCCAACGGCTTCTTCGGCCAGGATTTCGGCCTCGATATGGACTTGGTGGAGCGCATCGAAATCATCCGCGGCCCCACGTCGGCCCTGTATGGCTCGAACGGCATCCTCGCCAATATCAACGTAGTGACGCGATCGCCGGTGGATGCCGAGCGGCTGCGCGCCGTGGCGGAAGTCGGTTCCGCCGGAGAGCGCAAGCTGTCGCTCAGTTCCGGCGTATACCTGGGGCATGGCGCCAACCTGCTGGTTTCGGCCTCGGTGTTCAACAACACGGGCATCGGCGCCGCCGACGGCGAGCGGGGCTATCACAGCTTCGCGCAGCTCATCTGGCACAACTGGAGTTTCACTTCATACTTCAACGCGCGCGATAAGCAGGCGCCGGTGGGCGTAGGCAGCAGTCTTTCGTACGACCCCGGGCAGTACGTGGTCGACAGCCGCAACTTCGCGAGCGCGGTCTATCGCCATTCCGCCGGCCCCGGCGAGATCCAGTGGCAGACCTCCTACGACCAGTACCGCTACCACGATCGCTTCGATTATCCCGAAAACGGCGGCATCGAAAGCGAACACGACGTCAACCGCGGCGACTGGCTGGATTCGCAACTCACCTATGAGCTGCCCCTGGCCGGCGTGGGTCCGTTGACCGTGGGCGCCTCGGGCGCCTGGGATCTCCGCGCGGAGCAATACAATCTGGTGGACGGCCTGAAGCTCAACTATTCCAACCAGCCCCAGCGCGGCGTGGCCGTTTTCGCCCAGCAGGAGTGGAAGCTCTCGCCCCGCTGGCAATTCTACGGCGGGGTGCGGCTGGACGTTACGCGATATTACGGCCGGGCTCTCTCGCCGCGCATGGCGGCGGTGTTTCAGCAGTCGGCCCGCACGGTATACAAGCTGGTGTATGGACGGCCATTCCGCAATCCCAGCGCCTTCGAGCAGTTCTACAACGATGGCGGCCTTTCCTACCAGGCTGCTCCGCCTCTGCGCCCCGAAACGGCCGACACTTTCGAGGCCTCCCTGGAGCGGCGCGTGGCCGGCAACTGGACCGTGGTGGCGCGCGCCTACCACTACACCATCGAACAAGTCATCGACGCCGTAACCCTCGCCAGCGGGGCGCAGCAGTATCGAAACACCGGCAAGGACGCGACCGAGGGAGCCGAATTCAGTCTCACCGGCAAGCTGTGGGAGCGGGCGGAAGCCTCCGCCAGCAGTTCCTTCGGACACGCGGTGGGGGGGCCCTCGCTCGAGACGCTGGCGAATTCGCCGGCGGTAATTTCGAAGGCCCGGCTGGGTGTTCCGTTGGGGGGCGGCGATGCCCGAGGCCGCGTGTTTCTGGCCGGCAGCATGCAATATGTTTCGGCGCGCTATTCCTGGACGGGCGCGCGACTGGGCGGCGCGACGCTGGCCGATTTCACCGTCACCGCGCGCATCAACCGGCGGTTCGACCTGGAGGCCGGAGTCCGTAACGCCTTCAACAAGCGTTACGAGGATCCCATCTATCTGGCCGTGGACAGATTGGCGGGCGATCGCCGGGAAGCTTATTTGAGGCTCATATGTCACGCCTGGGAATAGCCGCGGCGCTGATGCCCGCCGTGTTCGCGGCTGCCCTGCTGCCGGCTTCGCGCCTTTCCGTGCTGGTGGTTTCCGAATCCGGCGTGGAAGCGTATAACCAGGCGCTGGGCGGCGTCGGCGCGGTGCTCCCCGCGGGCACTTTTCAGGTGGTGGATGCCGGCGGCAAGACGTTCGATCGGGACCTCGGCAAAGCTCTGGAGAACAACGAGCCGCGCGTGGCGATCGCGGTGGGAAGCCGGGCGCTGGCCGAAGTGCGCGCGCGTCATCCCGCGTTGCCATTGGTGGCCGCCATGGTGCTGCACGGGAGCGATGCGGACCCGGCAATCCGGCGCGTGAACCTGGACATCCCGCTGGCGGAACAACTGGCCGCCATGCGCACGCTCTGGCCGGGACGCACGCACGCCGGCATCATTCGCAATCCGGCCCAGTCGCGGTATGCCGCCGACGCGCTGGGAGCTTGCGCCCGTAAAGAAGGATTTTCCGTCCTGGTGATGGATTGCGAGGGACCGTCGCATCTATTGAAAGCCATGGCCGCGTTCAAGGGAAAAGTCGATTTCGTGCTCTGCTTTGCCGATCCGGACCTCTATAACGCCGTGACTATCAAACCGCTGGTGCTGGCATCCCTGGAACAGCGTTTGCCGCTAGTGGGTTTCTCGCCGGCCTTCGTACGGGCCGGGGCTGCAGCCGGCATTTTCCCGGACTACGCCGACATGGGCCGGCAGTCGGCGGAAATGGCGCTGCGGATGCTGCGGGGGGAAGATCGCGCGGTTGAGAACGAATGGCCCCGCAAGATCCGGGTGGCCATCAATCAACGGGTGGCCCACCTGCTGGGAGTGGAATTCCATCCGGATGCTTTGGCGGCGGAGGTGTACCGGTGATGGGCACCCTCCGGCACAGTTTCGGCACCCGCGTGCTGGCCAGCAACATGGTGTTCGCGGCGATTACGATCTCGAGCCTCAGCGCGCTTTTCCTGGGGACTTACAGCCGCGATCTGGATCGGCAACTCACCGGCCGCGCCGAGGCGCTGGCCGACTTTCTGGCGGGCCAGAGCCAGTTCGCCATGCTGGTGGGAGACCGGTCCGAGCTGGAACGCATCGCCGCCAACGCCGTGGCTAGCGACCAAGTGGTCTTCGTGCAACTCGATGACGCGCAGGGCGCCATTCCGGTGGTCCGGCGGAAAGATGGCGATGGAGCGGGCGCGCCGCCGATCGAAGTCAGCCGAAGGGTGATGCGGCCGGCCCAGATGGGGCAAGCCGATTGGGAGTCCGGTCCGTCCGGCGCCGCCGATCCCCATGGTGAATGGCGGCAGCTCGGCACCGTGCGGTTGGGATTTTCGACCGGGCGCGAACGCACGGCGCGCCTGCGCTTCGCCTGGCTCACGGCCCTGATCGCCATTGCGAGTCTGCTGTTCGCCGCGGTGGTGCAAACCTTGCAACTGGGCACCTTGCTGCGCCCGCTGCAAGCCCTCACGGAATTCACCCACCGGGTGGCCGCCGGCGATCTGAGCGGCCGGGCTGAAGTAGTACGGCCGGACGAAGTGGGCCGTCTCACCGGGGCTTTCAACTCCATGGTGGAACAACTGGGCGCCACGTTGATCTCGAAGGAGGCCGCGGAGGCCGCCGATGCCGCCAAGAGCCGCTTTCTGGCCACCATGAGCCACGAGCTGCGCACTCCCCTGAACGCCATTATCGGCTATAGCCAACTGCTCCAGGAGACCTGCCAAGGCTCTCCCATCGAAGGCCTGGTGCGCGATTTGGGGCGCATCGAACGGGCCGGCAACATGCTGGTCCACATGGTCAACCAGGTGCTCGATTTCTCCAAGGCCGAGGCCGGGAAGATCGTCCTGCATCCCGAAAGCTTCGACATCGACAGCGTATTGCGCGCCATCGTCGACACGGTGGAACCGCTGGCCGCGCGCAATGGCAACCGCCTCACCGTCGAGATTCCCGCGAATGACGGCCAGGTCCACACCGACATCACGCGATTCCGGCAAAGCCTGCTCAACCTGGTAGTCAATGCGTGTAAGTTCACCCGGGACGGAGAAGTCTCGGTGGCGGTGCGGCGCGAACCGGGCGACCCGGTGGATTGGCTGGTGGTGAATGTCAAGGATACCGGTATCGGCATCAGTCCGGAGCAGCAGGCCAAGCTGTTCCGGGCCTTCACGCAGGCCGACGCCTCCACCACGCGCAAGTATGGAGGCACCGGTCTGGGATTGGCCATCAGCCGCAAGATGTGCCGCCTGATGGGCGGAGATATTTTGCTCGAAAGCGAGTTGGGGAAGGGTTCCAATTTCGAAATGCGCCTGCCGGCGCGGATAGGTCCATAACTGATGAAACTGCTGCTAGCCGAAGACGACGAGTTCAGCCGTGACATGCTGGTACGGCGCCTGGAACGCCAGGGGTTCGAAATGATTGCCGCCGCCGATGGGCGCGAGGCCATATTGGCCGCGCGCCAGCACCGTCCCGATCTGATCATCATGGATCTCGACATGCCCGTGTTAGACGGGCGCGGGGCCATGCGCGCGCTCAAAAGCGATCCTCACACTTTCAAAATTCCCATCATCGTGCTGACTGCGCATGCCGACCCCGAGGACGTTGCCGAGGCAGCCTCCCACAACTGCGCCGCCTATGAGACCAAGCCTATCGTTCTGCGGCGTCTGCTGGAACGCATACAGGAAGTGTTGGGGCCGTTGAACCCGCCGGCGCCCGCGGAATAGGCGGCCAGGGGCGGACGCTTCTGCATGCCAGCCGGTCACGCTGGACGTCAATCGTCTTTCGCCTTCCCGGAGGATTCTGAAAAGCGATCTCGACGACGTCGCTATCCGGAGCAATATCCAATCGGCTGAGGTCGGCATCCCAGTGGCCGCTTGGAAGGGGTAGTGGTGCCTTAGCGACCCTACTACCCATGGTAGGCGTTCACATTCATGTGTCGACGTCTAAAGACACGCCATAAGCTAGCGACGACAGCGCTATTCTGGGTGCAGCAACGCTTGTCGCAAGGGTTGGTGTGGTGATCCCTTGGCCCCCTAAACGAGATTTCCTCAAGACGGATAATGACCCCTCCACTGCTGACGTCTTGAAAGGGACGGCCCTGTTTTCGGCACTCAGCGACGCCGAATTGGCGTCGCTCGCGAAGCGCACGGTCATTCGCTCGTTCGCATCGGCGGAGTTGATATTTTCGGAGGGCGAGCCCTGCACCGGCTTCTACATCGTCTCAAGAGGGCGAGTGCGCATCTTCAAGATTTCTCCTGGCGGGCGTGAACAGGTTCTCGCGCTCGAAGGTCCGGGCAGATCCGTTGGTGGCGGCGGCATTGTCCGTACGCGCCTCCTGGAACGATGTGAATGGCGGCATCTGGGGCGCGTCGCGGCACGCCCTCACCTTGGGCTCCTTTCGACTATGGTCTTCGCGATCGGCCAGAGGATACTTCCCGCCTTCTGCGGCGCGCGCGTCTTATACAGCCCTCGACTGATGCTGGCTTCGCTGGCCGCGCTCCACATTGGCTGTGCGCTGCGCGTAGCCTCTGAGATACCCGCGTACGAGGCGAACGTGCGGATCGCCTGGCATGTGCTGCCGTGTTCCGCGGTGATCGAACTGCTGGCGGTTAGCTTGTTCGCCGCGAACCTGGCGTTGACCTTGCTCCAACCTCCGGCACATTTGCGGTCCGCAGTTGCGATAAGCTGACGGAGGCAGACGAATGGCCAACTGTCAACTCGTGGTCGTTACCATATCGGTTGCGATCTGTTTTGCGGCGTGGGGGGTAAGCAACGCCTTCGCCGTGCGCCTCCGTCGGCGAGGCGGCGCTTCATCCTGAGGCGCAGTGCCTGGCATCGCGGCTCAGGAGGTATGTCTGGCATGAAGGACAGCGCACCACCAATACCGCTGGTTGTCATGACCATCGGGCACTCCACGCGCCCGGCAAAGGAGTTCATCCACCTTCTCAAAGCACACGGCGTACAGCGACTGGTCGATGTACGCACCGTCCCGCGTTCCCGGCACAATCCGCAGTTCAACCGCGGCGAATTGTCACGTGTCCTGCATTCCGCTCGCCTTCATTACCGCTACATGCCCGGTTTGGGTGGCTTCCGGCATGCGAACCGCAACTCCGTCAATACCGGATGGCGTAACGCCAGCTTCCGCGGCTTCGCCGATTACATGCAGACGCCTGAGTTCAGGAAACATCTGGACGAATTGATAGAGCTTGCGAAGTCGGAGCGGATCGCAATTATGTGCGCCGAGGCCGTACCCTGGCGCTGTCATCGCTCCCTGATCGCGGATGCGTTGTTGGCGCGGGGAATGGAAGTGCGGGAAATCGCAAGCGCCACTCGCACACAACCTCACACGCTTACGCCCTGGGGCAAGATAACCGGAACTCAGGTCACCTACCCTCCTGAACACACAGCATAGCGCAACGGCGCCCGCCGCCGAGGTCACGCCGCTATGACGTATGAGTGGCGATGAAAAGGGCAGTGTCTTCCATATATATCGTGTTACGATGTATATGTGAACAGTGATGGCGACCTTTCCCCCGATCAATACCGCGATCTGGCTGAGTTCCGGCGGCAGATCCGGCAGTTCCTTCATTTCAGTGAAGCCACCGCAAAGGAGCATCACGTCGAGCCGCAGCAGCATCAACTGCTGCTTGCCGTCCAGGGCCTTCCCGAGGGCGTAAAGCCCACGATTCGGGAAATTGCCACAAGGCTCTTCATCCAACATCACAGCGCAGTCGAACTGGTGGACCGACTTGAGATCACCGGCGCAATCGCCAGAACTACGGGCACTGAAGACAAGCGCGAAGTCTGGGTCCGGCTGACGCCGGCCGGCCGCGCGATCCTGCGCCGGCTTGCATTGGCGCACCGGACGGAAATGGAACGCTCC
Source organism: Bryobacterales bacterium (assembly GCA_003164075.1). The sequence continues at coordinate 8,860 of PLRZ01000233.1, read as the reverse complement.
GGTCCCGAACTGGCGCGGGCATTGAATTCGGTGCTACGGCACAGCAGGCAGGCGGCTGCATTGTGAAGAAGCACAAAGACAATTCGGAGCGGCTGGGGGATTTCACGACAACGGCGCGCGTCATTCCGATTTCACTTCTCGCTGTCGGCATTGGCCTCGTCAGTACCTTCGTCGCCTGGGGGCTTTTGCGCCTGATCGCATTCTTCACAAATGCTTTCTATTACGGACGAATGAGTACCGTGCTTGTGTCACCGGCGGGAAACCATCTCGGTTGGTTCGCTGTGCTGGTTCCCGTAGGTGGTGGGCTCGTCATTGGGCTGATGGCCCGCTATGGCTCCGAACGCATTCGAGGCCACGGCATTCCCGAAGCGCTCGAATCTATTCTCATCAACGGAAGTAAGGTGCAACCGCGGCTCGCAGTGCTCAAGCCGCTCTCGTCCGCAATTTCGATTGGATCGGGTGGTCCATTCGGCGCTGAAGGACCGATCATCATGACGGGCGGCGCAATCGGATCGATCATCGCACAGCTTTTCCATCTGACCGCCGCTGAACGAAAGACGCTTTTAGTGGCAGGAGCCGCGGCGGGCATGTCCGCGACGTTCGCGACGCCCATCGCGGCAGTGTTGCTCGCGGTGGAACTGTTGCTTTTCGAATGGAAGCCGCGGAGCGCGATACCAGTGGCCCTCGCCAGCGCGACAGCAGGCGCGGCGAGGAGGTACATTCTCGGACTCGGACCGCTGTTCCCCGTCCCGCAACATGCGATCTTCATCGGCCCGCAGGGACTTGCCGGGTGCGTCATAGCGGGTCTGCTGGCAGGCGGCCTCTCATCACTCCTTACGCTCGGTGTATACACGGCGGAGGATTTGTTCAAGAAGCTGCCGATCCATTGGATGTGGTGGCCCGCAATCGGCGGGGCCTTCGTTGGCCTGGGCGGAATGATATTTCCGCAAGCACTGGGCGTTGGCTACGACACGATCCAGTCTCTGTTGCAGGGAGATGTTCCGCGCGCGGTGATCGCAGGCGTGCTGCTCGTAAAGTCGGCTATCTGGATCGTCTCGCTGGGCTCAGGAACATCCGGCGGAGTGTTGGCGCCTTTGCTGATGATGGGGGCGGCGTTGGGTGGGGTTGAGGCAATGTTCCTCCCGCATGAGGGAGCAGGATTCTGGCCTTTGGTCAGTATGGGCGCAATTCTGGGCGGGACGATGCGGGCTCCGTTTACAGCGATTCTATTCGCTCTCGAATTGACGCATGACATCAATGTGCTTCTGCCATTGCTGGTGGCCGCGATGCTGGCGCACGCGACGACCGTGTTGCTGCTGAAGCGTTCCATCCTCACGGAGAAGGCCGCGCGCCGTGGATTTCACATAACCCGTGAATACGCGACCGATCCGCTCGAAATCCTGTTTGTGCGCGAAGTCATGCGCACAAAGCTGGTGGTGTTTCCGGAGGATGCAACCGTCGAGCAGTTACGGCATACGGTGCTTCGCGAACCGGCGCAGCGGGGCCAACATTTGTATCCCGTGGTGGACGGCGAAAGGAGGGTTAGCGGCGTGATCACCCGCAAGCAATTGCGCGCCCTCACGCAATCGTCGGCCCCGGAAACTTCACTGGGCCATATCGTGCGCGAACCCGTTGTGGCGCGTCCGGACGAACCGCTGAGGGTGGTTGTTTTCCGCATGGCAGAGACGGGTTTTACGCGGATGCCCGTCGTCGAGAACGACAACGGAAAACTGGTGGGAATGATTTCGCTGGATGATCTCCTGCTGGCCCGCGTGCGGAATCTCAATGAAGAGCGGCATCGGGAACGGCGTCCTATTACGTTCTTCTGGGAGAAGTATTGGAAACGAGAAATGCCGATAAGGAAGTTAAGGGGGGCAGATCATGATTGAAACATCTACCGACGCTACGAGTATTTCTCCGTGGTGGAGACACTCGGCCATTCTCGTAATGATCGCTGGCTTTTCGGTTCTAACGGTTGTCACAATCCTTACCTATACGAACGCTCCACCCATCCCCGAACAGGTCACGGACGGAACCGGGACTGCGGTGTTTACCGGAGCCGACATCCAAAAGGGCCAGGAGGTCTTCCTCAAGTACGGTCTCATGGAGCACGGGAGCCTGTGGGGCCATGGGGCGTACCTGGGTCCTGACTACAGCGCCGAATATCTGCATAGGCTCAGCGAGGTAACCCGCGATACGATCGCGACCGAGAGGTACGGCAAACTGTTCGCGCAGCTCTCACCGGACGAGCAGAGTGCGGCATCCGCGCGGACGATAGCGTTACTTAAAGAAAACCGCTACGAACCAGCTTCGCGAACTCTGCGGTTTTCGCCAAGCGAGGTAGCTGCGTACCGCACACAGCTTCTCGAATGGAGCGAGTACTTCACCAGGAAGGATGCCGCTCCCGGGCTGCCAGCCAACTACATTCAGGACCCCCGGGAGCGTAAAGCTCTGACGGCCTACTTCGCCTGGGCGGCTTGGGCCGCATCGGCGAATCGCCCTGGGAAGGATTACTCCTACACCAACAACTGGCCCTACGAGCCCAATGTGGGAAACCGCCCTTCCACGGAGGCCTATGTTTGGAGCGCACTGAGTCTGATCACTCTCCTGTCAGGGATTGGTTTGATCCTCTTCGTCGTCGGTAAGTTCGACTACTTGGGCTGGAAGGGCGAGGGCGGTAGTGCCCATATGATGCACTCTGCCTTATCCACCCCAAAAATGTCTCCTTCTGCTTTGAAGCTCACGCCCAGCCAGTGGGCGACGGGATGGTTCTTCGGCATCGTGGCTCTGCTGTTCCTGGCGCAAGCATTTCTGGGAGGCCTGCTGGCACACTATCGCGTGGAGACAGGAGCTTTTTACGGGTTCGACATCGCCCGCTGGCTGCCATACAACCTGGCGCGCACCTGGCACCTCCAACTCGCCATCTTCTGGATTGCAACGGCCTGGGTGGGCGGCGGCCTGTTCCTGGCGTCGTGGGTCGGTGGTGAGGAGCCCAGACGCCAAAAGACCGGCGTCTACGCACTCCTCGGGGCGCTCGTGGTGGTCGTTGTCGGCAGCTTGGCAGGCGAGTTCCTCGGCATCAACGACAAGCTGGGGCATCTCTGGTTCTGGTTCGGTCACCAGGGTTCCGAGTACCTGGACCTCGGGCGCTTCTGGCAGTTCCTGCTGGCAGTTGGCCTCCTGTTTTGGCTGTTTCTGATGTTTCGGGCGCTCAAGCCCGCCATCAAGAGCCCTGACAAGCGCGAACTGTCGTCACTCTTTTTGTATGCGGCCGTGGCCATCCCTGTCTTCTACCTGCCCGCCCTTTTCTATGGCCCCGACACCAACTTTGCGGTCATCGACAACTGGCGCTTCTGGATCATCCATCTTTGGGTGGAGGGATTCTTCGAAATCTTCGCGACGGTGCTGGTGGCGATCATGCTCCACCAGATGGGCGTAGTCAGCACCAGGACCGCCACGCACCTGATTTACCTGGATGCCATCCTGTACCTCACCGGCGGGATCATCGGCACAGGCCACCATTGGTACTTCACAGGCCAGGGAACGCTCAACATGGGCCTGGCGTCGTGCTTCTCCGCGCTGGAAGTTGTGCCTCTAACGCTCTTGACTCTGGACGCCTGGGATTTCATCAATCTGAGGAAGGCGCAGCGCGGCCAAGATATGGCTTCGGGTCAGAAGTGGTCCATCTACTTCCTTATGGCCGTGGGTGTCTGGAACTTCGTCGGCGCCGGGGTCTTCGGTTTCCTGATCAACCTGCCGATCGTGTCTTACTTCGAAGTGGGTACGACTCTCACCGCCAATCACGCACACGCCGCGATGTTTGGGGTCTTCGGGATGTTGGCCTTGGCAGTCCTGGTCTTCTGCTTGAGAGCCATGCAATCCGACAGCACATGGAAGGGGACGGAGAAGTTCATCCGCGTGGGCTTCTGGGGTGCTAATGCGGGCCTCGCCCTGATGGTCATTCTGGATCTCTTCCCGGGAGGAGTTATCCAGCTCTGGGATTCCATCGCCAACGGGTACTGGCACGCGCGCCGCCTGACGTTCCTGATGGGTGGCACCTTCCACAAGCTGGAATGGCTCCGCATGGTGGGCGACATGGTCTTCCTCCTTGCCGGCGCTCTGCCTATCACGCTCGGCGCGTTGCGCAGCGTGTGGAAAAGGGATCTTTCTCCCACGGCGTAAAGGCTGCACCCCAACTCGGGCGCATCGCGAGATGGAAACTCCGGACGCCTTCATGTACTGCGGCGAGGCATCCTGCCTGTGGAGCATGCCGACGGCGAGCGGCGCTGAACTTTTGTGCGCCTCATCGAATTCGGCGATGGCATGCTCAATTCCATGGTGCGCACTTACCGCTTCAGTTCGGCCAAACCCTTCAGCAACAATACGGCCCCGATCGCCGTTAGACATAGATAAACATAGAAAATGAATCGCCGGGCTCGAATTCGCCGATTGATCGCTCACCCGTCAAGGCCGTTGCATCTCGCCGTACACTTGCGCTGCGCCACCGATTTTGAACATCTCCTGTGAGTTATGAACGATATCGTAGCCTGCCCCAACGAACTGCCTCAATTGCGGCAGTTCTTGCACCGCGAACTGGCGCATCTCCGGCAGTGATATCGGCAGGAGAAGTTCCGCTAGTGGTTCACACGGTACAAACAGCGCCAACTAATTGATTCTTCATCGCTTCCGCCCTGCCAGGAAGTCTGGCATCAGGCGTGCCCCGCATCGCTCCGAAACCACGAAACGAGGGCGAAGTGAGACTCCGAGCCATCCCGATCCTGGCAATCGCCGCACTCTCCGCTAGCGCGCAGATCTCTGAATCGCGCGTGGATCTGCGGGAGTTGACCGGCGAGGCCATCAAGAATAATCCGGACATTGTCGCGGCGCAGAAGAAATATGAAGCGGCACGCCAGCGGCCCACCGAGGAGAGCAGCCTGCCGGATCCGATGGTCTCACTGGGGTACAGCAGTGTGGGCAATCCCCTGCCTGGCGCCGGCCTCGGGAGCCAGGTACTGGCGAACGTGGGAGTGATGGTTTCGCAGGAAGTGCCCTTTCCCGGCAAACTCAAGCTCAAGGGCGACATGGCTTCCAAGGAAGCACAGGCCGAATTTCAGCAGTATCAAGCAGTGCAACTGGCCGTCATATCCCGACTGAAGCAGGCCTACTATCGCCTGCAATACACGTATGCGGCTGGCGATCTCCTGGCTCGCTACCGTGACCTGCTGGAAAAGCTTTTAAAGGTGACCGAAGACCGCTATTCGGTCGGGCGCGCGGCCCAACAGGATGTGTTCAAGGCCCAAACCCAAACCAGCATCCTGGAAACGCGGCTGGTGAAACTCGAACAGGAGCGAGGAAGCCGGCGCGCTGAGATCAACAGCATCCTGAATCGCGCAGTGGGCACCCCTGTCGGCCGGCCCGAAGATGTCAAGCCGAAGGAGTTGACGGCGACCCTGGAGGAACTACTTTCCGCCACGCGCCAGGACTCACCGATGCTGGGACGCGACCAGAAGATGATCGAGCGGTCGGAACTGGCCGTCAACATGGCGCGCAAGGAATACTATCCCGACGTCACTCTCAACGCGGGCTATTACAACATGGGGTCGATGCCGCCGATGTATGAGGTTCGCGCGGACTTCAAAGTCCCGATCTACTTCTGGCGTAAACAGCGAGCCGGCGTGAACGAGCAAGTCGGCAATCTGTCGCAGGCGCGCCGGACGTACGAATCCACGGACCAATCGCTGCGCTATCGGATCCAGGACGATTTCCTGATGGCGCAGGCTTCGGCGAAGCTCATGAAGCTCTACCGCCAGACTGTGGTGCCGCAAGGGAACCTGGCATTGGAATCCGCTCTCTCCACTTACGAAACCGGTAGCGTCGATTTCCTGTCGGTGCTTTCCAACTTTACGATGGTGCTCGATTACGAGATGAGTTACTACGACGAGGCGCTGAACTACGCGCTGGCTCTGAGCCGCCTTGAAGAGACGACGGGCCAGGCGCTCACGGACTGAGGCAATTCAAATGAAAGCTGTTCGAATAATCGGTTTGCTGGCTGTGATTGCCGCCGCGTTTGCGGGCGGGTACGTCTACAAAGCCATAAAGGGACGCGCGCCGGCATCCGCGGACAAAGGCGGACGCAAGATCCTGTACTGGGTGGACCCGATGCATCCGGCATACAAGTCCGACAAGCCCGGGATTGCCCCGGATTGTGGCATGAAGCTCGAACCGGTATATGCCGACGGCGGCGCTGCCCCCGCACCGGCGGCCGAGCGGAGGGTGCTGTATTACCGCGACCCCAAAGACCCGAATTACAAGGCGCAACAGCCTGGCCTCAATCCGGAAACCGGCGGCGAACTGGAGCCGGTTTATGCAGACGATGTCTCCACCATGGAAGTCGGCACAGTCCAGATTACTCCCGAGAAGCAGCAACTGATTGGAGTGAAGTACGNNGTGGAAACCGGCGGCGGCTCCCGGACCATCCGGGCGCCAGGCAAAGTCGCCATCGACGAGACTCGTATCGGCCATGTGCACACGAAGGTGGAAGGTTGGATCGACAAGGTGTTCGTCGACTTCACTGGCCAGCCAGTGGAGAAGGGCCAGCCGCTGCTGACCATTTACAGCCCGGACATGCTGGCGTCCCAGCGAGAGTTGCTACTCGCCGCGAAAGCCAAAACCATCATGCGGGACAGCGCGTTGCCGTCGGGTTTCGATCAGAGCGAGTCTTTGCTTCAGGCCACTCGCCGGCGGTTGGAGTTGTGGGACCTCAGCGAAGCGCAGATCGACCAGGTTCTCAAAACCGGAGAGCCGATCAAGAACATCACTGTGTACTCGCCTATGACGGGGTACATCATGGATCGCAAGGCTTTCCCGCAACAAAAAGTCATGCCCGACACGGACCTGTACACCATCGTGGATCTGAGCCACGTCTGGATCATGGCGGACCTGTTCGAGTATGAAGCGCCCAATATCCACGTAGGCGAGACGGCTCGCGTGTCTCTCCAGGCGCTTCCCGGCAAGAGCTTCAGCGCCCGGATTGACTATCTTCAGCCGGAGGTCGATCCGATAACCCGAACTCTCAAAGTGCGGCTCAACATGAATAATCCTGGCGTCATGCTGAAGCCCGATATGTACGGCGACGTGGAATTCCGCGTGAACATTCCGTCGACACTCACGGTACCCGCGGACGCAGTTCTGAACGCCGGTGAGCGCCAGACGGTCTTTGTCGATCGCGGCAACGGTTTCTTCGAACCGAGGCAGGTAAAAACCGGCGAACGCGAGGGTGACCGCATCCAGATTCTCTCGGGCCTCACCGGGGGTGAGCGCATCGTTGTTTCCGGTAACTTCCTGATCGATTCCGAAAGCCAAATGAAAGCCGCCGCGTCGGGAATGAGCGGAATGGCGGGGATGCCCGGAATGACTAATAAGCCAACACCGCCTGACGCGCCGGCCAACAAGCCGAAGGCGCCGGCGGGAAAGCCCGACTCGAAGGCGATGGACGACATGCCTGGCATGGGGACCAAGAAGCAATGATCAACGCCATCATTGAGCTCTCAGCCCGCAACAAGACGATCGTCTTCATCGCGATCGCGGCGGCCGTGATGGGCGGACTGTGGTCCATGCGGACGGTACCGCTCGATGCGCTTCCGGATATGAGCGACACCCAGGTGATCGTCTATTCGCGGTGGGACCGCAGCCCGGACATCATGGAGGACCAGGTCACGTACCCGCTTGTCACCGCCATGCTGGGTGCGCCGAAAGTGAAGGATGTACGCGGCTTTTCAGACTTCGGGTACTCCTACGTTTACATCATCTTCGACGAAGGAACGGATATTTATTGGGCCCGATCCCGCACACTGGAATACCTCTCGAACGTTTTGCCGCGACTGCCTCAGGGCGTTCAAACCGAGCTCGGACCGGATGCCACGGGCATTGGATGGGTGTTTGAGTACGCCCTGATCGATACGACAGGCAAGCAGAGCCTCGCCGACCTGCGCAGTTATCAGGACTGGTACCTTCGTTACTACCTGAAATCGGTTCCCGGGGTCGCCGAGGTCGCCCCACTGGGTGGATTCGTGCGGCAGTACCAGGTCAACGTCGATCCCAACAAGCTTCAATCGTTCAATATTCCGATTAGCAAAGTCGTGGCAGCGGTGCGCGCCGGCAACAATGACGTCGGGGGCCGGCTGGTGGAATTCAGCGGCGCCGAGTACATGGTGCGCGGCCGAGGCTACGCCCAATCGACCGGCGACATCGGCAAGATCGTACTCGCCAAAAGCGCCAGCGGTGTCCCCATCCTCATCTCGGACGTGGGTGACGTGACTCTCGGCCCCGACATCCGCCGCGGCGTGGCGGATTGGAACGGGACTGGCGAGACTGTCGCCGGCATTGTCATCATGCGGCAGGGAGAAAACGCCCTGGAGGTGATTCAACGCGTCAAGCAGAAACTCAAAGATGTTGAGGGCGGATTTCCCCCGGGGGTGAAGGTGGTTACCGCATACGACCGGTCCGAACTGATTCTGCGATCCATCGAGAATCTGAAGCACACTCTCATCGAAGAGTTGATCATCGTGGCCATTGTCATCATGATCTTCCTCTGGCACATCCCCAGTGCCACCATCCCCATCGTCACCATTCCCGTGGCGGTGATCATTGCATTCATTCCCATGAAGATGATGGGCCTGACGTCGAACATCATGTCGTTGGGCGGGATCGCGATCGCTGTTGGGGCCATGGTGGACGCGGCCATCGTGGTTGTCGAGCAGACCCACAAGAAGCTCGAGGAGTGGGAACGTACCGGCCGCAAGCAGGATTACCACCGGGTGGTGATCGATGCGGTCAAAGAGGTCGGCGGGCCGAGTTTCTT
>PLRZ01000481.1 GCA_003164075.1 Bryobacterales bacterium | reverse complement strand
TGCGCAAGGGCATGATAGTAGCGCCCACAATCTTGACGCCGCGTTCATGCGCCCGCTCGATAAGTTGTTTCATCCCGAAGATAATGTCTTCCGCGGTGTCGCCCCCAATGTCGTTCACGCCCTCGAACAGGAAGACGTACTTCAGTCCCGGCACCGATAAGACGTCGCGATCGAAGCGCGCCAGAGCGTTCTGCCCATAAGCGATGTTATTGGTGTCGGTCATCACTCGATTCCCGCCGATGCCGGCATTTACTACTGCCAACTTGTTGCCCTTTCTCGCCAGCAGGCGGCCGGCCAGTATGTCGGGCCAGCGGCGGTTCTGGTCGGACGTGGAACGCGACCCGTCGGTGATGGAATCGCCCAGGGTAACGATGGTCCCGAATGCTGCCGGCGCCATCGCGTCGACGCCCGTGAGATAGGGCCATGACGAAATAGTAACGCTATCCGGAAGGTCTTCCGCGCCGCAGATGTTTCCCGCCGCGACGTACGAAGTTTGCTGGGCGGAGTAATGGAGGGTGCCGGCGATGACCGCTCCGGGCGGCATGTAGAGGCTCACCGCCAGGTCGGATGCCGCCGGCGCCTTGAGATCCACCGGGTCGCTGAGCACCAGGCTGCCGGGAGGGATGGTGAGGGCGGTCTTTCCGCTGAACGTGAGCGGCCGGTCGGAGCCCGGCTGGATCTTGGCTCCGGCGCCGCGTAGCGCCAGGTGGACCTCGCCAATGGCGACGGCTTTGGCGCCGTAGAAGTTGGCCAGCCGGACCCTGAAGTGCTGCCCGCCGAGCGAGATGTGGGTAATCAACCGGACGGTCTGATTGTCGAACTCCATCTTGCGGCGGCGCATTTCGGTATCGGAGCCGGCTGCCGACGGGCTGGCGGCCCAAGTGGCCACCCAATGGGTAGCGGCCGGCTTCTCCTTGGCGGTCGCGGCGAGGGCCAGCAGCACCATCGAGCAGGCGTAGAACCTGGGTAAGGCAGGAACGCGCATATCGACTTGTATTGTCTCATTCCCGGCCGCTGAGGTTTCGGGATTCCGGCTCAGAACCGCTTGCTGGCGCGCGCGGCTCGGAACGGCGTCTCCATGTTTGTACGGATTTGGAGTGTATACGTATTAGTGCTCGGTGATGCTGTGGCCTCGCTGACTCACCAGGCGCGGGCGCACCATTCTCACTACGTTCTTTACTCCCACTACACATAGCGTGAGGGGGTAAAACACCAGTAAGACCAAGCCACCGGCAATCGCGGCAACCAAGGTGTCGGCCGCAGCGTGCGAACTCGCGGATGCGGGCATTAATAGGCTCCTGGCTATTAATACCCACAGAAGGCCGAAAAGTTCCGCGACTATCGGCGAAAGTGTATAAATCCATACGTAGGGAGCCAGGCAAAGATAACTTCACGTCGGCCGCTGCGAAGTTATTCTTGCGCGCTTCCTAAACTAAGACCGCCAATTACTTCTTCACGTCGCCGAAGGTGATGTTCGATTCGCCGGAGTACTTGTGATAATTCCGGAAATCAATCACGTTGTGGCTGCAGAAATCCGAGCCGCGCTGGCAACTCAAAGTCTCCGCGTGGACCGGCAAAAGGTATTGCTTGGTGTCGCCCAAACGGGTGTATTGGTAGTCCATGGCGGACTCCACATCGTCGGTGGGAAAATCGTCCGGAAAGCCGAAAGCCTGCATCTCGATGCGCAATACCCGCGACGTCGCGGGGTCCACCCAGATGGAGCCTTTGTACGGCGGCCGGTAAGTCTGCGATCCCATGCTGATTTGCCAATGAGAATTCTCGCGCTTCACGGAATAGTCGTAAACCTTGGTGTTGACGCCGCTGGTCCGCTCATCCCGGCGGTAATGGAAATCGGCCGCGGTGGCGGGCGATAGCAGGTCGATCAACATCGTGCCGAACTCGCCCGTGGACCAGGCGCCTTCCACCTGATCCATCCCCTTTTTCAATGGTTTGCCGTTCACCGTTATGTCGCGGTAGTCTTCTTTACCGCCTTCGTAGACTACCGCCGCGCCGACCACATCCAGCGCCTGCCAGTTGGCCGGCCGCTGAATGCTCTGGTAGCGCGCCATCATTTCCTGACACACATAATTGGGCAGGCCTTCGGTGAAATCGAGCGCCGCTTCGGTGGCTTTATTGATGAGCGGGTCGCCCACGGGCCGGCGCACCGGAGCGTCCTCGTCGCCGCGCAGAATGCTGGGGGTGCCGTTACGGATCTCCGGCGGGGGATTCACTGAGGCCGTAGTGACCGGCGCGGCGGCCGGCGCATTTGCCGGCTGATCGGGGACGGAAGCGGCATGTTCTCGCGTAGGGTCGGATGCCCGGCCGCGGATCAGTTTGGGCCGTCCGGGATCGTCGGGATCGGGCGCCGCCGGCGGAGGGGCTATTTCGGTAGCGCGCGAGGGCGCGTCGGGGGCAGGCGTGGCGTCCTTGGCCGGAGCGGCCGGAGCGCCGCCAGGAGCCGCGTCCTTCTTGGGATCGTCCTTCCAGGCGTCTACCCCGCCGCCTTGGTCCTTGCTGTCTCCGGCCGAAGCCGAAGTGGCGTCGTGCGCACCTTTTTCCCAGTACACGTTGACCGCCGTCAGGAACCCCTGGGCGTCCGTCGGGCCTTCCACGGAAAGCTGGTCGCCGATGGCGAATTTCGGCGATTTCACCTCATCGCCGCCCCTAAAAAACTTGGTCTTGCCGTTCCGCTTGAACTGCAGTTCGCGATGGTCCGGCAGTTCCAGGGTGAGGGTCTTGTCGTCCATCTGCTTCAGATTGCCGCGGAAATTGGGCAAGGGGGCGTTGGTGTCCGGCTTGGTGCTGCCCTTGGTCGGAATGGGGATACCCCGCCCAGGGTACTGTCCCGGCGGATACGATCCAGGCGGATACTGCCCCGGCGGATAGGTTCCCCCCGGAGGATAACCGCCGCCGGGATAGCCCCCCGGCGGGTACTGCCCCGGGTATTGCGCCAACGCCAGCGAGCAGGCAAGCAGGAGCCAACCAGCAAGCCTGACGCCGTCGATGAGTCCGGCGCGGCCGACACCACGAGAGGAAGCTAGAGACAACATGACATGACGTGTGATGCTCGCCGCCCCCCCCAGGTTACGTCTTTCCCAAAAATGTACACTGGAGACAGCATGTACCCGCATGGTATGCTGACCTTCGTCTAAGTGAGTGAAGGGAGATGTCTTGAGTTCCCGCAGCCTGCTGGTCATCGACCCCGACCGGGACATCCGGGATCTCATCCTCGGCGTCCTTGGGCGGGAAGACCGCTCCATACAAGGGGCCTCCGGACGGTCCGACGCCGAGGCACTTCTGCGCGCCGCACCCTTTGACGTAGTGCTGGCAGGCCAGGGGAGCAACGGGTCCGATGGCTTGCGGATGGCACGCCGCGTGCGTACCCTGCAACCGGAGGCACGGGTGATTCTGACCGGCGACTCCGATCCGGCCCATGTGATCGGCGCTCTCCGCGCACGGGTCTTCGGGTACTGCCACAATCCACCTCCAGCCGGTCCGTTAAGCGACATTGTGCAGCAGGCGCTGGACGCCGCCTCGTGGCAGAACGACATCCTGGTGCTTTCCGCCAGCCCGCAATGGGTCACATTGGACGTCCGCTGCAAGATGGAAGCTGGCGACCGCGCCACCCATTTTGTCCGCGAACTGGAAGCGGCCCTGCCTACGGCTATGCGCGAAGACGTCACATCCGCCTTTCGCGAGCTGTTGTTCAACGCCATCGAGCACGGCGGCAAGTACAATCCCAAAAAGCGGGTTCGCGTATGTCTGATGCACACCCCGAAGGCGCTGATTGTGCAGATCCAGGATCCCGGCAAAGGCTTCCGGCTGGATTCCCTGCCGCACGCCGCTATTTCCAACCCGGAGGACTCGCCGATTCGTCACGTGGAAGTACGCGCCGAAGCCGGTCAGCGTCCCGGCGGGTTCGGAATCCTCATGACCCGCAATTTGGTGGACGAGCTGATTTACAACGAACGCGGCAATGGCGTGCTGTTCGTCAAGTACCTGTAGATCCTAAGAGATCGCGCATGCCAACCCGAAGATGTTCGTAATGTCGATCCACCGGCGTGGGATGGTTCGCTTCGGTCTACGGCTCGGGCCGTTGGCTGGCGGCAAATAACGGCCTTCAATGTCGTTCCGATCGAGGGCGGTATCACTCACATCGTCAACGGACTC
>PLRZ01000732.1 GCA_003164075.1 Bryobacterales bacterium | reverse complement strand
GCTCAGCCCATTTTCCCCGCCAGGTCAGGAGTTCTGACGGTAGTGGCGGACCAGGAAACGGAATCGGGACTTGGTGGGGACCACGTTCGGAAGCAGCGAGTGGATGCTCCCCGTTCCATCGATGATATACTCTTGGCATGTGCACGGCCGTCGTGAAGATGGAGCCGAAGTCGGAGGGAATAGTGACCCCTCGCAAGAAACGGCCCAAAGAGCTTGCGGTGATCACCGAATGCTGCACGGGCTGCGCCGGGTCGCCGGCCTGCGTGCCGTATTGCCCGGTGGCCGATTGCATGTACTGGGTGCCGGACGAAGACCACCAGCCGTTCGGCCACATTGAGGTCGACCCGATTCTTTGCATCGGCTGCAAGAAGTGCACCAGCAAAGGTCCCGACGGCGCTTTCCTCGACGGCTGCCCGTGGGACGCCATCGAGATGGTGGCAATCGAGGAAGTGGAGGCCCAGCTCGGCATGAAGATGCTGCACTGAGCTCCGTCCTTTAATTCATCATGGCTCTTGAGATCAATCGCAAAGAACACGAGGGTGTCACCATCCTCGACATGAAGGGGCGTATCACGGTGGGCCCGGAGGCCACCGCCTTGCGCGAAGCCGTGGCTGCGGCCGTTACCGACAATATCCGCCAACTGGTGTTCAACCTGGCGCAAGTGGATTTCATCGACTCCACCGGTCTGGGCGCCGTGGTGATGTGCTCCACCACCATGCGCAAGGCTGGCGGCGCGGTGAAACTGCTCAATCTCAACCGCCGCAACATCGAACTGTTGGTGATGACCAAACTGGCTACCGTGTTCGAGACCTTCAACGACGAGCAGGACGCCGTGAACAGTTTCTTTCCCGATCGCAAGCTCAACCAGTTCGATATCCTGAGCTTTGTCCAGCAAATGAGGAAAGAGGAATAACCGCTCGTGGCTTTGGTGGTGATTGGTGGCGTGGCCGCCGGCTTGAGCGCCGCGGCGCGCGCACGGCGCCTCGACCCGCACCTGGAGATTATCGTCCTGGAAAAGGGCCCGGTGATCTCGTACGGCGCCTGCGGGCTGCCGTACCTGGTGGAAGGCCGCGTACGCGAGGCCGGCGATCTGATCGTCTACACGCCGGAGTATTTCCGCAAGCAGCGCAATATCGAAGTGCGGACCGGTGCGCGCGTGGTGGCAATCTCTCATCCGCGGCGTGAAGTGACACTGGAATCCGGCGAGCGCGTGCGCTACGAGCATCTGGTGATCGCGACCGGCGCCCGCTGCGACACCTGCGGGTCGGCCGCCCTGCCGCCCAATGTCTTCACGCTACACACCCTGGATGACGCCACCCGGCTGCGCAACTTTATCCGCGACACGCGGCCGCGCCATGGCGTGGTGGTGGGCGCCGGGTATATCGGACTGGAGGCCGCCGACGCGCTCCGCCGCAACGGTCTGCGCGTCACCGTGCTGGAGCGCTCCCAGCAGCTTCTGCTGCGCGACGACGAGTGGTGGACCGCGCTGGTCCGCAAACAGCTCGCCGAGCATGGCGTGGAATTGCGGTGCGGAACGGACGTGCGGTCGCTCGATTTCCCGGGCGACGTGGTGGGGCTGGCCGCGGGCTTCAAACCCAACGTGGAACTGGCCGCGCAGGCTGGAATAGAGATCGGCCGCAGCGGAGCCATCCGTACCGACGATCGCATGGAGACCAATCTGCGCGGAGTTTTCGCCGCCGGCGATTGCGCCGAAGTCGGGCACCTGGTGACCGGCCGGCCCACGTGGATTCCGCTGGGCACGACTGCCAATAAAACCGGCCGGGTGGCGGGCGCCAACGCCGCCGGGGGCCGCGAGCGGTTCGCCGGAATCGTGGGCACGTCAATCGTCAGTGTCTTCGGCATGGGGTTTGCTACTACGGGACTCAACGCCAGCCAGGCTCGGGCCGAAGGTTTCTCGCCGGTGGCCGTGCAAATCGAAGCCAAATCCAAGCCCGGATATTTTCAGGGCTCGAAGACCGGCGTGGAACTGGTGGCCGACCGCGCCACGCGCAAACTGCTGGGCGGCTCGGTGGTGGGCGAGGACGGCGCCGCGGGACGCATCAACGTGATTGCCACAGCCCTGCAGGCGGGCCTGCGGGTGGACCAATTCGAGCAGTTGGACCTGGCCTATTCGCCGCCATTCTCCACGGTGTGGGACCCGCTGCTGATCGCCGCGCAGCACCTCATGAGGCTATTTCGGGGACAGGCTACATAACCTCGAAATACAAATCGGCCAACTGGACGGAGTTTCGAGGTTATGTAGCCTGTCCCCGAAATAGCATCTACTCCAGCAAGTGCCCCATTTTTTCTTTTTTCGTCCGCAGATAAGCCTCGCTGGTCTCCACCACGTCCGCCAGACANNTGGCGCAGAATCGCGCCCGGCAGCAGATAACTGCGCAGATCCGAATCGAACCCCAGGGCTTCGTTGGCTTCCACCGTGTCGGCGCCCTGATCCTGCAACTCATAGGCCCGCAACTTGTTGAGCAGACCGATCCCGCGGCCTTCCTGCAGTTCGTAGATCACCATCCCGCGGCCTTCGGCGGCTACGCTTTGGAGGGCGATCTCGAGCTGCGCGCGGCAATCGCACCGCAGACTGTGAAACACGTCGCCCGTGAGACACTGGGAGTGGATGCGCACCAGCGGAGGAGGGCCATCCGCCAGATTGCCCATCTCCAGCACCACCGCTTCTTCGCTAAGTCCATTGTGGCTGCCCTCGAATCCGTGGATCCGGAAGGCGCCGAACTGCGTGGGAAAATCCGCTTCGGCCACTTTTCGCAGCCGCAGCCCGGAGGAATTATTCATGCTGGCTATTAGGGACCTTGATGACTCTATTATAATGGCTTCCGGCGTCCCATGAATCTCGAAGGCCTGGTTCCGCTGCTGGTCAAGCTCGCCGCGATGGCCGCCATCGCCAGCGTGGTGGCCCGGTCCAACACGTTTCAGTCGATGCTGATGCGCGAAACGCGCACGCTGCCCGAGCGGGCTATTCTCGCCGCTTGGCTGGGGGTGGTATTTGCCGCCAGCGTGGCCGTCCGCATTGCCGGCCGCAATCCGGCGTACCAGGCTGCAGACCTGGGACTGGAGGGCAGCCTGATCGCGGGATTGCTGGGCGGCTACGTTACCGGCCTGCTCTCCGGAATCCTGATTTCGCTGCCCACCTTCTTCCATCGCGAATACCTGACATTACCGCTGCTGGCCAGTATCGGCGTGCTGGGAGGGCTGTTGCGCGACCTGGCGCCCACCCCCGAGGAGGTCTGGCGCTTCACCCCGTTTCCGGAGATGAACATCTACCGCTTCTTTAGAGAAAAGCGGAATCCCTGGCGCACCGGCTTCCAACTGATTTTCCTGGCCGCTATTCTGTGCGCGGAAGCATTGCGGCAGGGACTGGGAGATCTCTTCAACCGGAACAATGAGGACTTCGTCTTCTGCCTGAAACCGGGGTCGGCGTTGGAACCGCACTCGCTGGCCCTCGCCGCCATTTATGGCACCACGCTGTTCGCCGTGGCCATCCCGCTGAAGATCTGGAACAACACGCGCAACGAGAAAAAGCTGGAAGAACAGTCGCGTCTGCTGGCGGAGGCCCGCCTGGCTGCCCT
>PLRZ01000111.1:16599-18923 GCA_003164075.1 Bryobacterales bacterium | reverse complement strand
GTGAGCGTATTGCGGGAAACGCACCGGCAGCTCACCGAGTCCCTAAAAGCGGTGGAGGCGCTGAGCGAGTATTGCGACGGGCAGTTCGGAGATTTTTCGCCCAGCTTCATCAAGACTCGCGAAGCCATTGAAGAAATCGCGCAAACCGTCCATATCATCCTGGGCCGCAAGCCCGGCGGTCTGGAGGAAGAGGCGCCGCCGGCGGCCGAGGAAGATGCGTTTTCGGTCGGGCTCGACAGCACCCTGACCTCTCCCGCGCCCAGTTCCGGCGAGTCTTCCGACGAGTCCTCCGAATCCTCCGGGTCCGAGGAGTCCTCCGGGTCCGAGGAATCCTACGCGTCCGGCGGGAGCGAAGAGGCAGGCATGGGCGGCGGCTCGGGCGATGTGGCGGAGCAACTGGCGTCCATTTGCCGTTCTCTGCGCTCTCTCGATCCGGACGATCCCACGCCCTATGCGATTATCCGCAGCTTTGCCTGGGCCAGGCTGATCAGCCAAGCCCCGCAGTTCGACTCGTCCACCGTGGAGGCGCCCGAAAGCGCACTCCGCAAACGTCTGAAACATCTCGACGCCACGGGCGAGTGGGACCAGGTGCTGGACGCCACCGAAGAGGCCATGGCGCTGCCCTGCGGCCGCTATTGGCTGGACGTGCAACGCTATACCTTGAACGCCCTGGAACAGATGGCTCGCTCTTCGGTAGCCAAGGTGGTGGGCACTCAACTTCGAATCCTGCTGGAAGCTTTGCCGAACCTCCTTGACCTGACCTTGCCCGACGACACCCTGGCGGCCAACTCGGAAACCAGGAACTGGATCGAGAATTTTGTGCTCGTCAAGTCCGCGGCGGCATCGCCGGACTCCGGCGACTCCACTACGTCCCCCGACGAGACGCCCAGCGACTCCTCGTCCTTCGAGGAGACTGCTTCCTCCGACGATACTTCGTCAACGGACACCAGTTCGTGGGATTCGACGTCCGAGCCGGCCCCCGAGCCCGTGGCGGAACCCGAGCCCTACACCGTGGAGGAAAAACCTCCCATTATGGAAGCCGAAGAGCCGCCGCCTTCCGACACGTCCGACGAGTTTGCCACGGCGCTTCAGGCCGTGCGCGACGGCCGCATAGCCGAAGGGCTGGGAACCATTACGGCCATCCTGGCGACGGAGCGCAGCGGACGCGCGCGCTTCCGGCGCCGCACGCAACTGGCGCATCTGCTGATGGCCGCGGGCAAAGGCAAGGTGGCGCAACCCATGCTCGACCAGTTGGCCGCCGAGATCGAAGAGCGGCGCCTGGAAGAGTGGGAACAAAGTGAAGCGATCGCGTATCCGCTCGAGCTTCTGCTGCATTGCCTGACATCCGCGGACGACGAAAGGAGATCGCAGTTGTACACGCGGATCTGTAAACTGGATCCGGTGCGCGCGGTGAATTGCTCGTTCTAAAATGGCCACTCCCAAGTTCACCAAGAACATTCAGCAAGGCATTCTCGACAGATTGATCGATCTGGAACCGCTAAACCGGCAGGAGGCGCCCATGACGCGCGCGGAATCCTTGCGGCAATTGCGCGCGGCGGTGAAGCGGGACCTGGAATGGCTTCTGAACACTACTCGCATGCCCATTGAAGTGCCCGAGTCGTGCGAGGAAGTCAACAATTCCGTGCTGTTTTTCGGTCTTCCCGATATCGCCAGCGTGTCGATCCAGGACAATACCGAACAACTGCGGGTGCTCAAATCCCTGGAGGAGGCCATCGAGATGTTCGAACCCCGCCTGGTGCGCGCGCGGGTGACCGCCAGGGAAAAATACCGCCCCACCCAGCAGGCCATTACGTTTCACGTGGAAGCCCTGCTGATGATCGATCCGGCTCCCGAGCGCATCTCTTTCGATACGGTTCTGGAGATTTCCAAGGGCGCCTACAGCGTGAAGGAAACCTAGCGTGCGCGACGAACTGCTGTTCCACTATTCGCAGGAACTGACGTACCTGCGATATCTGGGCGCCGAATTCGCGAACAAGTATCCCAAGGTGGCCGCCCGCCTTCTGCTGGAGGCCGGCAAATGCGAAGATCCGCACGTGGAGCGCCTGCTGGAAGGCTTCGCATTCCTGGCGGCGCGCATTTACACCAAAATCGACGACGAGTTTCCGGAAGTTGTCGAGTCGCTGCTTTCCGTGCTCTATCCTTATTATTTGCGTCCCATCCCGTCGGCGTCGGTGGTGCAGTTCCACCTCGACCCGGAACAGGGAAAGCTCTCCACGGGGTTGCCGGTTCCGCGCGGATCGCTGCTCTACTCGGCGCCGGTGGCCGGCACGCCGTGCAAATTTCAGACGTGCTACGACACTACC
>PLRZ01000111.1:9330-16560 GCA_003164075.1 Bryobacterales bacterium | reverse complement strand
ATCGTGGCGCGCGATCTGGCGGCGCCGGCCAGGAAGAGCGTGGTTTTTGCGCCGGGCTCGCTGCGCCAGGTTGGTTTCAAACCAGACGAAGGCCTGTTCCCGTTTCCGCGGCGCAGTTTCTGGGGATACCGGCTGCTGCAGGAATACTTCGCCTTTCCCGAAAAGTTTTGTTTCCTGGACTTGTCCGGCTTCGAGAGGCTGGCCGCCGCCGATTTCGGCGACAAGATCGAGCTCCTGTTCTTCCTCTCCGATTTCGAACGCGCCGACCGCCGGCAATCCCTGGAGCTGGGCGTCTCCAAGACCACCTTCCGGCTCGGTTGCGCCCCCGTGGTGAACCTCTTCGAGCAGGTTGCCGAACCCATCCTCATGGAGCAGAAGCGCTTCGAATACCGCATCGTCGCCGACGCGCGGCGGGAAGAGGCGCTGGATATTTTCTCCATTGACGACGTGGTTGGCGTGATGAGCGGGTCCAATGAGATTGTGGAGTACCAGCCCTTCTTCTCCCACCGCCATTCGGCCAGCGGCGGCCCCACCCAGACCTTCTGGCACAGTACCCGCAAGCTTTCCAGTTGGCGCACCACCAAGGCTTCCGACGTGTACATCACGTTTGTCGACTTGACCGGGGGGAAGAAGACGCCCGATAAGGATACCGTCACCCTGCGGCTCACCTGCAGCAACGGCGAGCTGCCGTCACGCCTGCCCTTCGGAAACGAGGAGGGCGATTTTCAGTTGGGAATCGGCGGACCCATCACCCGGATTGTGGCCCTCACCAAGCCCACCGACGCTCTCCAGCCGCCCCAGGAACACGGGCTTCTGTGGCGCCTGATTTCCAAGCTCTCGCTGAATTATCTATCCCTGGTTACGGACGGAGCGGACGCCTTTCGCGAAATCCTGCGGCTGCACAATTTCACCGGCTCGCTTTCGGCGGAAAAACAGATCGACGGCATTCTCAGCCTGCGCAGCGAGCCGCACTTTGCCCGGCTGACCTCCAGCCACGGAGTTACCTTCGCGCGCGGCACCCGCGTGGAGATCGAACTGGACGAGGAGCAGTTCGCCGGCACCGGCGCCTACACCTTCGCCGCCGTGCTGGACGTCTTCCTGGGGTTGTACACTTCAATGAATAGCTTTAGTCAACTGGTTGTGCGGACACGACAACGAAAGAGAGTTTTGAAACAATGGCCCCCGCGAGCGGGACAGAAAATCCTAATGTAGCGCTTGAGAAAGTCCGCGAACTGCTCTTCCGGGAGCCCTATTCGTTCGACTTCTTTCAGGCGGTGCGCGTGCTCGGGTGGCTGCAGCCGGACCGCGTGCCGGTGGGACGCTACAGCCATCCGCAGACGGAAGTGGTGCGCTTCGGAGCCAACCCCATCCTGCATTTCCCCGCCAGTTCCATTCATGCGCTGACCGAACGGGAAGGCGCCGGCCCGGCGATGACCATCAATTTCATGGGCCTGATCGGCCCGCTGGGCGCGCTTCCCAATTACGTGACCGAGTTGATCGCCGGCAGAATCCGCGCCAAAGACCGCACCCTGCTGGAGTTTCTCGATATCTTCAACCATCGCCTGACGTCCTTTTTTTATCAGGCATGGGAGAAGAATCACTTCACCGTGGCTTACGAGCGCGACCGCAGCGATCCGGTAACCGCGTGCCTTTTTGCCATGGTCGGCTTTGGCACGAAGGGCATCCGCGGCCGGCAGTCGGTGGAAGACGAAGCGTTCATCTACTATTCCGGGCTGTTCGGCTTGATTCCCAAATCCGCGCTGGCGCTGGAGTCCGTGGTGGGCGATTATTTCGATATTCCGGTGGAGTTGGAGCCGTTCATCGGCACATGGCGCAGCCTGGCGGAGCCCGACCAGTGCGTCTTCGGCGGCGAGATTCCCGAATCCACCGCGCTGGGATTCGGCGCCGTGGTGGGCGACGAGATCTGGGACCGGGGATCGCGCGTGCGGCTCAAATTGGGCCCGCTGACCGCCGAACGGTATCGCGACTTTCTGCCCACCGGCAAGGCGTGGCCCGCATTACGGGCCATTGTCCGCAGCTTTTGTGGGAACGATCTGGAATTTGAAGTTCAACTGATACTCCGCCGCGAGGACGTGCCGGCTTTTGAATTGCGTCCTCCGGCTGAAAACCCGCTGTGCCTGGGATGGCACACCTGGTTGAAATCGAGCGGCGATTTCGACCGCGATCCCGGCGATACAATTCTTTTACTAGGAGACGCTTAACATGGCGACAAATTTGCGTGCCGTAATCGGCAAACTGAACCCTACGTCCCGGAATGCCCTGGAAGGAGCGGCTGGCCTGTGCCTTTCGCGAACTCATTACGACGTGGAGGTGGAGCACTTCCTGATGAAGCTGCTGGATTCGAGCGGCGCGGATTTCGCGCTGATCGCCCGCCACTTCGAGATTGACAAGTCACGCCTGGCCGCGGAACTTACCCGCAGCCTGGACAAACTCAAGTCGGGCAATGCCCGCACTCCGGCCATCAGCCCCTCGGTGCTGAAGATGTTGAAAGAGGCCTGGATTGTCGGCTCGCTCGACTACGGCAGCGACACCGTCCGCACCGGCTACTGCGTCCTCGCCCTGGCCAGCGTGGAAGAACTCGCGCGCATCGTCAACGACGTCAGCAAGGAATTCCGCAAGATCAATGCCGACGCCCTCCGCAAGGACTTCGCCACCATCGTGGCGGGATCGGAAGAAGAGACCGAGCAGGCTCCCGCCGCGGCCGCCGGCGCGCCCGAAGGACAGAAGAAGACCGGCGGCAAGACGCCCAACCTCGATCAATACACCGTCAATCTGACCGAGAACGCGCGCAAGGGGAAGATCGACCCCGTATTGGGCCGCGATTTCGAAATCCGGCAGGTGGTCGATATCCTGACGCGGCGCCGCCAGAATAACCCCATCCTGGTGGGCGAAGCCGGTGTGGGAAAGACGGCCGTGGTGGAAGGCTTCGCCCTGCGCATTGCCGCGGGCGATGTTCCGGAACCCTTGAAGAACGTCGCGCTCCACACCTTGGACCTGGCGTTGCTGCAGGCCGGCGCGGGCGTGAAGGGCGAGTTCGAGAATCGCCTGAAGAGTTTGATCAACGAAGTGAAATCGTCGCCCACTCCCATAATCCTCTTCATTGACGAGGCCCACACCATGATCGGCGCGGGCGGCGCCGAAGGTCAGGGCGATGCCGCCAATCTGTTGAAGCCGGCCCTGGCCCGCGGCGAACTGCGGACCGTGGCCGCCACAACGTGGTCGGAATACAAGAAATATTTTGAAAAAGACCCCGCTCTCGCGCGCCGCTTCCAACTGATCAAAGTGGAGGAGCCGGACGAGAAGCAGTGCGAACTGATGCTGCGCGGACTGATCCCCGTTCTGGAGAAACATCACCACGTCCGCATCCTGGATGAAGGGCTGGCCGCCGCCGTGCGGCTGTCCAATCGCTACCTGCCGGACCGCCAGTTGCCCGACAAAGCCGTGAGCGTCCTGGACACCACCTGCGCGCGGCTGGCGTTGGGCCAGAATACCGTTCCGCCGCCCATCGAAGACGCCCATCGCACTTTGGACGACCTGGCGGTGCAGACTCGCGTGCTCGACCGCGAGGCCGCTCTGGGCGCGGATCACAGCGAGCGGCTCAAGGCTCTCGCCGAGCAACGAGCCACTACCGAGGCGCGCCTGGCTGTTTTGCAGGCACGCTATGAAAAGGAACTGGCGCTGGTCAACCAGATCCGCGAGATTCGCGGCAAACTGGAAGAGGCGCACGCCGCCGGGACCGCCAGTGGCACGGCCGAAGCGGCGGAGCTGCGCGGCCAATTGGCCAAGCTCAATGTCGATCTCGAAACCATGCAGGGCGAAACGCCGCTGATTCGCGTCTGCGTGGACCAGCACATCATCGGCGAAGTGGTTTCCGGCTGGACCGGCATTCCCGTCGGCAAAATGTTGAAGGACGAAGTCGGCATTGTGCTGAAACTGGAAGAGCACCTGGGGCGCCGCGTAATCGGCCAGGATCACGCCTTGGGCGCCATCGCGCAGCGCATTCGAACGTCGCGCGCCAGCCTTGACGATCCTAATAAGCCCGTGGGTGTCTTCCTCTTAGTGGGACCGAGCGGCGTCGGTAAGACGGAGACGGCGCTGGCCCTGTCCGACTTACTGTATGGCGGCGAAAAGAACGTCATCACCATCAACATGTCTGAGTTCCAGGAGTCGCATACGGTTTCCACGCTGAAGGGCTCGCCTCCCGGATATGTCGGCTATGGCGAAGGCGGAGTCCTCACGGAAGCGGTCCGCCGCCGGCCGTACTCGGTGGTTCTGCTGGACGAAGTGGAGAAGGCCCACCCCGACGTGTTGGAGCTCTTCTTCCAGGTTTTCGATAAAGGCAATATGGAAGACGGGGAAGGCCGCAGCATCAACTTCAAGAACACCATTATCATTTTGACGTCCAACGCCGGCACCGCCACCATGGCGAAGCTTTGCGCCGATCCGGAAACCGCGCCCAGCCCCGAGGGGCTCGTCAAGGCGCTCAAGCCGGAGTTAGACAAGCTTTTCAAACCGGCCTTTCTGGGCCGGCTGGTAATTACGCCGTATTATCCGATTCAGGACGAAGCCATGAAGCACATCATCGTTCTGAAGTTAGGTAGAATCCAGCGCCGCCTGCAGGAAACCCACAAGCTGTCGCTGACCTACGATCCCAAACTTGTGGAGGAAGTGGCCAAGCGTTGCACGGAAGTGGAAAGCGGCGCCCGGAACGTGGACAATATCCTGACCAACACGCTGCTGCCGGACATCTCGCGCCAGTTGCTCACGGCTTTTGCCGAGGGAACGCGGCCGTCCGCTATCCACGTGGGCATCGGCGAAGACGGCTCCTTCGTTTACAATCAGCCGGCCGCCGAGGCCATCGGACACGCCGGTTAGGAGGGCCGCATGGGAAGGAGGGGACCATGGCAAGTTCGACATTCTCGCAAGAGGGCCGGCTCTTACAAATCAAGACGACGCTGGGCGTGACGGAATTGCTGCTGGAGAAGTTAACCTTGGAGGAGACTCTCTCCAAGCCGTTCGAGCTCAAGGTGGTCATGCTGTCCGGCAATTTTGAGGTGGACATCAAGAGTCTCCTGCGCAGCAACGCCACCATCTCGCTCAAGCTGGCCGATGGCACCGAGCGGTATTTCAACGCTGTCTTCAGCAGCATTACGCAGTCGATTCAAAGCGGCGGCCAGGCCGCCGGGGGCGAGGAGGACGAGGGCAACTCGGCGCCGAAGCTGGCCGTCTATGAGGCCATCCTGGTCCCTAAGATGTGGTTTCTGTCGCTCAACTCCGACTGCAAAATCTTCCAGTCCATGAGCGTCCCGGACATTGTGGGGAAGGTTCTGAAAGATGCCGCCGTCTCGGACTACTCGTTCCGTACGCAAGGCACTTACCCGGTGCGCGACTACTGCGTGCAATACCGGGAAAGCAGCTTGAACTTCATCTCCCGGTTGTTGGAGGAAGAGGGTATTTTCTACTACTTCGAACACACCGATAGCAAACACACCGTCGTGTTCGCCGACAAGAGTTCCGTGCTGGGCACCTGTCCCGGCCAGGCGGCCGCCACCTATGCTTACGACGAGGAGGGCTGGGTGACCGAGGACGAAGGCCGGGAGGGTGTGGCGTCGCTGGAACGGATCGAAGCGGCGTTTACCGGAAAATCCGCCCTCACGGACTACAACTTCGAGACGCCGAACCTCAGTTTGCTCGGCAATTTGGGAACTACTAACGAGGAGGTCTACGAATACCCCGGAGAGTACACCGAGAAGGAGGACGGGTCGCGCTATACCCGCATCCGTTTGGAAGAACTCGAGGCCACCCAGTTCGTGGTGACGGGGACAAGCCGCTGCCGCGCCTTCCGGCCCGGGGTCAATTTCAAGTTGAAAAAGCACTATCGGACCGATACGAATAAGGATTACTTCCTTACGTCGGTGAAGCACGAGGCTCAGGATTCCACTTACCGGCGAGACCAGGGCAAGTCTCACTACTACAACAATACCTTTACGGCGATTCCGAAGACAGTTGCCTATCGCCCGCCCCGCGATACCGTACGGCCCACGGTCAAAGGACTTCAACCCGCCGTGGTGGTCGGTAAGGCTGGCGAAGAAATTTGGGTGGATAAGTACGGACGGGTCAAGGTGCAGTTCTTTTGGGATCGCGTCGGCAAGAAGGACGACAACAGCTCCTGCTGGGTCCGCGTATCCCAAATCTGGGCCGGCAAGAACTGGGGCTGGATCACCATTCCGCGGATCGGCCAGGAAGTGCTGGTCGATTTTCTGGAAGGCGACCCGGACCGGCCCATCATCGTCGGCCGGGTTTACAACGCCGACCAGACGGTCCCCTACACGTTGCCCGACAACCAGACGCAATCCGGCATCAAGAGCCGCAGCAGCAAGGGGGGCGGCAGCGCCAACTTCAACGAGATTTGTTTTGAAGACAAGATGGGCTCGGAAAAGATTTCCGTTCACGCCGAGAAAGACATGGATACCCTGGTGGAACATGACGATACCCAGCATGTTCAGAACGGCCGGACTATCAACGTGGACGGAAAGCACACCGAGACCATCGTAAAAGATACGACCATTACGATTACCCAGGGAAATCATTCCACCACGCTCAACCAGGGGAACCAGTCGACCAAGCTGGACATGGGCAACCAGTCGACCACGCTGGACAAGGGCAACCAGTCGATTAAACTCGCCATGGGCAACCAATCCACGAATGTGGACCTGGGAAAAATCGATATCACCGCCATGCAGTCCATTACCCTGACGGTGGGCGCAAACAGCATTAAGATCGACCAGAGCGGCGTGACCATACAGGGGATTATGGTCAAGATTACGGCGGACACAATGGCTCAGGTGCAAGGACAAGCCGTGCTTATTTTGAAGGGCGGCATCACCATGATCAACTAATATGACAGCCAGGGAAATTGTCGATATCTCGGGTGTCAGCGAAGCCGCGCGCGTGCTGGCACAGGACGACTCCACTCCTTCCAGCTATCTGGACAGCCTGGAAAAGCAGGAACTGTACCAGGACGCCGTACGATTCCTGGCGCATAAACTCCCACCCGATGCGGGCGTGAAATGGGGCGTCCGCTGTCTGCGGGAGTTGGCGGCGCCCGAACGCAAGGACCAGAAGGATGCGCCCCTGGAGGCGTCCGAGGCCTGGATCAAGTCGCGGGACGACGCTGCGCGATTTGCCGCCAAGGAAGCCGCCGACAAC
>PLRZ01000111.1:5983-9312 GCA_003164075.1 Bryobacterales bacterium | reverse complement strand
AACGATCGCTACAAACGCGCCCTGGCGATGGGGAAAGAGCTCGATTTGTCAGCATCGCCTTAAAAGGCGACCGTTAGCGACGGCGTTTCGCCCGCCGGTCGAGGTGATCCGATGAAAGCGCTTTCTGGCCCGCTGGTTAACAGCACCGGACATCGATCAAGCGCTAGTGATTGCCAGTATGTCCGGCACGAAGTATACTCGTATTCGGGAGATTCGATGAAGCCGAGGCACGCGTGGGAAAGGTAGAGGTCGTTGTCCTGGAAGGCTTGGATCTCTGGTTCAACTCCTCGGACCATCTGCCTTCGCATCTTCACGCACGGCGTCGCGGCGAGTGGGAGATCCGGGTCTACTTTCTCCTTTGCACGGATGACGAATTGGTATTCGATCGCAAGTGGGGCAAGAAGGACCCGTCGGCGAAGCTGCTCGCACGCATTCGCAAAGCCGTCGTGGAGCATCGGGCCGAGTTACTCAAGGAATGGGAGCAGAAACTATGCAGGGAAATGTGAATGGAACGAGCTTTAGCTCGCAGGAATTGATTTTGCTTGCACATGATTCTGGCGCTGAAGGGGCGGTCCCTGACAGGCGACGTTTTCGAGTCCTTCACCGGCCAAACCGACAGACCGCCGAACGCGGCCGAAATATCTTCGTACTTGTCCCGGCCAGTGAGCTTCCCGATGTCGCTGAGTTCGTCTCAATTGCCAATCGCCGGCACCAACTCCGGGCGCTGCTGGTTAGAGACGACGTACAGCCGAGTTCCATTCCTCAGATGTTTGAACGGGCCGGTCTCAGGATGATGCGCAACACAGTCGTATACTCGGATTCCAGCGTTCCGCGGCGAGTACTTTCTGCGTGGACTCAGAATGCACAAGAAGAGCTCATTGCGAAGGCGAGCGTCTCGAAGGATCGCCTGTTTGTGCTTTCCTGTGCGCTGCAGCCGTATGAGGCCGCGTTCGAAAGCATGCCATCGCTGAAGCGCATTCCCCTAGCCGAACGCGCGAACTTTACCGTGGACGAAGATGGAAGTTACATCTACTGGGCTGGTCCAGATATCCACGTCGACCTTGACGCTATTCGAGCGGCAATTGATCCGGAGGCACGTGCCAGAGCCGAAGCAGCAAAGGCTCTGCATGATAGCCGGTACGGGGCGGCCATTGCAAAATTGCGTTTGAGAATGGGGCTGAAGCAATCGCAGATCGAAGGCCTTTCTGAAAGGCAGGTGCGTCGGATCGAGAAGGGCGAGGGAACGACGTACGAGGGGCTGCGTCGCTTGGCCTCGGCCCACCGAATGGATCTGGAGTCGTATTTGCGGGAACTGGCGGCCAACGCCTCCGATCCAGCGCTTGAGAGAGCAATCGCCTGATTCCGATTCGAGTATGCTTGGAGATGTTGTCTGGTCCTTGAAAACCGAAACCCATAGCCAGTCCGTTTCGGCGGGAATCGAAACGGTTGGTAGCCCATGGTATTGGCCCGAAACCTGTTTCTCCAAATCCGGTTCGTAGCAGGGTGCCCATCGTTCATACCGATGTCGAGGGCGCAGGCAGGGTAGTCCCGTGACCTAACCAACCGACTGAAACAAGGGAAACTGAAGCCGACCCGCTTTACAGTCCCGGGCCACGCGGCGTGGAGGTGTGCCCTAATGGGCAAAAACTGGCTCCCTGGTTCCGCCGATGTCGGCGATTCTGGTTCCCTTTTTCGCCGTTGCTAACACTCGATCAGGGGTAACAAGTCCCGTGATAGCGGCAATCCCTTGCCGGGCCGCGGTCTGTAGCGTTTACTGAGATCCCCCGGCGGCGGGCGGTTGGGCCGAGGCCGGAGAGCCCTTGATCGTGATGCCTCCCAGGCCCGTGCGCAAGTAGATGCGATGTGCCGGCGCCGGAGCCGTGAGGCTATTCTGAATACCCATCAACATGCGCCGGTGGAAGTCGCCATCGAAATCCGATGAGACCGTGCCGATCTTGCTCTTGGCGTCGATGGAGTACTTCTCCGTCTCCGGCAGCAGCAGGACGATATCGCCGGCGTGACTCCGGGCATCTATGTCGGAGGTCACATTACTCACTATCACGTCGCCGGCGCCATGCTGAATCACCAGCTTGGAGTTGCGCGGCACATGGATCTGGTACTCCACCATGACTCCGCCCGTCGAGCCGAGCGGATGCGTCCAGCGGCTGTAGTGGGGCACTACGGTTGAGATCTCCAGNNAGTTCCACTTCGGGCCGGTCCCAACCTTCCACCGACAGGTAGCCGTAAGAGCGAGTCAAGTGGACCGTACCGCCCGGCTGGAAGGGTATCTGCTGAGTGTTGGTTACCGAAAAGAGCTTCTTACCGCCGCTTTCCCCGAACAACGGCGCCGCGAGTCCCACGGCGCCCACCACGAATAGAAACACCAGCCGTTTAGGAGTCATGTTGTTTACTTTCCTTATGTGCGCGCGCGTCCTTCACCATGCCCAGAAAGCGGCGCGCCAGTTCGCGGATCTGAGTCTCGTTGTGTTTGTACAGCGCTTCCTGCGGGATGAGTTGGCCGCCGATGCCCAGCGCACTGGCTCCAGCCAGAATGAAGTCGTAGGCTGTCTGCTGATTCACGCCGCCGGAGGCGATCAGAGGTATTTGTGGCAGGGGCACTTTCAAAGTCCGGATGTATTGGTAGCCACCCACTTCGGCGCACGGGAAAACCTTGACAAAGTCGGAGCCGGCTTTCCACGCCGCGATCACCTCGGTGGGCGTCAGTGCACCGGGGAAGACCACGACATCGTTCTTCAGCGCGAACTCCACAACCTCAGGCACAAACCCGGGGCTGGTTAGAAACCGCGCGCCGGCATCCACACACCGGCGCGCCGTTTCCACGTCCAGGACCGTTCCCGCGCCAATCACCATGTCGGGCAGACTCCTGGTCATTTGGGAAATCACTTCCAGGGCCTTGGGCACGGTCATGGTGATCTCGGCGAGCGGTATTCCCGCGCGGTTGATGGCTTCGACGGCGAAGCAGGCGCCTTCCGGCGCGGATACGCGAATGGCCGGAAGAATCCCGATTTCCTCAATGCGGGCGCGCACCTCGGCTCTTGTCAAGGCAGGCTCCCGGCCCCGCACTTGCCGTTCGGACTGCCCGCTGGACGCCGTCCCCTGTTCATGTGTACCAGCATAACGCGTCCTGGGGCCGGCCTTGGCTCCATGACGGTTGGTGCTTATCCGTTTGGGGCAATGGGGGAGGCGGATTGCGTGTGGGGCAGCCAATCTTGGCTGCAGCCGGCTTTCAGCCGGGGTGCCGCGTCGCGGCGCGGTCCAAGGTAGTCTGAAACTGCGGGATCGGGCTGACGAAGGATCGATAGCTTACG
>PLRZ01000111.1:0-5943 GCA_003164075.1 Bryobacterales bacterium | reverse complement strand
GCTCGGTTGCTACTTCTTCAGCGAGGCCATGTCGATCACGAAGCGGTACTTGACGTCGCTCTTCAGAAGACGCTCGTAAGCTTCGTTGACCTGCTGGATGTCGATCATCTCGATATCGCTCGAGATCCCGTGTTCCGCGGAGAAATCCAGCATCTCCTGGGTTTCCGGAATGCCGCCGATGCACGATCCGGCGAAACTGCGCCGCCCCATCAGCAGACTGAATACCTGGACCGGCAGCGGATGTTCGGGCGCGCCCACCTGCGTGAGTGTTCCGTCCACCTGGAGCAGATTGAGGTAGGCGTTAATGTCGTGGCTGGCCGAAACGCAGTCCAGAATGAAATCGAAGCTGCCGCCGTGCTTGCTCATTGCGCCGGCGTCCTTGGAGATGACCACTTCATTCGCGCCCAGCCGCAGGCCATCCTGCACCTTGCCCGGCGACGTGGTGAACAGCACCACGTGTGCGCCAAAAGCATGCGCGAACTTGACGCCCATGTGGCCCAGCCCGCCGAGCCCCACGACCCCCACCTTCTGCCCGGGGCCGACCTTCCAGTGGCGCAGCGGAGAATAAGTCGTGATGCCGGCGCACAACAGCGGCGCCGTGGCGGCCGGATCCAGCTTGGGCGAGACTCTCAGGGTGAAAGCTTCATCCACGGTGATGCTTTCCGAGTAACCACCGAAAGTCGGGCCGCCGAGGTGCTTGTCTTCGCCGTTGTAAGTGAAGACGGGGGACTTGAGGCAATACTGCTGGAGGCCGCGCTGGCAGCTTGCACAAGTGCGGCAGGAATCCACCATGCAGCCGACCGCAGCCAAGTCGCCCACCTTAAACTTCGTTACCGCGCTGCCCACCTTCACCACGCGGCCGACGATTTCATGCCCGGGCACCACGGGATAGATGGAGTTGTGCCATTCGTTGCGCACCTGATGCAGGTCGGAGTGGCAAACACCGCAATAGAGGATATCGATCGCCACGTCGCTGGGCAGCGGTTCGCGGCGTGCGATGGCGAAAGGCGCGAGCGCCGATGTGGCGCTCTGCGCCGCCCAGGAGCGGGTAGTTGCAGAGACGGATTGAGTACCTGTGGACATCTATGAATTTTCTCCTTCCTTTCCATTGAACTCCGAACGAGGCCGCGCCTCAATGCCGAAAACTCCACTTCATTTGCCTAAACCTCCAGTCCGGAGGATGCACGTGCTAAAAATACCAATCTCCATGCTACATTTCTATTAATGTCACGACTGGAACTCCAGGCCGCCAACCGCCGGATGACGTCGTTGCTGGGCGCTCTGGCCACCGTGGAGGGCATCCAACCCACGGCGCTCGACGGCGTGCAACTCATGCGCGCGAGCCACCCGCTTCGGCGCATGCAAGTGCTGTACGAGCCGGGAATCGTGATCGTCGGACAGGGACGCAAGCGCGGCTATCTGGGAGACCGGGTCTTTACTTACGACGCGCATAACTACCTGGTGCTCTCGGTGCCCCTGCCGTTTGAATGCGAGACCGAAGCCAGCCCGGAACTGCCGATGCTGGCNNCGCACGGTTCCGCCACGCCGGCCATGCCGCAGGGAATTTATTCCACGGAATTGGATGTCCAACTCAGCGAGACCACGGTGCGCCTGCTGGAATGTCTCGGCGATCCGGGGGAAGCGCGGATTCTGGGGCCGCAGATCGTTCGCGAAATCACGTATCGCGTTCTGTGCGGCCAGCAGGGCGGGGCGCTGCGGGCGGCGGCCGCGTTGCACAGCCGCTTCGGGCAGGTGAGCCGCACGGTGCAGCGCATCCACGCCGAGTACGCCCGCGACCTGACGGTGGAAGAACTGGCGGAGACGGCGGGGATGAGCGCGTCGGCGTTTCATCAGAACTTCAAAGCGGTGACGTCCACTTCGCCGCTGCAGTATCTGAAGACCATCCGGCTGCACAAGGCGCGGATGCTGATGGTTCACGAAGGGCTGCGCGCGGGGATGGCCGCCGAGCGCGTGGGATACGAGAGCTCCTCGCAGTTCAGCCGCGAATTCAAACGGCTGTTCGGCACCAGCCCGATTGAGGAAACGGTGCGGGTGAGGCGGATGCTGGGCGTGCCGGAACCCACGATAATGGTATTCGAGTGAGGCCGTTATGGCGAGCCGATTGGACGATTTGATCGCCACTGGGGAGAAACAACTGGCTTCCCGATCTTACGACGCGGCGATCGACACTTTCCGGACCGCGCTGGGCGAACCGGGGGCCATGGAATTGGGCGTGGCAGGGCGGCTGGAAGCTGCTTACCGGGCGCGTGACGCGGCGCGCGGTGTAGTGCCGCTGCCCGCGGAACCGCCCGCGCCACCGCCGAAAGTGGAACTGGCGCCGCTGCCCGTAGAAGCGCCCGCGGAGCGGCGAGGCGAGCCGACACCTGAGCCGGAGGCGGTAGACGACCGCACCATCGAAGCGCCGGCTTTCCATCTGATCGAGGACGACCCGTACATGCTGGAAAGGGCGCGGCGGGGGCAGCACGTGGAGGCGGAGCGGCTGAGCATCCTCGATCCGACGCCGCTTCCGGAAGAGCCGGACCGGATGCAAATCGCGCGGATCGTGGTCGCCGCCCTGATCGCCTTTGTTGTGTGCGGCGCGGTGTTTTTGGCGTCGTACAGGAAGAGCCACCAAGATCGATTCGCGCCGGGGCAAAGTTTTATCGCGCCGGTGGTGCAATCCAAGACCGAGCCCGAATACACCGAGGAAGCGCGCCAGGCCAAAATCGAGGGCACCGTGGTGCTCGACGTGGAGATTGAACCGGATGGTACGGTGACGGTGTTGCGGGTGGTGAAGGGTTTGGAGCCGGGGCTGGACGCGCGCGCCATCGAGGCGGTGGGCAAGTGGCGTTTTTGGCCGGCCCGGTTGAATGGCGATCCGGTAAAAGCGGAGGCCAACCTGGAAGTGAACTTCCGGCTGTTGTAGAGCCGCAATTTTTCTCTTGACAGACATGTATCAGTTAGTGATATATCTATAACTGATATGCAAGGCACACTGGAACTGCCGCTCACTCCGGCGGTCTTCTTCACGCTTTTCGCTCTCGCCGGCGGGGAAAAACACGGATACGCCATCATGCAGGAGACGCGGAAGCTCTCCGACGAAAGCTTTCGCATGGGTCCGGCGACGCTGTACACCACGGTACAGCGGCTGCTCGACATGGACCTGATCGCCGAAGTCGCCGGCGCCAAAGATACCGACAGCCGGCGGCGCAATTACCGGCTCACGAAGAGCGGCCGCGCGCTGCTCGACGCGGAACTGGACCGCGTGAACACGCTGGTGCGCAAAGCCAAAGCCATCCACTGGAAACCGGCGCAGGTGAAACCATGAGTGCCGCGATCTATCGACTGCTGTTGCGCCTCTACCCCGAAGAAATCCGGCGGCGCTGGGAAGAGGAGATGGTGGAGACTTTCGCGCTCCAGTTGGCCGATGGCTGGTGGGACGCGTGGTGCTGCGCGGTGGGGGAGATCTTTCAGATCGCGCTGCCGCTACAGTTGGCGCGGGAGGGCATGGCGATCCCCATCGTATCGCTGGCCAGTAGCGGCGCGGTGTTCTTCGGGCTGACGTGGGCGCTGGGGAACTCGCTCGCGTTGCGTTTGCTGTACCATCGACTGCTCGACAAGCTTGGTGGCTGAGGCCACCGAAATCAGAGAGGACCAAACCAATGAAGAAGCTGTTGTGTACGCTCGTAGTGTGCGTGCTCGCTACCTTTTCGGTGGCGGCGCAAGGCAACCTGTCGGGAACCTGGCAGATTGAATATCACGATAAGAACGGCAAAGAGGTGGACACTCCCGTGGTCACCCTTCTGCAAAATGGTGGCCGGTTGGACGGAGTTTTCGGGAACAAGCATTGGAGAGTGGTGGGCACGATCGTGGGAGACTAGGTGCAGTTTGCGTTCCATCCGCCGCAACGGCCGGACATCACGGTCAACTACCAGGGCACGCTGGAGTCGGTCAACCAGATACGCGGGACGATGGCGAGCGAGGTGCAATCGGGGACGTTTGTCGCGGTGCGGAAGTAGCCAATCGGCCGGCCAATTCTTTGATTCGGGGCAGTCTCCCGATTGATCGGGCTCTGTGGCCGCCGTAGATTGGTGGACGAAACCGTACGTCTCGCTGGGCTTTCTGTACTTGTTTCCCATCATGTTCGCGGCGGTCTTCGGGCGGATCTTAGCCTAGAACCTAAGTTCCTCGGGGAGTTGGACCGAATCGGGACAGTGGCGACGGGTAAGCAGGCCGACCTGGTGGCGTTCGACGGCAACTTGGCGGCGAATATCGGGGCGATTCGGCGGGTCAAGCTGGTATTCAAGGATGGTGCGGGGTACGACCCGGCTAAGTTGCTGGATTCCGTTAAAGGATCGGTGGGGTTGCACTGAGTGAGTTAATTTCGGGGACAGGCTACATAACCTCGAAATTATTTGCGTGTATTTCGAGGTTATGTAGCCTGTCCCCGAAATAGCTCCACTATTGCGGCCGGACCGCCAGGCCCGTCAATCCCCAGTCCGCGAGGCCGGTGACGCGGCCCTGGCCATGAGGCGGGCCCAGTTCCGCGATCTTGAAGGTGACGGCGGCGCCCTCGAGGGTGACCATCGTGTAGCCGAAGAACCAGCCGTCCTCATATTGTCCGGATGCGCGCAGATGGCCTCCGGCACTGGGGAGCGAGAGGTACGTGACGCCCTCCAGCGAGACGTGCAGGATCTGGTGCACATGGCCGGCGACCGCGTATTGGACGCCATACTTGCGGGCCAACCGGTGCAACTCGAACTGCGGATTCCGCAAGGCGGCGGAGAGGAGCCAGGACGGCCGGTGGGAGACGATGAACTTGACGGGCTGTGCGCGGTGCCGCTCGAGATCCGACTCGAGAAATGTGAGCTGATCGGCGGAGAGATCGTCGGCGCGGCTGTTGTCGAGGACGGTGAAGTGCGCCACGCCGTAGTCGAAGCTGTAGTGGGGCGGACGGCCGGTGTACTTCTGGTACAGCTTTTCGGAGGCTGGCGACCAGATGTCGTGATTTCCGGGCGCGAGGTAGAGTGGAAAGCCGGCGTAGGGAGCAAGCATTCGTTGGGCCTGCCGCCATTCGGACTCGGCGGTGGCATCGTCTCCGCCCTGGATGGTATCGCCCACGCCGAGGAAGAACGCCGGTTTTTCGGCGGCGGCTTGCTTCCAGACCTGCTCCCACACGCCCGGCTGCGCTTCTCCGGTACGGTCGCCCAGGAGAACAAAGTGAAACGCCGGCGGTGCGGGGTTCTGCGCCAGCGCCGCTAACACCGCAGCCGCGAAAGGGATCAGGGGCCAGAGACGGCGCATGTTTTATTCTCTCAGAACGCCAAGAGCCGCCGATAAGCCTGGTATGGACATACTTGGGATTGCGCAACAAGGGTTGCATCAGGCCCAGGGACAAGTGGAGAAGACGGCCCAGCGCATTGCGCAGGTGGGCATGGATACGGCCACGCCGCAAACTCCAACCGATTCGGTCAATCTCAGCGACGAAATGGTGTCCCTGTTGAGTGCCAAGAATCAGTACGAGGCCAACCTTGGAGTGGCCCATACGGCGAATGAAATGCAGAAGGCAACGCTGAATTTGCTGGCGTGAGATTGCGGCCGCCGGCGACTCCTTCCGGGCACCCAAGGCCGGCGGCGCGACGGGTTGCGCCGCGGCCACCACGGCCAGACAGAACAGGGTCAGAACCCCTGACGTCGCCTGGGGATTTCGGATAGTTGGGGAAAATGGGCTAAGCCATGACGTGGCGCAGACACTCGTTTCTGCGGCGCCGAGACTCTTCTCGGCGCTCCGGGACGGTGGATGCCGCTCGCGAAGAGGGTCGAGATGAGTCTCGACCCAGCAGGCAGGAGTGCCTGCGCCACGAAAACGGGCCTGTCCCAAATTTCACGACGTCAGGAGTTCTGAACGTTCTTCCGCGCGGCGATATCTAAAGATACGCCACC
>PLRZ01000248.1:3709-10641 GCA_003164075.1 Bryobacterales bacterium | reverse complement strand
GGCTTCGCCATGCGCGATTTCGCCGTCCTGGTGCGCAATACGGAGGTGATCGGCGACTTCACCGCAGCCTTCGACGAGGCCGGCATTCCGTACGTGGTGAATCGCGGCAAGGGCTTCTATGAGACGCGCGAGGTGAACGACCTGACGCATCTGCTGCGCGTGATTGCGAACCCGCGCGACGAAATCAGCCTGGCGGCGGTGTTGCGGTCGCCGCTGGTAATGGCGTCGGACGAAGCCCTGCTGGGGCTCAAGGCCACGGGCGAAAACCTGGGCGCGCAATTGATGCGCCTGGGTTTGGATGGCGCCGCCGATACCGCCGCGTCGTTCGACCCCGCCGACCATATCAAGCTGGCCGCCTTTCGCGACCGGTTGCGCGGATGGCGCGCGCGGCGCGAGTACGTGACGTTCGACCGCCTGCTGCTGGAGGCCATGGACGATAGCGGGTACCGGCCCGAAGCGGGTGCGCGCGGGGCGGCCAACATCGAGAAGTTTCTGGCACAGGCGCGCGAGGCGGCGCGCCGCAAGTCGCTCGACGAATTCGTGGAGGAAGTCTCGCTGGTGCGCGCCTCCAACCCCCGCGAGCCGGATGCCCCGGTGGACGATGTGGCGAGCGCGGTGAAAGTGATGACCGTGCATTCCGCCAAAGGGCTGGAGTTCCCGGTGGTGTTCGTGGCGGCGCTGCACAAGGGCGTGGAATCGAATCCGCCGGTGGTGGCCTTCTCGCGGCGGTTCGGATTGGGCGCGCGCTGGCGCAATCCGGCCAAGCGCGAGGACAAGGACGATCTGTTCCAGCACGCTCTGCGCGAGGAATGGCGCGGGCGCGAACAGCAGGAAAGCGACCGCTTGTTGTACGTCGCCATGACGCGCGCGGAAGAGCACTTGGTGTTGAGCTTTTCAGCCCGCAAGCAGTGGGCCAGGGACGTGGCGGACCGCCTCGAACTGGCGCTCGAAGATCCCGGCGACGAGGTGGTCGCGCGGGTGGCGCCGGATGGCAAAGTATGGAGCCTGCGCGTGGTGGTGGCCGCGCAGGCGCCGGAACTGGTGAAGTGGAGGGCGGAAATCGCCGAACCGGTCCCGGAAGAGCAGTTGCTGGACGCGCCGGAACTGCTCGGCCAGCAGGACACCAACGCCACGGTGACCGCGCTGGCGAGATTTGCCAATTGCCCGCGCGAGTATTTCCTGGGCCAGTATGTGGGCTTCGAAGGCCGGCTGCGCAAGCTTGTGGAGGCCGATGCGGATTTACCGGCGAGCGAGCTGGGTACCGAAGTGCACGCGCTGCTGGCCGGAACTCCGCTGCCGGATGCGGATTCCGAGGCCGTGCGACTAGCCGGTGTTTTTCGGCAGAGTCCGCTGGGGCGGCGCGCGGCGAAAGCATCGCGGGTAGAGCGCGAATTCGACTTCCTCATGTCGGTGGAAGACCTGGTGGTCCGCGGGCAGGTGGATTTGTGGTTCGTGGAAGGCGGCGAGTTGGTAATTGTGGACTACAAGACGGACGCGGTGACGGCGTCGGAAGCCCACCAGCGGGCGCAGGATTACGCCCTGCAGTTGCGGCTCTACGCCATGGCAGTGGAGCGCGTCGCGGGCCGTAGGGTGGACCGGGCGTGGCTGCATTTTCTGCGGCCCAATGTGCCGGTGGAGGTGGACCTGGCGCCGTCGCTATTGGAATCGCCGGAGCAGATTGTGCGCGATTTTCAGGAGGCACAGTCGAAGGGGGAATTTCCGCTGAATGAAGGGGAACGCTGCCTGCGTTGTCCATTCTATAAGGATCTGTGCCCGGCAATCCCGAGGGCGTCCGCCCCACTTAGGGGCCGCGAAACAATAAGCTGACCAAATGTCTCGAACGTGCGCAATCGCTCCCTGACGGTCGCGGCTCCGTCAAATGCGCNNGCCGCGCGCGTGAGCAAGCGGTTGGGTCTTAGTGCACAGGCCATTCCTTCGCGGCTCCTTAGTTTCTGTCGCGAAGGTCAAGAACCGCTCCCTGGCGGTCGCGGCTCGGTAACGCCGCGATGAGCCGCACCCCTGTAGGGAGCGGTTTTGCCATTACGAGTCGGAGTCTTGCGCCAGCAGCCAGCTAATTGGCGGAAAAACGTCGCAGTCGGAATACTTCGCCGAGAGAGATGTAGAGGTTCAACACCCCCAGGCCGCTGATGGCGCCGCGCACGTACATGTTATCCAGATACGGACGCCAGGCGCGCACGAAAGCCGCGAAGTTATCCCAATAGTCGGTCCACGGGAAGATCAGCAGGAACAGCCCGATATCCAGACAGAACGTAATGAACACCACCGCGGAGACTTTGTGAAACCAGCGGTATTGCGGCTCGGGCGGCTGCTCCGGCGCGGCGGATTCCGCGGCCACTGGCGGTAGAGGCATCCCCTCTGGTCGGGGCTCGGTGGGCATCATGCGGCGCCCGCCGTTTCGAATAAGTCCATCTGAGCGGTGGATTCCAGCGGAAATCGCGAACAGGCGCGCACCGGTTCGAAGCTGAGACGGTGCAGCGGCGTGGGGCCGAATTGCCGGAGAGCCAGACAATGCTCCGGCGTGGAATATCCTTTGTGCGCGGCCAGGCCGTAGGCGGGAAATACTTCGTCCCAGATACGCATGCAGGCATCGCGATAGACTTTGGCCACGATGGAGGCCGCGGCGATGGCATGGCACCGCGCATCGCCCTTAATGAGCGAGCGCTGCGGCACCGGCAGATCGATGGGCACCGCGTCCACCAGCAGAAAATCGGGTGCAGGCTGCAGTTGGGCAACCGCCTTGCGCATGGCCAGACGCGAGGCCTGATAGATGTTGATGGCGTCGATGGTGGCGGCGTCCACGGCGGCAATGGCCCACGCCACGGCGCGTTCCCGGATGCGTTCCGCGAGCACTTCGCGCCGTTCCGCTGTGAGCAGTTTGCTGTCGTTCAAACCGCGCACCGGGCGATCGGGCGAAAGGATTACGGCGCCGGCCACTACCGGTCCGAAGAGGCACCCGCGGCCCACTTCATCCACGCCGGCCACGGCACAAAATCCGCGTGCGCGCAGCTCTCGTTCCAATGTTGCCTCACATCGGAATTTGCCACCCGCTGCCTCGGGCCGCATGTCTTCCAGCAGCTTAGGTGCGCTCTCTGAGGCGGGCTGCCTTGCCCTTCAAACCGCGCAGATAATAGAGCTTGGCGCGACGCACACGGCCGGTGCGCACCACGTCGATGTGGTCCACCACTTTGGCATGTACGGGGAAGATGCGTTCCACGCCCTGACCAAAACTGACCTTGCGAACCGTGATGGTCTCGCCCAGGCCGGTGTTATTGCGGGCGATCACGGTGCCTTCGAAGGCCTGCAGGCGCTCTTTGTCGCCTTCCTTGATCTTTACGTGGACCCGGATGGTATCGCCGGGCCGGAAGGTGGGGACGGCATCGACCCGCTTATTCTTGTTAATGAATTTCGTCAACAACGCGTTCTGCATGAAAATTTCCTTGAACTTCTATCATATACGAGTGGAGCGGGGGATTGCCTGCCCCTACTTCGCGGGGTGCTCCAACGTTTTCGGGATTTTGGCTAAGAACCGCTTGCTTGCGCGCGCGGCTCAGAAAGGCGTCTCAATGTTCGTAAGTGTTCACAGCGCTGGGCCCCCGCGCGGGAGCGGTCGTTCAGAGACGCACTTCCCGAAACTTGTTTAGGCATTCTACTTCATCAGGTCCGGCCGCTGGCGTCCGGTTTTCTCCAGAGCGATCTGCTTGCGGAACTTGCGGATCTCCTCGTGGTTGCCGTTCAACAGTACCTCCGGCGCCTTCCAACCGCGAAAATCGGCCGGCCGGGTCCAATGGGGACAATCGAGCGCCCCTTCGCCATGACCGGTCTCCTGAAACGATTCGAATGCCGCGGAGCTTTCGTTCCCCAACACTCCCGGCAACAATCGCGCCACCGCGTCGATTACCACCGCGGCCGCCAGTTCTCCACCACTCAACACGTAATCGCCAATGGATAGCTCGTAATCGGCCAGGTGCGCCGCCACACGCTCATCCACGCCCTCATACCGGCCGCAAATCAACAGCAGTTCGGCGGTATCCTTAAAACCATTGGCCACCGCCTGATCGAACCTGGTGCCTTGCGCCGAAAGCAGCACCACCTTCCGGCCGGGCTCCCGCTGCGGCCAGATGGATTCCACCGCCAGGAAAATCGGCTCGGGCTTGAGTACCATCCCTTCGCCGCCGCCAAAGGGACGATCGTCGACGCTCCGATGCCTGTCGAAAGTCCAGTCGCGCAGGTTATGGATGCGGATGTCCAGAATCCCGGCGTCCTGGGCCCGCTTCACCACGCCATGCGCGAACGGTCCCACAAAAAACTCGGGGAAGATCGTCAACACATGGAAAATCACGATCGGTTCAGATCCTTCAATCCCTCGGGCAATTCCACGGCGATGCGCCTGGCCGCCGGATCGATCTCCACGCAAATGGAGCGCGCGAAGGGAATCAGCAAGCCGCCCTCCACCACCAGCAGGCCGGAGCCGCCGCCATCTTCCCAACCGGAAACCTTGCCTAGCGACTGACCCGTGCGCCGGTCCACCACCTGGCAGCCCAGCAGATCGTCCTGGAAGAATTCTCCCTGTTCCAGTGGCGTGCGCTGCTCCAGGGGCACGCGAACTTCCGCGCCCACCAGCAGCTCGGCTTCGGAAATGGTGTCCACACCACGGAACTTGAAAATCAGGGTTCCGTTGTGAAACCAGGTGGACTCCACTTCGTACCGGGCGCCGGAGCCGGAGCCGAACAGAAACACTTCCTCCAGCGCCTGATAGCGTTCGGGTTTTCCACTCAGGGGGAACGCCGTGAGCTCGCCGCGATTGCCCCGGGTCTTGCCCAGGACGGCGATCGCGATCCATCCATCCGGCGACGAAGTCACTCCAGGATTTCCAACGTAAAGCGGCGATTCAGCTTCATTCCAGCGGCCCCCAGGATGGTGCGGATGGATCGCGCGGTGCGGCCCTGCTTACCGATGACTTTTCCGAGATCGCTGGGCGCCACCTTCAATTCCAATACGGTAACTTGCTCCCCCAGCACTTCACGGACCGAGACCTCTTCCGGGATATCAACCAGAGCCTTCGCTATATCTTCAATCAGTTGTTTCATTCGCCCGGCCTCCTAAAGTTCATGGTAACGCGAACAGAGCGCCGGGCACGAGCCTCCCGCACATGCACCACATGGCCCGGCCGTTCTATTTATTACACATACGCCGCTATACGGCGGGCACAGGCACGGGAGCGGGGTTTTTCTCCACCAGCCGCTTCACGGTGTCGGACAGGCACGCGCCGTGCTTGGCCCAATGCTCGATGCGGTCGTGTTTCAAGACCACCTGAGCGGGATGGGAAAGCGGATTATAGTGGCCCACCACCTCCAGACTGCGGCCGTTGCGGGCGCGCTCCTTCTCGATCACGACGATGCGATAAAACGGCTTCTTTTTGGCGCCAAACCGCGCCAGACGAATCATTAACATCTGTACTCCCAAAAGTATTTGAGTGAAGCAGACCCGGCTTTTGGCGGTCTGCCTGGCTGGGGCGCCACACTACCCCCCAAATGGAAACCCGGGCGGCATCTTCATCTTACCCAATTTCCGTCCCAGGAAGCCGCCCGATAGAGACTTCATCAATTTCCTGGCCTGCGCGTACTGCTTTAACAACTGGTTCACTTCCTGCACGGACGTGCCGCTGCCCTTGGCGATGCGCCGGCGGCGGCTGCCGTTGATGATCATGTGATTGTCGCGCTCTTTGTGGGTCATCGAATCGATGATGGCCACCACGCGATTGATTTCCCCTTCGTCGACCTTGACGTCTTTCAGGTCTTTCAGCATGCCCACTTTGGGCATCATATCGAGCAGGCCGCTGAGCGGACCGAGCTTGCGGATCTGCCGCAACTGGTCGCGGAAATCCTCCAGCGTGAACTCATTTTCGATGAGTTTGCGCTGCATCTCGACGGCTTTCTTCTGGTCGAGTTCCACGCTGGCCTTCTCGATAAACGAGAGCATGTCGCCCATCCCGAGGATGCGGTCGGCGGCGCGATCCGGGTGGAACGGCTCCAGCGCGTCGAATTTTTCGCCCGTGCCCACGAATTTCAGGGGCTGGCCGGTGACGTTGCGGATGGAAAGCGCCGCGCCCCCGCGGGCATCGCCATCCATTTTGGTGAGGATTACGCCGGTGATGCCGAGCTGCTTGTGGAACTCGTCGGCCGATTTGACGGCGTCCTGGCCGGTCATGGCGTCGGCCACGAAAAGGATCTCCACCGGGTTGAGCTGCTCCTTGAGCTGCTTCAACTCGGTCATGAGATCGTCATCGATATGCAGGCGGCCGGCGGTATCCACCAGGAGCACGTCGCGGCCGCTCTGGACGGCCTCGCGGCGCGCCGATTTGGCCAGTTCGAGCGGCAACTTCTCTTCCGGGGCGCCTTCGTAGATGGACTGCCCCACTTCGCGGGCGATGACGCGCAGTTGCTCGCGCGCCGCCGGGCGGTACACGTCCACCGAGACCAGCATGGGACGGTGGCCGTTGCGTGAAAGCCAGCGCGCCAGCTTGCCGCTGGAAGTGGTTTTGCCGGAGCCCTGCAGGCCCACGATGAGGAAGACGCTGGGCGGCTCATTGGCAAAACGGAGTTTGGATTCGTGGCTGCCGAGGATCTTGATGAGTTCCTCGTGCACGATCTTGATGACCTGCTGGGAGGGCGAAAGCGCGGCCAGGACTTCCTCGCCCATGGCCTTGGCCTTGATGTTGTCGATGAGCTGCTTGACCACCCGGAAATGGACGTCGGCCTCGAGCAGCGCCACGCGGATTTCACGCAGGGCGGTCTCCATGTTTTCGGCCGAGAGCCGACCTTCGCCGCGCAGGTTCTTGAAAACCCGCTGGAGTTTATCCGAGAGGTTGTCGAACATGGCTATGCCGGAGGAGTGGCGGCAGGAGCGATGCG
>PLRZ01000248.1:175-3695 GCA_003164075.1 Bryobacterales bacterium | reverse complement strand
CGGAGGAAGCCGAAACCCTTGGCTTCGAAGTAGGTGACCACGGCCCCCGGCTGTTCGCCGGTAGGCACTTCTCCGGCGGACTCGCCCGATTCGGACGAAGCCGAAGCGGGGCGGCTGCTTTTGTCTCCTACGCCCTGTTTGATCAGGGCGAGATCGTCTTCGGTCAATTCCGTCGCGGGTTTGGAGTCGGACGGCATTTTGAGGTTCGGATTACGTTTCCGGGCCTCTTCAAACAATCGCTTTTGGCTGGCGTTCAACGAAAATATCCTCGAGTTTTGTTACGACGGTCAAACCGCTACCGGCGCGGCCTTTTTCTTGCGTGCGCCCTTCTTTTCAGTCGGGGGTTGCCGATCGCTCTTTTTCAAACTGCCCATCACCATGGCGGTGACGAACTTCTTTTCACCGTGATCGTCGAATTTGATCACGATGCGTTCCTCGCTGCTGGACAGGACTTGTCCCAGACCGAATTTCTGGTGTTCGACCTGAGCGCCCTGATTATAGGTATTGGAAGCCATAGAGTTTCTACGCTTTACTCCTCGGGTAGATTACTGGGGGTATAGATCGCCGACGGGA
Organism: Bryobacterales bacterium; assembly: GCA_003164075.1. The sequence continues at coordinate 3,122 of PLRZ01000248.1, read as the reverse complement.
TGGGGCGGGAAATATCGAGCGGTAGCACCACAGTGGATCTACAATATGATAGCAGATTGAAAGTACTGGGTGGGAAGAGGCATCAATGGCGGGGTGGTAGGGCTCGCCCCAGTCCATGAGATTCAAGCAGGCCGCGCCAGCCGCGACATTTCCACGCCGCGGTCGGTTAACCTGACGATTTCCGAGAGAGAGTCGCCGTCAACCGCGATATAACCGGCATCGCGCAAACTCCGGAGCGACTCCCGATACCGGCTGGACTCCATCCCGCTGAGCTTCTGGAGATCATCCATAGGGAGAGCCAGTTGCACTTGCCGGCTCAGGATTTCGAGCAAGGCGCGGATTGGGTTGGGGACTTCTCCCGTTGCGTGGCTTCCAGGAATGGCAGAAAAGTCCCAGGTCTCGGCTTAAAGTCCGACATCGGCGTGATCTTATCACAGGAGGCTGGCGGGAATGTTGCTTCCCCATTGAATCAGCGTTTCACAATCAGATCAAACGGCTGTATTGGGCGTGACTGCCAATCCAGTACCAGACGACGCGATCTTTCCTCATGACCGCCAGCGCACTGTAATCGAGGCCAATACGAGTCGAGTAGATGTCATCTTCGCCTTCCAGTTTCTTGAATTGCAGGCCGGGATGCGCTGGATTAGCACGGAACAGCCGATAGGCGCGCTTAGAGCCCGCGAAACAATAAGCTGACCAAATGTCTCGAACGTGCGCAATCGCTCCCTAACGGTCGCGGCTCGGTCAAATGCGCATTCCGAGCCGCGCGCGTGAGCAAGCGGTTGGGTCTGAAATGCACAGGATATTCTTGCGCGGCTATCTTAGCGTCGCGTTGCGCGTCCAAGGGAAGATCGGAAAACAAACGCCAGAACTGCCGGGTGGTTCGAGACGCGATCAAAGCAGATCGTCCAGCGGCAGCGTCTCGCCCCTCTCGTCTTCCTCGATGGCTTCCCGAGCCATGCGACGAATCACGTCCCGTTTCTCGGCAAAGCTCTTCTTCCAAGCCGCCTCGTCGGCCAGCGACGCCAGGATCTGGGACGTGATCGCGTCCTGCTCATCGTCAGGCAGGGCGACAACTCTTGCGAGAGCTCTCTCCATTAGCGTCGACGTACCGCGCGTTCCCCCCTCATGATTCCACCCACGGATTCAGCGTGGGAACGCCGATGCCCGCGACATCGGAACCGTTCCGCGTGACCAGTGTGAGATTGTGGTGTAAGGCCGTCGCGGCCAGAAGCCCGTCAACGACCGGGACGGGCCGCCCTTGAGCTGCCGCGAGTGCCGCAATCGTACCCCACCGGTCGGCAATCTCTTCATCGAGCGGCAAAATCCGGTCTCGAAACCGGGAACGCAAATCCACTTGCAGCCAGGATTCCAACTGCGCGCGGCGACGGCCCGCTTGCAGGCGTTCAATCCCCTTGCGGATTTCACCCAAGCTGAGGACGCTCAAAAATACCAGCGATTCGTCCGTCACCGCCGTCCACTTGACCACGCGGCCGTCCGGCTTTGGCTTGGCAAATTCGGACACCACATTGGTATCGAGCAGGAAGCCGCTCACAATTCGATCTCGCGTCCAAAATCGCGGGGCCGATCGAGATCAATTCCCGAGCCAGCCAATGGCGATTCCAAAAAGAATTGAGCCAGGCTGCCCTTACGCGCCTGAGTCCCCGCCAAGCGTTCGTATTCCTCAGCTTGCAGTACTACAACCGCCGTCCGGCCATGCTTGGTCACTCGTTGTGGGCCGCTTTCCCGTGCCAACCGAAACACTTCGCTGAACCGGGCTTTGGCTTCTTGCAGTTGCCACTCCTTAGGAACTCGTGTCTTATTCATGGCGTGCCGTTCTGACCAATCTAGTCAGAATTAGGCTAGCACAGTTCGTGCAGGCCCCCGAACATTTCGGAGCGTTTCGTGTCAGAATGGTGAGTTCCGGACGCAGCGTGCGTTTCAGACCCGGCGTGCGCCGTGGGGCTGGTTTGTCGGTTCAGTTGCGAAAACTGCCCGAAGGTCGCTAAAATCAACGCGTTCGTAAAAGATCCCAGGAGGATTCATGGCTGTTGAGCAGAAGGTGAAGCAGATCATTGTCGAGCAGCTCGGCGTCGATGAGAGCCAGGTGGACAGCAACGCGTCGTTCGTTGACGACTTGGGCGCCGATTCGCTGGATATCGTGGAACTCGTAATGGCGTTTGAAGAGGCGTTCGAATTGGAGATTCCCGACGAAGACGCCGAAAAGATCACCACCGTGAAGGACGCCGTCGAATACATCGAGAATAAGACCACTAAGAAATAGCCCGCTTTTCTCATCAAGGGGATACAGTTTTGACGCGAAGAGTGGTAGTGACGGGCGTCGGTCTGCTGACGCCGCTTGGCATTGGAACCGATGCGACCTGGGAGGCGATCCGCGCGGGGAAGTCCGGCATTGGCCCCATCACGCAGTTCGATGCGACTGCCTTCTCCTGCCGGATTGCCGGAGAGGTGAAGGGCTTCGACCCCTCGAACTATATCGAAAAGAAAGAAATCAAGAAGATGGGGCGATTCATCCACTTCGCCGTCGCGGCGGCGGATTTCGCTCTTCAGGGTTCCGGCTTGCAGGTTACTCCCGACATCGCCGAGCAGGTGGGGGTGTACATCGGCAGCGGAATCGGCGGGTTCGAGATTATCGAACGGGAGCACAAGAACCTGCTGGAACACGGTCCCCGGCGGATCTCGCCCTTCTTTATTACGGCTACGATCATCAATCTGGCGTCCGGTTATGTGTCCATCCGGACCGGCGCCAAGGGGCCGAATTCGGCCACTGCCACGGCTTGCACTACCAGCGCCCATTCCATCGGAGATTCGTACCGCATGATTCAGCGGGGCGACGCCGTTGCCATGATCTGCGGCGGCACGGAGGCTGCCGTCACCCCTATGGGGATCGGCGGGTTCGCCGCCATGCGCGCGCTTTCCACGCGCA
>PLRZ01000248.1:0-151 GCA_003164075.1 Bryobacterales bacterium | reverse complement strand
CGGAAGTGGTGGGGTATGGCATGAGCGCCGACGGCTACCACGTCACCGCGCCGCCGGACGATGGCGATGGGGCGTTCCGCGTGATGCGCACGGCCATGCGCGACGCCAAAATCGAGCCGCACCAGGTGGACTATATCAACGCGCACGGCAC
>PLRZ01000009.1 GCA_003164075.1 Bryobacterales bacterium | reverse complement strand
ACCGTGCTGTAACTGCAGCCCGTGAGCGTGGTGACATCCACTTCACCCGTGCCGCCGGAGTAACTGGCGCCGGCGCTGGGAACGCTCAGGCCCACGGTACAGGAGGCTCCGCCCTGAGTCACCGTGAAAGTGGACGACGATCCGCCAGTAAGTTGGACCGCCGCCGTCAGCGTCTGTGTGGACACGCTGCTGTTCGCTGGAATGGTGAAAGTCACGGCGCCGTTGCCCGTCCCGCTAGTGGGCGATGCGCCCAACCCGCTGGCGCTCCACGTGCAGGCGCTATTCGTGGTGGTCACATTCACTGTCGCCAAGCCACCGGCATAAGTGGCGGTAATGCTCGCGGGCGTGATCGCCAGGGCGCAAGTGGAGCCGAACTGCGTGATGGTGTAAGTCTGCCCGCCCACCGTGATATGTCCGGTACGGGACGAGAGCCCTCCATTACTCGTAAGACTATACTGCACTGTCCCGGAGCCGGTGCCCGAGGCCGAAGCCGGGTCCACGGTGACGAACGCATCCGATGTTGCCGCCGTCCAGGAGCATAGCGATCCCGTGGAGACGTTGAAGCTTCCCGATCCTCCTGCCGCGGCGATGGTACTACCCGTCGGAATCAGTGTGTAGGTACACGGCGGCGGATTGATCACCGTCAACACCACCGGGATGCCGGTGACGGCGTTGACGGCATTGGCCGCATACACTCCCACTACGCCCACATAGGTGCCAGCCACCAGGCCGCTGGGATTCAAGCTCAAAGTCAACGTAGCGGGAGCCGTTCCCGATGTCGCCGATAGCGACGCTCCCGGAATCCCGCTCACCATGGCATCGAACGCCAGGGACCCGCTGGTTTCCGTGATGTTCACCGGTATGGGCGATGGAGCGGGCGCCGTCCGCACATAACTCAGTTGGATTACTTCCGCCGGTGAGATCCCGATTCCCGGCGCCTGGCCGCCGGAGTCGATCACCACGGTGTAGCTGAACGTCAGCGTGTTAGCAGGTTTGGCCGAGTCCGTCACAATCACGATGGGGTTGAAATCCCCGGCTACAGTCGGAGTCCCCGAAAGCACGCCCGCGGCGGTAAACGTGAGTCCCGGAGGCAAGTCGGAGTACGGCGCCAACTGGTAAGTGTACGGCACAGTGCCGCCGGAGGCCGACAAGGCCACCGAATAAGCCGTGCCTACGGCGCCGTTCGGCAGCACTTTAGGCGACACCGCGACTGGCGATATGTTGGTAGTGAATTGTGTGGTCACGCTTTGTCCGTTGGAATCAGTCGCGACCAGTGAATAGGAGTAAGAGCCCGCGGTGGTTGGAATCCCCCCGAGGTAGGCCGGAACTCCGTTGGCTCCCTGCACAATCGCCATTCCGGGCGGCAGGGCGGATCCGGGAGCGACGGCATAAGTCACCGGCTGCACGCCGTAGTACTCAAACGAATAGTCCAGAGGGTAACTATACGAACCTGACGAAGTCGAATATGCCACTCCCACGGAACCATCGTGAGTCTGAAACGGATAGCTGGACGGAGGCACGTTCTGTCCCGGCACGACCACAGCGAATTCATTGGCCGCCCAGCCGGTATAGCCGTGAGAGTCGGTTACACTCACATAGACCGGAAATGTTCCGTTCTGCGCCGGTGTGCCCGATAGGAGGCCGTTGGAACTCATCGTCAGCCCCGGGGGCAGGGGTTCGAGGGGCGTAGTAGCAAAGGTGTACGGCGGTGTTCCTCCGGCCATGGAGAACTGGTAGCTATAAGGGACTCCCAACGTCGCCACTGGGGGCACCCCAGACTGGAAGTTGAGCTGCATGGGAGCGATGACCACGCTGTATTGGCAATCCGCGAAGTTCCCAGAATTGGTATTGTCGGTAGCGCGGATCGTGAAGTTGAAAGTTCCCGGAGCGCTGCCGGCGCCGGAGATCGTCCCATCCGGGGACAACGTCATGCCCGGCGGCAGCGAGCCCGCCTGCAGGCTCCAGGTATATGTCGAGCTTCCATTGGTTGACAGTCCGATGTCATTCCCAATCCCCACGGACAGTCCGAAGGGCGGCGGCGTGACGATGGCGAACCCCGACGCCGCCGACGAGTTGTTGACCGTCAGCGAATAGCTCGTCTTATAAGAGTGCCCCGCGTTGTCAGTGACTGTTGCGTAGAAACTGTAATTGCCGGTACTGGTGGGAGTACCCGAAATCAGCCCGGACGCGGACGCCGTCATTCCTGGCGGGAACATCGGGAAGCTGATCGAGTTCTGGCTGTAAGCAAAGGTGTAGGGCGGAGTTCCTCCCACGGCGGTCAATTGCCGGGAATAGGCGGTGCCAGTGACGCCGTTCGGCAGGCCGCCGGCCTCCAAGGCCATCGGCGTCACGTTCAAGGTAAACGTACTACGCACGGTGGCCGCCGGGCTGGCGCTGTCGGTGACGATCAAATCGAAGGAATACTGGCCGGCGGTGGATGGCTCTCCGGCCAGAATCGTGATGCCGGGCCGCGCGTTGGGAGGCAGTGCGCTCCCACTGTAGAGGGTCAAGCCGGGAGGCAGGTTGGACCCGGGCGCCAGTGTCCAGGTGTACGGCGCGATTCCGCCTGACGGGCTCAGGTTCATCGAGTAGCTCTGTCCCAGGCGCGCATCCGACATGCTCGTCAGCGCCGGGTTATAAGTCAGCACCTCGGGATAGTACACATACAACAGGAAGTGCTTGGTCACCGTCGATGTGCCGTCGCTTACGGTAACAGCCACGTTATAGTTGCCAGTCCCTTCCGCGCTGCCGGTCACCAGTCCGGTCGTCGAAATCGACAAGCCGGACGGCAGTCCGCTGGCGGACCAGGTTTTGTTCGTGCCTCCGCCCGTGGCCGTGAACTGGTAATTATAGGGGACCTCGTACGCCCCATGCACCGGAATGATCGTGGGATTGGTGATAGTGATGGTTGAAACCGCGATGGTGAACGTATAGTTGGTGGATGTCGATGTGGCGCTGTCCGCGGCGGTCAGAGTGAAGCTGTAACTGCCCGCCGTTGTCGGGGAACCGCCCAGGGTCGATCCATTCAAGGTCATGCCCGGGGGAAGCGCCGAGCCCGCCGCTATCGACCAGGTCACCGTGCCGGCATAGTCCCAGGCCAGCAATTGTTGAGAATAGGCCGTGCCCGTGGACCCGTTCGCCAGCCCGGTGGTGGTGTAAAGCTGAATGGGTGAAAAGGTTATGGATAGAACCCTGACGCCGATATTCCCGCCGGAATCGGTCGCCTTTAGCGTGAAGTTATAGGCGCCCGTGCCCAGCGGCGCGCAGTACATGTCGTAACTGCCGTTCGAATTGGACAGAAGGCTGTTACCGGTTTCCAGAGAACAGCCGGGCGGTAGCGAGTCAAGAACGGTGAACGTGTATGGTCCGGCGCCGCCGCCGGGGTTCAAGTTGAAAACGTAGGTTCCGCCCGAAGCAAAAGTCCCCAGGTTGGGACCGATACCGATATTGACGGTGACGCCGGTGGGAGAAGCGACATTAAAGGTGATGAACTGCTGATGGGTGTTCCCCGCATCGTCGGTCACCTGGACCAAGGTTGAGTAAGAGCCCGTTGCGGTTGGAGTCCCGCTCACCATGCCGGTCGCCGCGTTCAGGGTCAGCCCCGGCGGCAGAGGACTGGCCGCCAGAGGCGTGGTCCACGAAATATAGTTGCCGGAGCCGCCAGTGACCAGGATCTGCTGCTGGTATGCCGTGTTATAGGTCGGGGTGGGCGTGTTGCGGCCGTATGTGCCCGCCGGGCCATTGAAGGGGAATACGGTCATGTCGAAATTCAGCGGCGAAATCACCCAGTTGAAGGTTTGAGTGGTGGTATTCGAGGCGCCGTCCGTGACTCTCAACGTGAAGGGGTAGTTCCCCGTCCGCGTCGGTTTTCCGATGAGGTAAGTGAATCCGGGCGCGAAGTTGAAGCCCAGCGTCTCTCCCGGCGACGACAGGGAGATTCCCGGGGGAAGGCTCCCGCTGGCTACGCTCCATGTGTAAGGCTGAGTTCCGCCTTGGGCGAACAGTTGAGTCCAATAGCCACTGCCTACGGTGGAGTAATAGAGATTTGGATTGGAAGTGATAGACAACGGCTGCGGCGGGTTAAACGGCACGAAGATCCCAAATACCTTTTGTGCGGCGCCGTTGGAGCCGCTGGCCTGCACTGTGAACGTGTTGGTGGAGAATCCGTTCGGCGTGCCCGAAATCACGCCCGCCGAATTCATGCTCAAGCCGTTGGGCGGCGATCCGCCAACAATCGCCCATGTGCAGTTGGAGCCGCAGTTCGGGGCGGCCAACGTCTGCGAATAGCTCGCGCCGATAGTCCCCTGGGGCAGCACTTGTCCCGTGGTAATAGCGAACGGATAGACGGTCAGGTTATAACCGAAAGGCTCCGCCGTACCGGATGTGTCGGTAACGGTGATGTTGATGTAGAAGTTTCCGCTGGCCGAGGGAATGCCGGAAATCGTGCCGGTGGAAGTGCCAATGTTGATTCCCGCCGGCAGACCCACCGCAGACCATGTATAGGTGCCGGTACCTCCGGAAGCTGTGAAGGTATACGAGTACGCCGAGTTAAATACCGCGGCCGGCGGATTGCCCGGGCTGAGAATGGTTAGCGAGGAATCAATCTGTGTAATCGCACGGTCGAAGGTGTTGCCGTCGCTATCCGTGACCCGCAGAGATGTGGAATATGTGCCGGCTCCGGTGTTCACGCCCAGAAGGCCGCCGGTAACGCTCGTAGGGAAAAAGTTGGGCATTTGCCCGCCGTCTTGTACCCGGAAGCCCGGCGGGACCACGGCCCCCGGACTCAACGAATAGTGATAAGGCGGTTTGCCGCCACTAGCGGTCAACTGGAAATCTTGCACGCCGGGAGACAGTGGTCCCACGGTCGGACCTATTCCCAGGAACAGCGGCGGATAGGTGGTGTAGACCGCCA
>PLRZ01000376.1:4416-8289 GCA_003164075.1 Bryobacterales bacterium | reverse complement strand
TCAGCCCATTTTCCCCGCCAGGCGGAAATTGCGGGGCGACATCAGGAGTTCTGACCTTCAGGCCGGGAATGTGGTGCACCAGGGCGCTCCAGCCCATGTTGGCGGGTGAGAATCGTGCACCTCGGCGAATCGCCGCGCTCGTGGACTCATGCGCGCCGCGCCTATGACGGCTGGCGCCGCCGCGGTTGCCGCGGTGACTTCTCGAAGGTGGTCTTATCGGTTTCGATCTCCGCCACCACGTCGCCGGGCCGCTTCAGCCATCGCCCGATAATGCGCTCTTACACCGAATTGTGAGCTTCGGAACTTCCACCGGTCTACCGGTAGCTCTCCATCAGCTTCCAGCCCACTTCGCAGAACTGGCTGAGGGTGCGCTGGGTGGCGCCGAAGGCCATGAATTCCGCGGGCGTCATGCCGTCGGGTTCGTAGGCGCGGACGAATTCCGGCATCTGGCTCAGGCGCTCGATGGCGTCGGCGGGAACCGGGCGGTCGATGCGCTCTTCGCGCGGCAGGTCCCGGGTGACGAAGATTTCCTGGAAGGCCGGTGCGATGGACATAATCAGGTCTGCGCCGGCCAACTCGGTGAGATGATAATCGCCGCGCAGCGCGGCCACCAGCAGCACCGCTTCGTAGCCGCGCTCGCGGTATAAGGCATAGGCGCGCTTGGTGACCGCGAGTCCCGCTTGCCGGATATCGTCCTCACTCACCGGCGCTTGATTGTCGTGCGCCACTTCGCGGAGGAAATCGTCCAGCCGCCCGATCATGATCACCGCGAAACATTTTCCCGGCGCGATGCCTTTGGCTTTGGCGCGTTCCGTTCCGGCGCGATGGCGCTCGGCGATGGCGATCGCTTGCGGCACCGTGAAGCTCACGGTAGCGGTAACGGTAATACCCTCGGCCACGCAATCTTCCAGCACGTCGATGCCGGCGCTGGTGGCAGGGAGTTTCACGGCGATATTGGGAGCCCAGCGGTGCAGCCGCCTGGCCATGGCCAGCATGCAATCGCGGTCGCCGGCGCGCAACGGGTTCACTTGCGCGCACACGAATCCCGATTGGCCGTTAGAGGCGGCGAACTCCGGTATGAGTTTCTCGGTGGTGCAGGTGACGGCGATCTGCATCAGCGCTTCGGCTTTCAGCTCGGGCGCCAGTTTCCGTGCCAGTACGGCGTCGATTGCAGGCGCCCAGAGATCCCGGTCTTTAACCAGCGCCAGATTCGCGAGAAACGGATTGGTGGTGACGCCGATGGCGCCGCGTTCGAGGCCCAGTTGCAGTTCGCCGGCCTCCGCGGAATCGTGCCACCATTTCGTGACGGTGTTTTCCAGGACCCAGTTCAGATAAGTATTTTCGGCCATTATATCCTCGCCAAGGGATATTCTACCGCGCGCCGCATCCGGCTATAATCTCTGCATGTCTCAAATTGGATTTATCGGTCTCGGTATTATGGGCAAGCCCATGTCCAAAAACCTGCTGAAGGCTGGGCACACGCTGGTGGTGTTCGACGTGGTCGCGGGGCCGCTGGCGGAACTGACGGAAGCCGGCGCCGCGCGCGGAGAGTCTTGCGCCGATACGGCGGCTCGATCGGACGTGATTATTACGATGTTGCCGGACGGCCCCGAGGTGGAGACCGCGGTGCTTGGTCCGGGTGGAGTGTTGGAGGGCGCGCGGGCCGGGTCGACGGTGGTGGACATGAGTTCCATCAGCCCGATCGTGGCGCAGAAAGTGGCCGCGGCTTGCGCCGCGAAGGGCGTGGAATTCCTGGATGCGCCGGTAAGCGGCGGAGAACCAAAAGCCACCGACGCGACTCTGGCCATCATGGTGGGCGGCAAGGCGGAGGTGTTCGAAAAAGTCTTGCCGATCCTGCAAAAGCTGGGTTCCAGCGTGACGCTCACAGGGCCAGTGGGCGCCGGCAATGTTACCAAGCTGGCGAATCAGATCATGGTGGCATGCAACATCGCCGCTATGGGCGAAGCGCTGGTGCTGGCGACGCGCGCGGGGCTCGATCCGGAAGTAGTTTTTAATGCCGTGAAAGGCGGCCTGGCGGGCAGTACGGTGCTGAATGCCAAAGCGCCCATGGTGATCGCACGGAATTTCAAGCCGGGCTTCCGCATCAAGCTTCACCAGAAGGACCTGCGGAATGCGCTGCTGGCGGCGGAGTCCATGAAAGTGTCGCTGCCGTTTACCGCGCTGGCCCAGCAGATGCTGATGGCGCTGATGAACGAAGGCAAGGGCGACCTGGATCACTCCGCGATCGTGACGTTTATCGAAGGGATGGCGGGGATTGAGGTGAAGCGGCCGGGGTAAGAATAGTAATATGGGCTTGAATGCCGATCTGTAATGTGTACCTGACCGACGAGCTTGACCACTTTGTGCGGTCGAAGGTGGAAAGCGGGCGCTTCGAGAACGCCAGTGAAGTAGTCCGCGCCGCGCTCCGGAGTTTGGAGCGCGAGGAACAGCGATACGAGGTAGAGCTTGCCACCCTGCGGGCCATGATCGATGAAGGTGACGGTAGCGGCATCGCCACCGGCAATGTCTTTGAGCGTGTCCGGGAGAAGCTTAAACGTCCCCTGGCTCCCCGTTAAGCCCGGTGGCCAGATTTCGTTTTTCGCGCCGCGCGACGCCGACTTATGCAACATCGGCAGTTACGCTCTTCGAACCTGGGGCGAAGCGCGGACCGACAGTTATATCCGCAAGATTGAAGAATGTTGCCAGCTCCTTGCCGGCAGCCCCGCATTGGGCCATCCCGCCCAAGTGGCTCGATAGGGACTTCATGGGGGTAATCTCCCTGAGTGGCAGGAGTCCGAGATGGCGACTTTCCACCCCAAGTGGCCGCGCCGGTCGGGCCCGGCTGACGTGAGCGGCGTCTACCAGGATTTCTCTGCATCTTACATGTCAGTGGCCGATAAAATCTCGGGAAGTCCCCGTCACGTCAACTGGCCGCTCACGTCAACTTGGCCGTATTACGCCCGTCGCTGACAGGCGGTCCGCCTGATTGATCGTCCTTGACGTAGGAGAGGTTCGGAGCCAGTCTGGCCGCCGAGCCTCGCCAAACCGCCCTATGGTATCCTAGAACTGGGATGGACATCCGATGCGCCCGCCGGCTCGGGGCGAACGGCCCTTGTACTGGGTGGGTTCTACGAAACGAGACTTAATGGCGTTTCCGGAAGCCGTCAAAGATGGAATCGGCACGGCACTGAGCATGCTCAGTTTGGCGGCAAACACCCCTCTGCGAAGCCGTGGAAAGGGGCAGGGTCCGGAGTACTGGAGGTTGTCGAGGACCACGACGGGAACACGTACCGCGCCGTCTATACCGTTCGCTTCCGTTGGGCCGTTTATGTATTGCACTGTTTCCAAAAGAAGTCGCATACGGGCATCCAAACGCCCAAAGCCGATGTAGAACTCGTTTCACAGCGCCTGCGACTTGCCAGACAAGACTACGAGTATCGACATGCCAAAACTCACCGCGGAACGTAGCGGGAAGATCGTGCGGAGTTCGGGGAATGTGTTCGCCGACCTCGGCTTTCGAGACGCCGCCGAACGGCAGACGAAAGTCCGTTTAGCCATAGCCATCAACGATGTCCTGCAGTGCCGCGGGTTATCGCAGGGAAAAGCAGCGGAGCTCCTGGGCATCAACCAGCCCAAAGTTTCCGCTCTTTCAAAATACCGGCTTGAAGGCTTCTCCGTGGAGCGTTTGATGCGGTTTCTTACGTCGCTCAATCAGGACATTGAGATTGTCATCCGCAACCGGCCGCGAGCTCGGCGCCCAGGGCGAGTCTTTGTCACCGCCGCCTGAACGGCTGCTCGACGGTTCCAGCTACGACTCCAAGCGATTCGCATCCCTCCCGAATCGAGGCTTCTGGACTCCTGATGTCGCCCGCA
>PLRZ01000376.1:0-4408 GCA_003164075.1 Bryobacterales bacterium | reverse complement strand
CCCCCCCCCCGGCTCAACCCAATTCCACGACATCAGGAGTCCAGAGGCTCCTCAGCGCAAGAATTCAGGGCTTTCGGAGTCACGCCCCGTTCTCTTTTCACAGCGTCGACGGAACGATTGTCAGTTCGCTGATCACGGCGCGCGGCGGCATTTTGGCGCAGGCGATCACGGCCTCCGCGACGTGCTCCGGTAACAGCGCTTGCGCCAGCATTTCGGCGGGCGGCTTGACCGGCCGTTTCTCCAGGATTTCGGTGTCCACCAGGCCCGGATCGATCACCGTGGTGCGGATTCCATTTTCCTTTTCCTCCAGGCGGACGGCGTGCGAGAGTCCGATCAAGCCGCGCTTGCTGGCCTGGTAGGCCGCACCCGAGACGTCGGGCGTGTGGCCGGAAATCGACGAGATATAAATGATATGGCCGAAGCGCGCTTCGCGCATCGCCGGCACAACGGCCTGCGTGGCGTAGTACGCGCCGCTCAGATTGGTGGAGATGAGCTCGTTCCAGATGTCCGGCCGCAAACGCCGCATGGCGCGGTCCGGAGTATTCGTTCCGGTGGCGTACACCAGGATCTGAATCGGTCCGAATTTCTCGCGCGTGGCCGCAGCCAGACGGTCCATCTGCGCGGCGTCGCAGGCGTCCGCCACGAAGATCTCGACGGTGTGGCCTTCGGCGGCCATCTCCTGCTTCCACTGCTCCAGGCGATCCTGCCGGCGGGCCGACGCCATCACTTTGGCGCCTTCGCGCGCCATCATCACCGCGGTGGCGCGTCCAATTCCGCTCGACGCGCCTACTACCAAAACGACTTGGTCTTTGAGAGAGACTGGCATTTCCTTCCGAGCATAACAAAAGCCAGCGCCGGGCGGAGAGAGACGATATACTGCCCGAAGACGACAGGACTCGATTCCCATGTCAAAATACATTTTCGGAATTCTCACAGTGTTGGCGCTGGCCGCGTTGCCGGCACTCGCCAAACCGAACTTCAGCGGCGACTGGAAGCTGAATTCCGCCAAGAGCACCTTCGGGGAGATGCCCGCTCCGGACTCCATGACGTACAAGATCGCGCACGCCGATCCCAAGCTGACCACGGCAAGCAAACAGTCCAGCCAGATGGGCGACTTCGAAATGAACGCCACCTACACCACCGACGGTAAGGAGTGCACCAACCAGGGCTTCCAGGGCTCGACCACCAAGAGCGTGGTGAAGTGGGACGGCGACACGCTGGCGATCGATACCAAAGGTCAATTCGGCGACAACGAATTCACCATGACGCAGAAGTGGACGCTCTCGGCCGACGGCAAGACGTTGACCGTGCTGCAGACNNCCGCTTGCGCCAGGGTCAGATGAAGATTCCTCAGATGCGATGGGTGGTGGCGGCGCTGCTGTTTCTCGCCACCGCCATTAATTATGCGGACCGGCTGGCGCTTTCCGTGATTTCCACGGACCTCCGCCGCGAGTTCTCCATGACGGAGACGGACTACTCGCAGGTAGTCTCGGTGTTTCTCATCGCGTACGCGGTGATGTATGCCTTCTCGGGCTACATTGTGGACCGGTTGGGCACGCGGCGCGGCTTCTCGGTCTTCGTCTTCGTGTGGTCGTGCGCGGCCATGCTGCATGGGTTCGCGTCCGGAAAGTGGTCGCTGGCGGGATGCCGGGCGCTGCTGGGGCTGGGGGAGCCGGGTAACTGGCCGGCCGCGGCCCGCGCGGTAGCGGAATGGTTTCCGGCGCGCTTGCGAGCTCTGGGGATCGGCATCTTCAACGCCGGGACCATGTTGGGGTCGGCCGTGGCGCCGCCGGTGGTCAGCTTCCTGACGCTGAATTACGGTTGGCGCTTTTCGTTTTACTTCACCGGTGCGCTGGGTTTCCTGTGGCTCGCGGCATGGCTGGTTCTCTACCAGCCGCCGCACTTGAACCGCTGGCTGCGCCCCTCCGAATACGCCGCGATGAAAGACGAAGTGCAGACCCCCGCGCAAGCCACGCCGGCCACCGCCGAACGGCCGAGCTGGTGGGAAGTGATGAAGACCCGCGAGTGTTACACCCTGACCCTGGCGCGGTTCTTCACCGACCCGGTGATTTACTTCGTGATCTTCTGGCTGCCCGAATATCTGCGCAAAGAGCGGCACTTCGATCTGGCGATGGTGGGCCGATATGCGTCGGTGCCTTTTATCGCCGGGGGCGCGGCCTACCTGGTGGGCGGATGGCTTTCCGGAAGGTTGATGCGCGCCGGGTGGCGCCTGCCGAAAGCGCGGAAGTTCGTGATGCTGCTGGGCGCGGCGATGATGCCGGTGGCCATTCTCGCGCCGGCGGTACCCACGGCCGCGCTGGCGATCGCGGCCATCTGCTTCGTCACCATGGGCCACGCATTTTGGATTTCCAACATGCAGGCGTTGCCCACCGACATCTGCCGCGCGGGCGAAATCGGCACGGTGATAGGGATTTCCGGGATGGGCGGAACAGTGGGCGGCATCCTGGCGAATTACGGGACGGCGTGGGTGGTGCAGCACTTCACGTACGCGCCCATCTTCGCGATAGCGGGCCTGATGCACCCGCTGGGCGTGGGCATCGTCTGCTGGTTCTTGCCGAGCCGGCGGTTCGGGGAGCGGATTGGCGTCGACTACCAGTCACGGTCCGCCGCCTCACCCGATCGGGGCACTGGCGCGGCCGGCTCGGGCGCCGTCAGATAGTGTGCGGGTCCCAGCCCGGACGGTACTCGCGTGACAAATACTTGTTGGCCTCCGGGACGTTGGCGACCGTCGCGGTCCCGGCATCGTAGAGCAGCCTCTTGCCGGTTCGCAGCGCTACCGCGTAAAGATTGACGGCTTCCGAAATGGGACCGGCGTTGAGGAAACTGCCGGGCGAGTGCCGCTTGTCGCCGCGACACGCCGCCACCCATTGGGTCAGCCCCGGCGATAGCGGAGGCGGTTCGGGCCCGCCGTTTTGCGGGCGTGCGGGCGGGGGCGGCGCCGCCATTCCCTGCATGCGGGCGGCCGGGATCAGGCGCGGGCTTTCCACGTTGAATCCGGCGAGGATCTTGCCCTTGTCGCCGACGAACATCATGCCTTCGCGCGGCAGTTCCTGGCCGTCTTCCTCCAGTTCGGCGGGCGTGGGAGGATGAATGCCACCGTCATACCAGATGAGTTCGATGGGCCCGCGCCGGCCGCTCGCCGGATACTTGAAGCGCACCACGCCTGCCAGCGGGAATGAGAAGTCATTGCGGATGGTCGTGGAGACGCCATCCTTCAGCATGCAGGAGTGGGTCAGCATGGGCTCGATGCTGGTGGGCCCCGCCAGTTCCAGCGCGTTGAACACGGTCCAGAGACTATAGTGGCCCATGTCGGCCATGGAGCCGCCGCCGAAATCGTACCAACCGCGGAATACCATATTGGTGTAATCGGGGTGGTAGGGCCGGTCGGCTTCGGGGCCCAGCCACAGGTCCCAGTCGAGGCCCGGCGGCACCGGCGGCCGGTCGGCGGGGATGGTGGCGTACTGCGGCCAGACCGGCCGGTTCGACCAGTTGTGGACCTCGCGGAGCGTGCCGATGGCGCCGCTATCGATCCACGCCATCACCGGGGCCATGTCGCCGTTGCTGTCCCAGGGCATCAGGTGGGTGGAGACGCCGGCCTTGCGGGCGGTCTCGATGACGAGTTGCGCCTCCTTCAGGCGATTGGCGATGGGCTTGTGCACGATGACGTGCTTTCCGCGCTTCATCGCCGCCATGGCGATGGTTCCGTGGAGATGATCGGGGGTCATGATCTTGACGGCGTCGATGCCCTTCTCCTTTTCGAGCATCTCGCGCACGTCGGCGTAGGCGGCACAGCCCTTGTATTGGCCGGAGGGGCTTTTTGAGCCGTAGTATGTCTCCACCAGGGATTGGCCCACATCGCGGCCGCCGGGAATGGCGCCCTCGGTTCCCGCGCGCCAATCGGGTGCGTGCAGCGCGCGGCGCAGGTCGTTCAGCAGGCCATTCCGGTCCCAGTCGCGGTAATCGCCCGGGTTCTTTTGGGGATCGCAGACGGCCGTGATGCGGATGTCCGGCGATGCCAGCAGGACGGGCATTTCGCGGAGCCCCTGGGTGCCTGTGCCGACGTAGGCCAGGTTGATTTGATCGCTGGGGGCCACGTAGGCCGGTCCCCCCAAGACGTGCCTTGGAACGATGGAGAAGGCGGCAGCGGCGGCTGCGCTTCCCAGAAACTGGCGGCGGTTGGTGTTGGATGTCATCGGCTCCTCCCTGCGCGGCGCCGGCTCGCGCCGCGATTCCGCCCAGTAGAATAGCTTGACTCACTGGTTGGGGCAAGGCGTGCGGGGTTCGGAAAGCGCTGCGATGATTTCACGGGGACTTGTTCAGAACTCCGATGTCGTGGAATTTGCAGCTCTCGCCATCGAAAGAAATGGCTCAGCCCATTTTCCCCGCC
>PLRZ01000444.1 GCA_003164075.1 Bryobacterales bacterium | reverse complement strand
CAGATCCCCGGTTTCGGCGACCCCATGCCGCAGTTGATCCTCACCGGCGGCGATCCGCTGGAGCGCAAAGATCTCTACGACCTCATCGACGAGGCGCACAAACTCGGCATCGGTGTCTCCATCACGCCGGCCGCCAGCGAGGCGCTCGAGCGCGATGTGCTGGTGCGGCTCAAGGAACATCAGGTGGAAGGTCTGGGACTGAGCCTCGATGGATCCACGGCGGCGCGCCACGATTCCATCCGCGGAGTCCCCGGCACGTTCGACCGGACGTTGCAGGCTATGCGGTGGGCGCAGGAATTGGGCATGCCGCTCCAGGTGAATACTCTGGTGGCGGAAGAAACGGCTAGCGACATACCGGCCGTCTATGAGTTGCTCAAGCCGTTCGGAGTGGCGCGCTGGAGCCTGTTCTTTCTGATCTCCGTGGGCCGAGGAAAAGTGCTGCAGCCCCTCTCGCCGGAAGAGGGCGAAAAGCTCATGGCCTGGATTTACCAGACCTCGCTGGCGGCGCCCTTTATCATGGCCACTACGGAAGCGCCCTCATACCGGCGCGTGGCGCTGGAACGCATGCGCGCCGACGGCATGAGCGGCGAACAAATCAAGCGCAGCGGCGCCTACCGCGGCTTCGGAATCCGCGACGGCCACGGGATCGTGTTCGTTTCGCACACCGGCGACATCTGTCCGGCCGGCTTTCTGCCGCTGGTGGTGGGCAATATTCGCAAGGACCAGGTGTCGGATGTGTATCGCACCGCGCCGGTGTTTCAATCGCTGCACGATTCCAGTCAGTTTGAGGGACGCTGCGGCTTCTGCGAATACAGCGCCCTTTGTGGAGGGTCGCGCGCGCGGGCTTTCGAGGCGACGGGCGATCCGCTGGCCTCCGACCCGTTCTGCACGTATCAGCCGGAACCCCGCGGGCATTAGTTTGACTGGCGATAACTCGAGTAATTCCGCTTTCTTGCCATGCGAGTAAGTTTCTTTCTATAGTCCTTTCTAAGTAGCTGGTTTCTGTCGCGAAACTGACTTCAAATGGCGAGGACCGCTTGCTAACGCGCGCGGCTCGGAAAACGCTGCGACGATTCCACGGGACTTGTTACCGAGCCGCGACCGCCAGGGAGCGGTCCTCGCCAACTGAAGTGAGTCTCGCTGCGGAAACGAGATCGTTCCGCTGGACGTATTCTTCACCAAACTCAGACCTCCTGATCTCGCCCGTCAAGTGCTGCCTGGCGGGGAAAATGGGCTGAGCCATTCCTTTCGATGGCGAGAGCTTCGCAGGTGGGGCAGGCGGTGCCGCCTGCCTGCCCGCCCGCGCTGAATTAGGCCCGCTGCTCGAAATAGGATCGAGCGAAGGCGAGCACCGCCTGCCCCACCTTCGGGCTCACTGCAAATTCCAAGACATCAGGAGTTCTGAAACTCGCGAAGGAGTATTCCACTAATGCGGAAACGAGCGACGGTAGTCCTCCTCTGGAGCCTCGCGGCTTCGGCCGCGGCACAAGAACGCATGGAAGTGTCGATGCCTCCGAATTCCCGCCAGGTGGGGCAGTGTGCATTCGCCAATCGATGTTCATCGAAGCCGGCTGGCCGGCGCCACGTCCGCCGCTGACGCCTTGAGGCGGGCATGGCGTTACGGTTATACTTGGCCGAAGCCAACTTCCATGCGCCCATGCCGTTTCTTTCCGACCCTGTTTGCCGCCGCGAGCGTCCTCTTCGCGCAACTGCCGCCCGCCGTGACGGCCCGAATCGATGAGATTGCAGCCAAATCGCTCGTCGAAAGCGGCGCGCCGAGCGTTTCGATCGCCATCGTGCAGAGCGGCAAACTTGCGTTCGAAAAGGCTTACGGCAAGGCGCGGCTGGATCCTTCCGTTGCCGCCACGGCGGAGATGCGGTACAGCATCGGCTCGGTGAGCAAACAGTTACTGGCGGGCTCCGTGCTGCTACTGGTGCAGGATGGCAAGCTATCTCTCGACGACCGTGTTTCCCGCTATCTTCCTAACTTGACACGCGCCAGTGAAGTTACTATTCGCCAGTTACTCACACATACCTCCGGTTATCAGGATTATTACCCGCAAGACTATGTGGCGCCTTTCATGGAGAAGCCCGTCACGGCCGACCAGATACTCGACCAATGGGGCAGAAAGCCGCTGGATTTCGACCCGGGTACGCGCTGGCAGTACAGCAACACTAACTACGCCATCGCGGGCCGGATTGTGGAGCGGGTTACCGGCGGTCCATTCTTCGACTTCCTCTCGAAGCGCATCCTGGGTCCGCTCGGGATGACCAGGGCCATCAATCTGGCGGAGCAGACCATGGGACCGCAAGACGCCGCCGGTTATACTCGCTTTGCGCTGGGTCCGCCGCGTCGGGCACAGCCCGAGGGCCGCGGCTGGCTGTTCGCCGCCGGGGAACTGGCCATGACGGCCCATGACCTGGCGCTGTGGGACATCTCCCTGATGGAGCATAAGCTGCTCACCCCGGCGTCCCTCGACATCATGACCACTCCCGTGCGTCTGCGCAACGGCACGCCCACGGACTACGCCTTGGGCGTGGGAGTGACGGATGACGACGGCCACCCCAAGCTACAACACGGCGGAGCAGTATCGGGATTCGTGAGCCTGAATACGGTCTGGCCGGACCATGGCACGGCTATCGTGGTGTTCGCCAATGAGGACGGCTCCAGCGCGCCGCGAGCAGTCACCACCCAGGTCGCGCCACTGCTGTTGGCGGAGGCGGAAGATGCCGGCGCGGCCGGCGCGCTCAAACAGGCGAGGCAGATTTTCGAGGGACTGCTGGAAGGCAGGATCGATCGCGCGCTGCTGACGTCGAATGCCGATGCTTTCTTCACACGCCAGGTGCTGGAAGATGCCGCGGCCAGTTTGAAGGCGCAGGGAGCGCTGGTGAGTTTGAAGCAGACCTCGGTGGAACTGCGCGGCGGCATGACTTATCGCCACTTTGAGGTCAAGTTCAAGGAGCAGACGCTGCACTTGAGCACGCTGGCCGTCCCGGGCGGGAGGCTGGAGCAGTATTTGATTCAGTAGGCAGGAATCCAGCGGTTCTTCGCTACTGTAACCCAAGCCGGGAATTCAAGCAAAACACGCTGACCGGCTCCGCCTCATCCTTGGCCGTTTGAACGCGTCCACCAGCGCACGCGATATGAACTTGCCCGGCTTGGATCTCCATGAACTCCGTGGCGCCCGAAAAGGCACGTCAGAACTCCTGATGTCGCCCCGCAATTTCAGCTTGGCGGGGAAATGGGCTGCCCCACCTGCGGGCTCCACGGCAAATTCCATGGCACCAGGAGTTCTGCACGTGGGCCGTGACGGTGAGCGGTAACTGGCGCGCTACGAGAATTACCATTGAGGTGACC
>PLRZ01000573.1 GCA_003164075.1 Bryobacterales bacterium | reverse complement strand
TCGACGGGCACGGCAACGACGCCGGCTACATGACGCGCTGCGAAGCCTATCTCGACAGTAAAGGAATTCTGCGATGCTATCAACCGCCGAAAGAGCCGCTCCCCACAGCCAGGGCGGCAGCCATCCACTAACCGGCAAGCGGATTTACATTCCGCCCATGGCGTGGGGCAGCGCGCGCGCGTTCGCGTCGGCCTTTCGCGCCGTCGGGCTGGAGGCCGAGCCCACGCCGCCGTCCGACCATCGCACGCGCGAATTGGGAGCCCGCTACACTTCCGGCGACGAATGTTATCCCGCGAAGGTCACGGTGGGCGATTTCATGAAGGTGCTGGAACGGCCGGATACCGACCCCTCGCGCGTGGCGTTCTTCATGCCCACCGCCGAAGGTCCGTGCCGGTTCGGCCAGTACGCCCCGTATTTGCGCCAGATTCTGGATGCCAACGGCCACCAGGCGGTAGAGATTCTCTCGCCCACCAGCGGGAACGCCTACGATGGCATCGGCGAGCTGGCGAAGCCCTTCGTGCGCACTGCCTGGCGCGCCCTGTTCTGCGCCGACATGCTGCAGAAGATGCTGCTGATTCAGCGCCCCTACGAAGAGCGGCGCGGCGATACCGAAACGGTCTACGAAGAAGCGCTGGCGGACCTGTGTACCACGCTCGAACGGTCGCCTCTGGAACCCGGCGTCCAACTTCTGTCGTTGCGCGACTCGCTGGTGCGCGGCCGCGACCGGTTCCGCGCCCTGGCGCCGCGAAGGGACCGGAGCCTGCCGCTAATCGGCATCGTCGGCGAGATCTTTTGCCGCCTCAATACTTTCTCCAACGAGGACCTGGTCCGCTCTCTGGAAGCTTACGGCGCGGAGGCCTGGGTGTCGGACCTGGTGGAGTGGATCTGGTACACCAATTCCGAGCACTTCCGCAAGCTGAAACTGACCGGCCGCATCTGGACCGCGGAGGCGTTGGGCGCGTGGGTGCGCAAGCGTGTGCAGAAGCGCGACGAGCACGTGCTACTGGCCCCCTTCGACGACGATTTCGCCGGCCGCGAAGAGCCCGACATCTACGAGATTCTAGAAGCTGCCCGCCCCTATTTGCCGCGCGAGGGCGCGTTTGGCGAGATGGTCCTCAACGTGGGAAAGGCGGTCTGCCTGGCCAGGAAGGGCGCTGCCGGAATCATCGACATCAGCCCCTTCACCTGCATGAACGGCATTGTGTGCGAGGCGATCTACCCGCGCATCAGCCGCGACCATGGCGGCATCCCGATCCGTAACTTCTATTTCGATGGCACGCAGTCCGATCTGGATCGCGACTTAGGCGTCTATATGGAGCTGGCGCGGAGTTATCGGAAAAAGCGGGAGTCGCAGAAGTAACGGCTGTCGCGAAACTCTGGAAAATGGCAAGGACCGCTTGCTTGCGCGCGCGGCTCGGAAAACACTGCGATGATTCCACGGGACTTGCTACCGAGCCGCGACCGCCAGGGAGCGGTCTTGCCGTTACGAGCCGGAGTTTCATGACAGAAACTAGCTAAGTCTTCCATTTCACAAATACGCCAACGTATTGTTGCCTGATCGCCCTGTGTGTGCAAGATACGAGGGTGTATTTGCGAAACGGTGTACTAAGCTGGTTTCTGTCGCGAAACTCAAGAAACGCTCCCTTGCGGTCGCGGCTCGGTAACGCAGCGATGATTCCACGGGACTTGTTACTGAGCCGGGCCCCGAGGGCACCCCGCCGGGGAGCGGTCTCGCCATTACGAGTCGCAGTTTCGCGACAGGAACTAGCCTTAGTGCTTCGCCTTGGCTGGTTCCTCAGCCGAGAGCGGTGTGCTGACCAGAATCTGTGGCATCCCCGGCCTGGTCTCCACCCCGCCGGCGGTGAAATAGCGTTGGTCGGAGAGGCTCTTGTAAATGGCCCCTGCTACTCCCGATGCCACAGGACCGCTGACCGACCGATTCACCGCGGCCAGCATGACCACGACCACGAGCTGGTGGTTCCCCACGTCGTTAAAGGAGCCGAACCAACCCATGTGGCTGGAAGAACTGAAATCCGTGCACGTGCCCGTCTTGCCGAGGACCGGCTCGTCGGGGGCATAGCTGGCGCGTGTGGCCGTTCCGAAATCTACCGCGCCACGCATCCCGGTCTTGATATCGGAGAAACCCTGCGGCTCCAATTCCAATGACCGCTTCACCTTGGGCGTGAAATGGTCCACTTCTTCGGAGCTGCGCGGGTATTGCAAATAGTACAAAGTACCGCCATTCGCAATGGAAGAAATCAATGCCGTCAATTCCAGCGGGGTCACCAGGAAGCCTTCGCCGAATGCGGACATCATTCCCATCCCGCCAGCCTTGGGAGGCGCCGCGGCAATGCTGCCGGGCTGTTCGCCGGCAATATCCAGGCCGGCCTTCTCGCCTAACCCGAGCATTTGGGCGTAGTGCGTCACGCGTTCGAAGCCCAGCCGATTGCCCAGCGTGGCGAAGTAGGGATTGTTGGAATGAGCGATAGCCGTGGTGAGGTTGAAACTGATGTAGCGGCTCAGGTGGATCACGGTGTCGCGCTCCACCACATGTTCATTGAGCGCCGCCAGACTGGTGACCAGCTTGATGGTGGAGCAGGGCGTGAAGCCGGCCTGGAACGCCAGTTTCTGATTCACCATGCTCAGAACGCGCCCGGTGTTTGGATCGGCCACCACCACACTCCCCCTGGTGGTTCCCAGAGCCGCAACCGCCGCGCGGCGAACGATGAGGTCCTCGCCATCTATGTTGTCGCCAACGGTGGGATCCACCGGGGGCGGCCGCCTCACGGCGGTCCTCACCGGCGCGGCCTTCTTCCTGACGGTTGTCGAAGTCCCCTTCTGGGCTTGCGCAACGGCAAACTGGGCGCCGATCATCAGTCCGGCGGCCACAAGCGGTAAAAAGGAGCGCATCATTTGTGACGATCCATTATCAATGATCGGCAAATGGGCCGTCAACCAGTAGAGGGATAACCCTACGGGATTAACCGGGGTTATCTGCTATATCTCCATATGTTATTGATTCTATTTAATCTTTGTGGCTACTGACTTGGCCTGCAGAAACAATAGCAGGTAATCGGGACCGCCCGCCTTGGAGTCCGTTCCGGACATATTGAAGCCGCCGAAGGGGTGCGCGCCGACCATCGCGCCTGTGCATTTCCTGTTGAAATACAGGTTCCCGACGTGGAAGCGGTGCTTGGCTTCCCGCAGGTGATCGGGGTTATTGGAAAAGACCGCCCCGGTCAGCCCGTATTGTGAATCATTGGCCAGTTCCAGGGCGTGCTCGAAATTGTCCGCCTTGGCGACGGCCAAAACCGGGCCGAAAATCTCCTCCTGGAAAATGCGGTCCTTCGCCTCGATATCCGCGATGATGGTGGGCGCAACGAAGTAGCCCCCCTCCGGCACGGCCGCGCCGCCGGCCACCAGCCGGCCCTCCTGTTTGCCGACCTCAATATAATTGAGGATAGTTTTGCGGGCACCGGCGCTGATCACCGGGCCCATGAAGTTTCGAGGATCGTCGGACGCCCCCACCTTGAGGGCCGTGGCTTTGGGCGCCAGTTTTTCCAGAAAGCGGTCGTAAACCGAGGCGTCGACAATGGCGCGCGAGCAGGCGGAACACTTCTGCCCCTGATAGCCGAAGGCCGAGAAGAGCACCCCATCCACCGCCTTATCGAGATCCGCATCGGCGTCCACGATAATGGCATCTTTGCCGCCCATTTCGGCGATCACGCGCTTGATCCAGATCTGCCCCGGCTGCGTTTTGGCGGCCAGTTCGTTGATGCGCAGGCCCACGTCGCGCGAACCCGTAAAGGAGATGTAGCGCGTCTTGGGATGCTCCACCAGCACGTCGCCCACCGCCGCTCCGCTGCCCGTCAGAAGCGTGAAACTGAACTCTGGGAAGCCAGCCTCCAGCAGCGCTTCGGCGAATTTGGCGCCGATGGTCGGGGTTTCGCTGGAGGGCTTGACGATGGCGACATTTCCAGTGACCAGCGAGGCCACGGTCATGCCCACCATAATGGCCAGCGGGAAATTCCATGGCGGAATCACCACTCCGACGCCCAGTGGGATGTAGATCATCTCGTCGAGCTCGCCGGGCAGTTGGACCACCGGTTGCGGGCCGGCCAGTCGCTCCATTTCACGGGCGTAGTATTCGCAGAAGTCGAGGGCTTCGGAGACGTCGGCGTC
>PLRZ01000223.1 GCA_003164075.1 Bryobacterales bacterium | reverse complement strand
TCTCAGGCATATCGGGCTGCCCGGCGGTGTCGAGCTTCTGCGCGATTGTAATGCCGCCCACTTCTCTTATGCCGCACAGCGCCGCTGCCCCGTCGCCATCATAGCCGGAGACAATGACAGCGATAAGTTTGCCTTCCCAGTGCTGTGTGAGGGAACGCAGAAAGACCGTAATCACGTCGGGCCATCCCCTCGGCTTCGATATCGGCTTTAGACGGAACTCTCCATCAAGAACGTGCAAATCACGCTGTTCCGGGATGACGAAAACATGGTTCGGCTGTATGAGTAGTTTTTCCGTGATGAGTTCAACCGGCATCGCGGTGAAGTGTGGAAGAATTTCGTGGAGCAAGGTGGCTACGGTCCTCAGGTGATTCACGATGACAATAGCAACCCCCATATTGGCCGGCAGATGGCTGAGTAACCGGGTATAGGCGTCGAGTCCACCGGCGGAACCACCCACGCAAACGACAGGAAAATCTCTTGCAGCGCTCTTAGCTTTCATATGCAATCACTCCGCCTCGGGTTCTTTATTTCCAGTATTCCACTTTCAGAACTCCTGAGGTCGTGGAATTTGCAGTGAGCCCGCAGGTGGGGCAGGCGGTGCTCGCCTTCGCTCGATCCTCTTCGAACAGCGGGCCTGATTCAGTGCGGGCGAGCACCGCCTTCCCCACCTGCGAAGCTCTCGCCATCGAAAGGAATGGCTCAGCCTATTTTCCCCGCCAGGCAGAAATTGCGGGGCGAGATCAGGAGGTCTGACTTTCTACCGTGCGCCAAGCGCCCAGCGCCACAACGCGCTCCTCTATTCAGCAGGCGTGAGCGGTCTT
The DNA here is from genome assembly GCA_003164075.1 of Bryobacterales bacterium. The sequence goes on along the minus strand of PLRZ01000223.1, from coordinate 3,212 downwards.
GAAATTCTGGTCGTGATCGGGCGTCCCCCCTCGGCGAGCGTGTCCGGGACCGGCGCGGTGGCGATGCCGGGTAACTTCCCGTTCCCTACGGCTGGTCTCCCTGTGATTGTCGGCACGTTGCAGCCGCACGTCTTGAAGTGGTCCCCGATCGTGCGCAGAGGTGCGGCGCGGAGTTCCAGCCCGCCGCCTGACTCGGGAGTTTTCCGCGAGTTCGCGCGGCGGGCGCCAGGGTTGGGGCGCCGGAATGTTTCGTTCAGGCGGCTGCTCGGTTCCGGGGCGCTGAACCTGCACCCTTCCCCGACCCTTCTTCAAGGAAGTTCACCAGCTCGTGGTTCACTTCGTATGCGTGGGTCCATGTGATGCAGTGCGGGCCGTCCTTCACCACCAATAGTCGGGCGCCCTTGATCAGTTTGGCCGTCCGGAGCCCGGAGGCGCCTATAGGTAGGATTCGGTCCGCGTCCCCTTGAATGACTAACGTGGGCACGTCGACGCGGGTCAGGTCCTTGCGGAAGTCCTCATGCCACGCCGCCACACAAGCGAGACAGGCCGTAGCAGAGGCGCCGGCCGCGACGTTCCAACTAGCCTGCACGGCCTGTTCGCTGACGCGCTTCCCCAGCAGGAGATCCGTGTTGTAGAAATTCTTGAAAAACTCGCTGAAGAACGCATAACGATCGGCGACGATGGCCTTCTGGATCCCCTCGAAGACACTGCCCTCCACACCATCCGGGTTGTCCGGCGTCTTCAACAGAAAGGGCGGAACCGACGAAATGAATACTGCCTTGCTCACCCCTTTCGATCCATACTTCCCCAGATAGCGTGCTACTTCGCCGCCTCCCATGGAGAATCCAGCCAGCGCCACATCTCGCAGTTCGAGCTGCGTTACGACTTCGTGCAGGTCCTCGGCGAAGGTGTCATAGTTGTAGCCGGTCGTGGGCTGGCTGGACTTGCCAAATCCTCTGCGATCATAGGTGATGACACGATGACCCGCAGCCAGAAGCGCCGTGCTTTGCTTCTCCCAGGAAGCGCCGCTCAGCGGATATCCGTGGATAAGGACAACCGGCTGACCCGAGCCGTGGTCCTCGTAGTAGAGATCGATGTTGCCGGAGTTTTCCTTCCCGACAGTGATGTATGGCATTGAATTTGTCCTTTCCGTATTAGTGCGCGCGTTGATGTCGATGAATCCAGAGGCCCCTGGATCTCTCAGACTTAGTGGGGACCGGTCAGCCGGAAGTTATGCCTTTTTGCCTGCCACGGGGAGCACAGCGCCGCCAATGAGGGCCACCGCACCAAAGATGGGAGGTAGCGGAACGGCGTGTGCCTTTTCCCGTGTAGCGTGAATTGGTCCGGTATCGACGACCTTCTCCCTGGTTGTATACGTAAAACCGCCCCATGCAAGACCGAACAGACCAAGTACCAGCAGGATCATCCCAAGCGTTTTGTTAACGGCGGCCTCCTTTGGCGGCGATAGCTAAAAGCAGTGACGGAGAATCTAACCTCTATCTCCAAATGGAGCTAGTGCACTGCGCAGCGAACCGGTTCATTCTACTTCTCGAGCACCTCTTCAATCTGGCCGACTTTCTTTTGGACTTTGCCGGCGACTTTTTCGTTTTGGCCTTTGGTTTCCAGGTTGGGGTTGTTCGTGACCTGTCCGGCTGTCTCTTTGACGTCGCCTTTCAATTCATGAACCTCGCCCTGGATCTGATCTTTTTTGCTCGTTTTCATCGGTTTTTTCCTTTTTTCTTTCTAGAACTTTCCACTAAAGCTGTTTCCGGCGTTCGGTGCAGTCGCTTTTTCCGCTCTTCCCAGCCGCTTGAAGGTAACGTAGTGCTCGATCAATCTTGCAGAGTTTCGTATCATCCCGAGGGCTTGGTCAAATTGCCAGCGAGCGCTTATCCGCGCCAACGAGAATATCCCCACCCTCCGCCACCGAGCAGAAACAACACTAAGAGAACAATCAGGATAGTCGTCATTTTTCACACCTCTCGGTCCCATACAAGTGCAGATTGCGGACCAAAGCCAAATGCATGCCAACCAGAGGCAAAAACCCGAGGGTCCGCCAAGTGTTAGGTGCAGATTTTGCTGTCCTTTAGGCAAGAAGCGCCGAAAGTGCTGAATGGAACACGTGTTGCCTCTGTTAATTGCCCTTCGCTGGAACGAAGGCGACACGGCGCACTTTCAGAACTCCTGATGTCGTGGAATTTGCAGTGAGCCCGAAGGTGGGGCAGGCGGTGCTCGCCTGCCCCACCTGCGAAGCTCTCGCCATTGAAAGGAATGGCTCAGCCCATTTTCCCCGCCAAGCTAAAATTGCGGGGCGACATGAGGAGTTCCGGCGAATAGCATTTGTACGTTCCCGCCCGTTTCAGCGTTGCCAACTTCCGTCTTCCAGCGTTCTTTCCGTTTGGCGGCGCTAATATCAGTTGTAGGTATTAAACACTGAATATGACTACTACTGTGATCCAACTTCCTCCACTTCCGTTTGCCAAGGATGCGCTGAGCCCGCACATCTCCGCCGAGACCCTCGAATATCACTATGGCAAGCACCACCAAGCCTACGTGAATAACCTGAACCAGCTCATTCCCGGCACCAGGTACGAGAACCTGCCGCTTGAGGACATTGTGCGCTCCTCCGAAGGCAAGATCTTCAACAACGCCGCCCAGGTCTGGAACCACACCTTCTACTGGAACTGCCTCAGCCCAAATGCCGTGGGCAGACCGGCCGGCGCGCTGCTCCGGAGTATCGAGAAACGCTTCGAGTCCTTTGAGAAGTTCCAGAAACAGTTCACTGAATCCGCCGTTGGCCTGTTCGGGTCCGGATGGGTCTGGCTCGTTCAGATGCCGGATGGAACGCTGGAATTGCGAGCGGCCAGCAACGCCGGCACCCCGCTGACGACCGAGGAAAAGCCCTTGCTGACCTGCGACGTCTGGGAGCACGCTTACTATATCGATTACCGGAATGCACGGCCCAAGTACGTCGAGACGTTTTGGAAACTGGCGAATTGGGAATTCGTCGCCAAGAACCTGAAAGCGTGAATTGGGCACAAATCGGTGGGGCTGTTGGCCCCCCGGCAGAGCTTGGCCGCGGGGCCATACGGTACATGCGGGTCGAACCAGGCCGGCGCCCCGCGCAGCTCATTCAGATCTTCGGAAACGGCAGACGGCACTCCATGAAAGATGGCAACCGCTAAACCGGTCCCAGCGTGGGAATCGTGAAT
>PLRZ01000144.1 GCA_003164075.1 Bryobacterales bacterium | reverse complement strand
GCCGGCGAGTTGGGCGAGGTTCTGGCCGGGCGCATCGCCGGCCGCACCGCCGAAGACGAGGTCACCATCTTCAAACCTCTGGGCCAGGCCGTGGAAGATGTCGCCGCCGCCCAGTTGGTGTATGCCCGGGCGATGGCCATGGGCTGCGGAGTGGCGCTTGACTGACTGCGTGGTGGCAGGGGCGGGCGCCTGCTCCACCGTTTGAGACACAGGACTCTCAGAACTCCTGATGTCGTGGAATTTGCAGTGAGCCCGCGAGTGGGGGTGCGTAAACGGTTTCGGGAGGCACGTCTCTGAACGACCGCTCCCTCGCGNNGCTCAGCCCATTTTCCCCGCCTGCGTTCTACCGTACCGGTACAAATACGACGCAGGAGGGCCGGTCGATATTGGGCGCCGGCCGGCCCACGGGGCGCAATTGTCCGGTGTGCGGATGCACGGTGTAGACCGTGAGATTGCCGGAGTCCTGGTTGCCCACCACCAGGAACGCGCCTGTCGGATCGAGCGCAAAATGGCGCGGGGTCCGGCCGATGAGGGGCGTGATCTCCAGGGGCGAGAGCGTGAATCGTACGGGGTCGACCACCAGCAGCGCCATGCTGTCGAGGCCCCGAATGGAGGCATAGACCACGGTGCCGGCGGCGTTCACGGCAATCTCGCCGGCGGTAGCGGTCCCTTCATAAGAAGGAGGCACGATTGGGACGGTGTGGATTTCGCTGAGCGCGCCGCTCGCGGAGTCGTAAAAGTACCCCGTGACGGAAGGCTGGGTTTCGTTGATGGCGTATAGGACGCGCCCGTTCGGATGGAATGCCAGGTGACGCACGCCCACTCCGGGATCGGCTGCGATAAATGGTGTGGCCGCAGGAGTCAGCGAGCCCTTGTCGGGATCGAAGGCGTAGACGTAGATTCGATTCAAACCCAAATCGGCCGCCAGCAAGAAGCGATTGTCGGGCGAGAACAGCACGCCGTGCACGCGCGAAATGCCATGGTGCTCCAGGAAGGCCGTCGCCTCGCCCAGTCCGCCATCCTTGCGAAGCGGGAGAACGGCGACGCTGCCACTGCCATAGTTGGCCACCGCAAGGTAGCGGCCGCTGCGGTCGAGCGCGAGGTGGCACGGAGCGTCGCCCTTCGACGAGGCTCGATTGACCAACGAGAGTTTGCCGCTTTTGGGATTGATCAGGAAGGCGCTGACGCTGCCGCCGGTGTCCTGGCTAACGGCGTAGAGAAAGCGATGGTCGGGGTGCTCCACCAGAAATGTGGGGTTGGAGATGGCGGCCAGCAAGCCGAGGGGTTTGAGCTTCGCCGTACGGGTATCGAAGCGATAACCGTAGATGCCGCGGCTGGCGCCGCTGGTATACGTACCGGCGTAAACCAGGTATTCCGCTGCGCTGGCAGAGGCCGCGAAGAGCACGGCCGCGGCCACCGCTCGAAGATTCCGGAGATTCACCAACAATCATTAGACCGCGGAAGCGGTGTGGGAATCAAACTGGCTGGCAGTCCAGTGGGTGAAAAGGGGAGCAGGCCTACAATTCGCGACCGGCGCGTTAAAGAAGAAGCGGTGAGGCAAAGTTCTACATCAATGGGCCGGAGGCTAGCGCGCGCCTCCGGCCGAAGCTGGACGACTATCAGAACTCCTGATGTCGTGGAATTTGCAGTGCGCCCGAAGGTGGGGCAGGCGAGCACCGCCTGCCCCACCTGCGAAGCTCTCGCCATTGAAAGGAATGGCTCNNCGGGGCGACATCAGGAGTTCTGACTATGCGGAAAGGGGGAGGGGGGAGAGTGGTTGACGGCTTTTCCGATGGACGAGACTGGTGACCGTGGCGCGCTGAGGCTCGCGCCGTTCCACACCGCTGAAATACTCGGCGACGGGATAGAGCGCATAGGGGGCCAGTTCGGCAAACACGCGGCCCAAGCGATCCTCGATGTTGTAGACATAGTGGAAGAATGAACCACGGTCGATGTTCAGTTGCCGGCAACAGATCCTCCAATCGGCGCCCAGCAGAAAGTGATTGCGGAAGACCCGATACTCGGTATCCTCGAGAGTCCGCCGGCTGACCAGACAGAAATCAGCCATGAATTCTTCCCGTTTTCTGGAATACGCCCGATACCCGGAGGGGCCTCCGCAGCGTTCCCAAGTTACCGCATTGGTGTGCGCTCCAAGGGACACGCACTCCCGAAAGCGGCGATAACAGGCGCGAAAAACGGCCCGAAAGACGCAACTACACGGCGATTCCGTTCCCCTGAGAACAGGGCGCATACCATAGCCGTGACAGAAATTACACGAGGCCTTAGCAAGGCCGATTACGTTGGATCGCTCCCAATGCATTTTAGTTTGTCCTTTTGGCGGCCAGCCTCAGCAGCAAGTGCCGGCACCTGTGTTTGGTTTCTGATCTCCAATCTATCTCCCCATAGAAAACCGTCAAGATTCATACCCATATATCTTTTGAAAATCTCAGTACTAGTGGGTTTACCGTACTGTTAATCCTATGAGTTTTAAAACCTTTGTGCGGAATTTTGGCTCGCTCAATTGGTTTTGGTTTATTATCGATTTCCAGAACCTGCACGTACAAATACGGTATCCCCCTATTTCTGAGAGAAATATGGCCGCCAGCCCATCATGACCCTCGGCGACCTCCAACAACGATTTGTCGCCCTGCTTCGAAACCGTGTTCGCAACGGCGAACTCACCGAGCGCGGCTTGGCTCGGATGGTTGGGGTCTCCCAGCCGCACATGCACAATGTTTTGCATGGAAAGCGCACTTTTTCGGTCGAGACTACCGACGACATCATGCGCCACTTGCGAGTGGATATACTCGATCTGATCGAACCGAGCGAATGGCCCAATCCGGGAAGGGGTAATTGAAACCAGCGGAATCCGCGCGCCCCGAGGTCGTAATGTGCTGAAATGAAAGGGGGAGGCCTGCCATCTTGTGGCGATCCGGAGATTCGGCGGAAGTTTCAGGCAGTAGAATGAAACGCCTGGCGCAGAGCATCGACGCCCTGGCGGAGAAGGACGCAGGATTCCTGAGTATGGCGCGGCACATGGAACAAGTGCGCCGCGCCGCCGCCAGCGAACTGTATGCCATTTGCCGCGATTTCGTGAACTCCCTCAACCGCCTGATGGCAAAGGGAGAACTGATGCTCGATCCGGAGGAGTTTTCGGACTCCTCGTTCCAGGAAGACGCCGTCAACCTGCTACAGATCAGCGTCCGTGGCCGCATTCTGCAGGTGGCATACAGCGCCACCCCGGAACTGGTTTCGACCGAAGACTTTCGCGTCCCTTACACGCTGGCCGGGGCGGTACGCGCGTTCAACCAGGAGCTGTTGGACAAGGAAATCATCGAGGAGCAACTGGTCTTCTACACCGTGGAAAAGGACCGGAGGATGTGGCGCTACTTCGACCCGCGCACCTATCGCTCCGGAACGCTTGACCAGGAGTACCTGGTCTCGGTGATGGAACAGTTGATCTGATCTCGGGCTATTTCCTGGCCTTGGCCTTCTTAAGGGCCGTCTGAATCCGGGTGTTCAGTTCCTTCGTCTCTTTGGTTTCGGGCAGGCCTGCCAGCGCCGCCTGGGCCCGCTGAATGAGGGCGTCCATCTTCTGCGGCTCGTCCAGCTTATCGGTTACGTAGAGCTGCGAGAAACGGAAGAGGCTGTCCGCCATGGCGGTCATGAAGGTGGCTCGCGGTACTGTGGCCACTCCGGTTTTCATCAGCTCTTCGGTTTTCGCGGTGTCGTTGGATGCTCCCGCGGCACGGCAAGTAGCCAGCAGGACGCCGCGTTCCACCGTCCGCTGCTGCGCGGCCTCCGTCTCGGTTGGCGTCAGCACGATTCCCGTGGTCACCTTGGTGAATTGCGACACTGGAGCGGCAGTGCCCTTCGGATAAGCGAACTCCAGGGTGATGTTGTCGCCTTTCAGCTTGTCGAGCTTCCCGAAATCCTCCGCGAACTGCAGTGCCAACTGGCTGGCAGCGTTGCGATTATCCGCCACCTGCCGGCGGAAAGCGGAGGGATCGGTGCGATTGTTGCGCACGCCCACGGCGTAATTGTCGGCGGCTTCCATGTAGCCTTCCGCGATGCCCGATTTCAGAACCAGCACCCACGGCAGGGCACGAGCGGTGTACTCATTGTCGGTGGCGAGAAGGTTGTCCAGGTTTTGCAGAGTTTTCATGTAGTCGCCGGCCTTGTAGACCTCACGGGCGCCCTGCCAGTAGAAGCCTGGCGAACCCATTTTCGGCTCCGACGGTCCGGACGAACAAGATAATAGGGTCACTATGCCCGAAACAAGGGCAAGGACCAACGCGGTACGCTTGGCGGTCATGGTAATCCAGTGCCTCCGCATCGTAGGTATCACAGCGTGCGGCCGAATGCAAGGCACCCGGGCAAGGTGAGTGCTTACAGTGCTGGGGGAAGTAGCGCTAAATAGTTTCTGTCGCGAAACTCACTTCGAACGGCAAGCACCGCTTGCTTGCGCGCGCGGCTCGGAAAACGCCGCGATGATTCNNACTTGTTACTGAGCCGCGACCGCCAGGGACCGCCAGGGAGCGGTTTTGCCGTTACGGGTCGGAGTTTCGCGACAGAAACTAAACAGGCTTGTGGGCCCGGCGCGAGTCTTCCAACCCGCCCAACGCCGCCTGAAAGGCGGCTGCAGCCAAGATTGGCTGCCCCACGCGCGGTCCGGCGCCGATTGCCCCAAAACGGATACGCACCCGGGCAAGTTGTCAGGGAGAATCTGTTCCGGCTTGCCGTGGGTTCCGTCAAGGCCTCGCGCCGGTTTTTCCCGCGCCGGAGGAGAGCCTTGGCGGGTTCCGCTGCAAACCGCACAACGGCTGCAACAGGGAATGGGAGTAGTCTCCCTGGGACGAAAGGGATATTCCTACCGCCAACAGCCCTACACCTCTCGGAGCCGTCACTGGCCCGCCGGATAATTTCTACTTTGCATCACAGGGACCAGGGCAAGCTCGATCTCGCTTGCCCTGGCCCCTGCCCCGCATTCAGTTGTTTTCATCCGCCGATGGGCCGTAGAGCGCCGGCACGGGGATGTCGTTCAGGCGCAGGTACACGCACAGTTGCGCCCGGTGGTGAATGGTGTGATTCATGATGAAAGAACGGATGCACACGATGCGCGGCATGCTGAAGAGCGTCTCCCCGCCCTGTAGCAGGGACCACTGCGCCATCAGATGCTCGTCGCTGGCGCCGGCGATCGCCGCGCGGGCGGCAGCCGCCTGCTTGTCGAAGCGCTCCAGTAGATCGGCGTTGGATGTCGCCGGCTCTTCCTTGTAGGGTGGCGCTCCCGGCGGCGCCACATCGAACGAATCTTTGGCGATGATATCCACCGTCCAGCGGATCATATTCACGATGTGAGTGGCCAACGAAACCATCTTCCAGGACTTCGGATGGGGTGTGAAAGCGAACTTGTCGTCCGGACAGCGCGACAATACTTTGCGCGTTCCGCCCATTTCCTGATCGAACTCGGGCAATAAGGCGTTACTGATACTCATATTCCCTCCGTCGAGTAGTTTCGCTTTTTCTTCGCCCAAAGTCAAGCGAATGTACGCCCGCGCTGAACCGGGCCCGCTGCCCAAACAGAATAGAGGGCAGGCGAGCACCGCCTGCCCCACCGAGCAAGAAACGGCTCAGCCCATTTTCCCAAGCCACCAGGCGCCGCGGAGACGATGCAGCTTTGCAGTGACCTACTGACCGCCGCCCCGGCCGCCACGACCTCTGCCGCCGCCTCCCGCGCCGCGTCCGCCGGCGGGACCGGTGGACTCCGGCGGCCCGCCAGGAATCAACGAGAGCGCCGTGCCGTCAAACGGGCAGTTGGTGTATTCGAAGGGTAGCGAGCGCTTACAGACGGAACAATATTTCACGGGCGCCGCGGCCGGATGGATCGCCTTCGACGAGAGCCAGGCGTCGCGGAAGTCCTTCATTTCGGGAGTCGGCTCTTTGCCGGCCATTTCGTAAGGCTCCATCTCGAATCCGGGAGGCCCGGCTAACTCCAGGTCAATTTCCTTCTTACCGCCGCGGGTCTCCACTTGTAACTTGATATGGCCGCCGGGCTTGTAGCCGTCTAACAACGTTGTAAGTTCGGCTTGAGTCTTGATCGCTTTGCCGTCCCATTCCACGATCCGGTCGCCGCGATCCAGGCCGGCGTCGTACATCGGCGATCCGCGCAGGGTCGCGGTAATGTCGGCGCCGCGTTCGGAGAAGGTCAGGCCCTGCGCCCCGGTCCAGACTTTCGGCGTGGAAGCTTTGCGCAACAGAATCCCGGCGCGCGCCAGGAGCTTCTCATAATCCATCGGTTCCTTGCCGTACACGTGGTGGGTGAAGATCTGCGCGGCGAACTCCTTGCTCGTGACCGAGGCCAGGGTCTGTTGCAGATCGTCCAGGGTGTAGGGCTTCTGCGTGTCGGGGTGCTCGCGCCACATGGCGCGCATCCAGTCGTCCAGGCTCTTGCCGGGGAACTGCGCGCGGATGGCGAGATCGGTTCCCAGAGCGATAGCTTGGCCATAAGTGTAATAAGAGATGAAGATATTCGCGGTATTAGTGGGGTCGCTCGACGCGCCGCCGTCGAAAAACACGGCATGGCGGCTCATGTCGACCACGTTGAAAATCTGGCGGCCGGGGGCGGTCATCACGGCGCTAACGGCTCCGCCCATGGAGCGCGTGAACCGCTCGATGCTCTCCAGCCCGGCGCGCTTGAGCGCCAGCGGACCGTAATAGTTGGTGAAGCCTTCCGCGAACCACAGCTCGCCGGACATGTTGGCGTTCTCGTAATCGAACGGCTCCAGCGTCTTGGGCCGGATGCGCTTGACGTTCCACGAATGGAAGAACTCGTGCGCCACGGTGCCGATCGATTGCGAAGCCGAGTCCCGCAGATCGCGCGTGCCGGCGATGACGGTGGAGTTGCGGTGCTCCATGCCGTCGCTATTGACGTACGGCAGGTAGTCCAACAGGAAGGTGTAATTGCCGTTGTCATACTGCGGGAATGCGCCCCAGACGCCTTCTTCCTCGGCAGTCACGGACTGGATGAGTTTGGCGTAGGCGGCGGCCTCTTCCGGCGTGCCTCTATGATGGAGCGCCATGCGGAACTGCGCGCTGCCGGTCTTCCACTCGACCATGGTGAGATCGCTGAGCTCCACCGGACTATCCATCATGCGGTCCATATTAGTAGAGGTCCAGGCGCCGTCGGNNGCATCGATGCCGTCGAACGTGCCGTCGGCGCGGTCGCCGAAGACGGTATATTCCACCACCACAGTGCCTTTGTGCCCGGTGACATTCCATTGGTAGTCGAAGGGCTGGGAGACGGTGAGCGCGTGGCCCTGACCGTCGGTGGCCTTGAAGTTATAGACGTTCTTGGGAAACTCGTGGAGCGAGTAGCGGCCGGGCGAAGAGCGGCTGAACAGCACTTCGAGCATGGGCTGGCGGACGCCGGAGAAAGTCGCGCGGACTTCCGCCTCGTGGTGGGCCGCGTTGGGGAAACTGACGGCGTATCGGACGGGCTCCTGGGCGAGCAGCGGCAGGACGGAGCAAATCAGGCAGACAAGAGTTCTCATGGTATGAAACGGCAGTATATCATTCGCGTGAGCGGGTAATTCGCGCGAGAATTGGGTAAGCCATGACCGATCCCCGCGATGCCTACTCCCGACTGCTGGACCAGCGCCGCGCGGATATCGCGCTGCGCGAGAAACGGCACGGCCGGTTGGCGTACGGCCGGCTGGCCGCGGTGGTCGCGGCCGCGATTATGGTGTGGCTGGCCCTGGCGGAGCATGCTTTCTCGATTGTATGGACGCTGGCGCCGATTTCGGTGTTCGCGGCGCTGATGATTATCCACGACCGTCTCCTGGCAAAGCTGGAGCGGCGCCGGCGCGCGGCCACCTTTTTCGAAAAAGCGCTGGCGCGTTTGGACGACCGCTGGGCCGGCGCCGGCGAAACCGGCGACTGTTATCTGACGCCGGAACATCCCTACGCCGGCGACCTGGACCTGTTCGGCAAAGGCTCGCTGTTCGAGTTGCTTTGCACCGCGCGCACGCACATCGGCGAAGATACCCTGGCCCGCTGGCTAATGGCGCCCGCCACTCCCGAACTGGCGCGCACGCGGCAGGAGGCGGTGAACGAACTGCGGCCGCGGCTGGACCTGCGCGAGGACTTGGCGGTGGCCGGCGAAGAGGCGCGCACCGGTGTGGACCCGGTCTCACTGGCCGCCTGGGGGGAAGCGCCGGCGGCGATGCAGAGCGGCGGGCTGCGGATCGTCATGCGACTGCTGACGGCGCTGGGCGTGGTGGGCATAGCGGCGCTGGTCGCGTGGCTGTGCGCCATCGGCGGGTTTGTGCATTTGCCGGGCGGCCTCGATTCGCTGGCTCGCGATCTGGCGCTGGTGGTGCTGCTGGTGAACGGGCTGTTTCTGCATCGCCATCGGAAAGCGACGGACGCGGTGGTGGCGGCGGTGGAGGAAGCGGCGCACGAATTGGGATTGCTCTCCGAAGTGCTGGTGCGGCTGGAGCGCGAGACGTTTCAATCCCCGATGCTGGCCAAGCTGCGGCAGTCGCTGGATGCCGAGGGCGAGCGGCCGTCACAGCGGATCGCGCGCCTGAATAAGCTGGTGGAGCGGCTGGATTCGCGCGATCACGTGATTGTGCGGGTGCTGGAACCTTTTGTGTTGTGGACCATGCATACGGCCGCGGGTGTGGAGGACTGGCGGCGGCATTGCGGACAGGCGGTGCGGCGGTGGCTCACGGCCACGGGCGAAATCGAGGCGCTCTGCACGCTGGCGGGGTATGCGTTCGACCATCCGGACGATCCCTTTCCGGAGTTCGTGGAAGGGAAAGTCTCGCTGGAGGTGGAAGGCGTTTGCCATCCGCTGATTCCGGCATCGCAGGCGGTGCGCAACGACGTACGGCTGGGAAGCGCGCCGCAAGTGCTGATGGTGAGCGGCTCCAATATGTCGGGCAAGAGCACGCT
>PLRZ01000539.1:6084-20043 GCA_003164075.1 Bryobacterales bacterium | reverse complement strand
CCGCAGGCTGAAGCCTGGCCCCACCGCCCGGCTCAGCCTAATTCCATGACATCAGGAGTCCAGAGCCTCGGCGCCGCAACCACTGCTGGAGTCAAACGCATGCTCCGCAAATTCCACGACATCATGAGTTCCGCGTCCCTGGCCGCCAGGTTTACCGCCCGCGATATCGGCCGCGACGCCGCTTGTCGACGTCGACAAGAGCCGCGGGCGGCGGGGAGACTGCGTTCCAGGAGAAAATCTGCGCGCGGAGGTCCGTATGCAACCACAGCGCAATGAACAGCGGGGCCACGTAAGGCAATACGTTGAAATTCAGGTACTCCGCGGAGTTCCAGAGCGTCGCCGCGGTCGAAGTTGCCAGCTTGAGACTGGTCTCGATGGAGTAGGCCGTATACATCAGCAGCGAGAGCAGCGCCCACAGCGCCAGCAGCGCCGTTCCGCCGGCCACTACCCGCCACAGGCGCCGCGTGAACCCAGCGGCCAGCACCAGCGCCCAGAAGAGCGGGAGGCCGAGGGTGAAGAAGGTCGGAATATGGTCGGGAATGGTCAATTTGAATGACCGGACCTTGATCGGCGGCGACCCCGGCGCGCGGCCATATGCCCGCTGCACCGCGTCCCGCTTTGACAGGAATTCGGGTATCGGAACCCGCAGCATCCAGTCGCCATTGGGTTGCACGATGACACCCGAGGCGGCGCGTCCACCAGGCAGCAGCCACAGAACCGCATCGGCGGAAAGCCGTATGCCGGTCAGCAGGGGATTCAACAGCAGCCACCACCACAGCGCCAGCATGACCAGCAGCAGGGAGGAGCCCCGCAGCAGGAAACGCAACTGCGGACTAGCGGGCGCCCGCATGTGCCGCCGATCCCGGCTTACGCACGAAGTAGGCCCATGTCCAGAAGATCGCCAGGGTATCGATCATCATCAGGCTCTCCCACAAATATAAGTGCGCGAAGTCAAACCAGTCCCGATTGTACTGGCCAATGTAGAACAAGCTGATGAAGCGGACCAGGTTGACCGCGTGGATGGCCGCCGTGCCAGCCGCCAGACCTTTGGCCTTCTGCATCCACGAAGCCGGAAATGCCAGCACTGCGGCCCACAACAGGATGGTGACATGGGCGCCGTTGCAGCCGTAAGCCATCTGGATGGCGAAATGGCTCACAGGATTCTCCAGCACGTCCCCGGCGGCCACCGCGTGGCCGCCGAAAAGGCGGATCAACACGGCCGACACGGTGACCAGTGCGTGCGTGAAGCCGGCCACCGCGGGCACCGTGAGAGGCGCCAGCATCAGTCCGAACAGGACGGCCAGGCAGACGGCGAACAGCAGCACAAAGCGGCCCATGCGCATTTGTGTGCCCGGTGGCGATGGCGGCTGCGGCTCCGCGTCGGCAGTGGATTGAGCGTGGGGCATCGGGGTCCTTCTTTATCTTGGCATTTCCGGGGCGGGCACGTCTCACTCGCGCCCATAATGCCATGCCGTCCCCGGCTACGCCCGCCACCTGCGGGAATGGTATCCTGCAATCGTTTACAGTCAGCAGCCTTCTGTCCATGAGGCTAGGGGTCAGGGGGAATCGGGAGATTGACCGAAATCGCTTACATAATCGTGCCGACTGAGACTCCCGGCAAGATAGTAGACGCGAGGTGAATTGCAATGAGAAGGCAGTTTCCACGTGGCATTCCGGCGTTACTCGCCAGCGCCTGTCTGGCGGTGGCGCAGCCAGGACCCCCGGCGGCTGGCCGCGTTGTCCTGGGCCAGTTCGACGACGGAAGTTCGGTAACGTTCGTCCAGGCCGGTTCCGCCGGGTGGGGAATCGAAATCGCCGGGCCGCACCGGGCTCGATTCAGCCAGCAGCAGTCCGTCTGGATCGAACTCTACGGCGGCGATGCGGACATCCGCCAGTTGGCCGCCGGGTATAATACCGTCCGCAAGCTGGCCAGCGGGGTCACCGCACAGGCCACCGTGGATGGCGGCAACGGCGTGGCCTTCGCCGTTACGGACCAGTGGAGCGTCAAGGGCGCCGTCCTTTCGCTTAGCCGCAAAGTCTCTGTCTCGGGCAATCGGGAGGGCGCCGGCTTCTACTCCGCCATCCGCCTCCATTCCGACCCGGACCTTACCTGGCCCGACGTCAGCTTTCTCGCTCCCTCTCTGCTCTACGGCGACACCACTTACAACGGCCGGGGCCCCGGAGGCACGGCGTACGACCGGGCCCGCCGATACTCCTTCCGCGAAGACTACCTGCCGGCCCCGCTCTTTGGCGTCTCCCTGCGCAATGGCGATTCGCTGACCATCCTGGACCAGGCGCCCCAAGGCCACACCACCACACAGGAGGCGACTATCGACGAGCGTTTCTCCTTCGGTTGATTTGGCGCCAACGAGGCTGCCGATGGCGGCATTGACATGGGCTTTTGGATGCCCGGGACCACCGCCGCTATCGCCGCAACCGGAGGCCGAGGCGCCGCCGGTGGCGGATACTTTGGAACCAACGGCGGCCGTGGACAAGCCGCCCAGCCACTCCAGCCCGGACCGCCGCAACCCGTGGCGCTCACCTGGACCCGCCGCTATAACCCCGTCAAGCAAGGCTTCACGCAATCCTACCAACTGGGCTTTCGCTTTGGCTCCCGCGAATCGTTCCCCGGCCTGATCCGCGATAGCTACCGTTGGGCCTGGCAGGTCCTCAAGCCGGCCGTGAACTGGCAAGATTTGGATGTCGTCCGCCAGAGCCTGTCCGATCAGCTCTCCAGCCAGGTCTACACCATCGAAGGACGAACCGGCCTGCCATTTATCGTGTCTTCGGTTACCGGAAAAGTCTTTTCCACCAACCCGGACCCCAATTTTTTCTGGCGCGCGACCATGGGTTTTGTCGGCAAGAATGTGGAGGCCGCCGACGATCTGCTGCGCGAATCGGACCACGATCCCAGCCCCCGCGGTCAGAAAATGCGGCAGCAGGGGCTCGATATCATCGCCACTTTCATTCGCACCGTGCCTATGTCGCCGCCAGTATCGACCGGTGTCAACCTGAAGACCGGCACCCCTTCCATGACCAACTCGCCGCAGTGGTTTATCCGCGAAGCCACCGACGATATGCGCATGCTCATGGAAGCTTACGATCGCGAACACAAGGCCGGGCGCGATCATCCCGAGTGGATCCGGTGGTGCAAGGAATTCGCCGACTGGGCCTTGACCGAGCAGCGGCCCGACGGTTCTTTCGCCCGGTCGTACATGCTGGGCACGCAGGATGTCGCGCAGGATTCCGGCACTACCAGTTACAACGTGGCTCCCCTCTTTCCCATGTTGAGCAAAGACCTCAACGACCCGAAATACCTGGCTTCCGCGGTGCGCGCCGCGGAATATGTCTGGCAGAATTTCGGGAGCCGCGGAATCTTCATCGGCGGCGCCATCGATAATCCCAACATTACCGACAAAGAGGCCGGCATGCTGTCGCTCGAAGCGTTCCTGTCTCTCTATGAAGCCACGCACGAGCCGAAATGGCTGCACCGCGCGCAGATCGCCGGCGACTTCGCCGAGACCTGGATGTGGATCTGGAACAGCCCCATGCCCGATGACGGCGACAACACTAACCTGCACTGGAAAAAAGGCGTGCCCACCATCGGCGGGCAGGGCATCACGGCGCAGACGGCCGGCATGATCGATCAATTCCTCGATTTCGCCGTGGCCTCCTACGCCAAGCTGTACAAATACACGGGCGACGAACACTATCGCGAAGTCGCCCGCATCCTGCTCCACAACACTAAAGCGATGCTAGCGCTCCCCGGCCGCCTCTACGGCATGTACGGACCCGGCTGGCAGCAGGAGCACTGGAGCCTGACGGGCAACCGCCGGGGGTACGGCCAACCGGAAAAGTGGATGCCCTGGGTCACCACCAATCATCTCTACAGCATCTACGGCCTGGAAGCCTATGACCCGGCCCTCTTCAAGCAACTTGCCGCCAAGCCGAAATAAGGATCGCCAGCCCGGATAGCGCCGCGAGCGCAGTAGACTGGTCCTGGAGGGCTTTCTTCCATGGCCACGAATTATCCCCGCCGTCGTTTCCTGAAAACCGCCGCGGCGGGCGGGCTTTTGACCGCGGGCGGCGCCAGGCTCGAAGCGGAGATCCCCAACGACCAGGCGCCGGCCGCCTCTTCCGACCCTGTGCGCTTTGGCATCATCGGCATCGGCATGCAGGGGTCCGGCCTTCTGAGCTCGGCGCTGACTCTTTCGGGCGTACAGTGCGTCGCCGCGGCCGACCTTTACGACGGCCGGCACACCCTGGCACGGGAGATCACCGACAACCCGAACCTGCCCACGACGCGGCGCTACCAGGAGCTTTTGGACCGCAAGGATATCGACTGCATCGTCGCCGCGGTACCCGACCACTGGCACAGGCGCGTGGTGGTGGACGCATGTAACGCGGGCAAGGACGTCTACTGCGAGAAACCGATGTCGCACACTGTGGAAGATGGCAACGCCATGGTGGAGGCGGCCCACACCAACAACCGGATCGTGCAGATCGGATCGCAGCGGGTCAGTTCCACGCTCTGCGCTAAAGCCCGCCAGTTGTACCGCGACGGAGCCATCGGCGAAGTGGAATTCGTGGAACTCACCATGGGGCGCAACGATCCCAACGGCGCCTGGCAGTATCCACCGCCGCCCGACATCTCGCCGCAGAACCTCGATTGGGACGCATGGCTGAATCAAGCGCCGAAGATTCCGTTCGACCCCATGCGATTTGCGCGCTGGCGATGCTGGCGCGATTATGGGACGGGCGTGGGTGGGGATCTGATGGTGCACCTGCTCAGCGGCATGCTGTACACGCTGGGCTGGAATGAGCCGCCGCAGTCCGCCTCCTCGCTCGGTGGGATCTTCCGGTTCAAAGACGGACGCGACATGCCGGACATGCACATGGTCCTGTTCGACTATCACGGCATTCCGGTATATGTGCGGCTGGACCTATGCGCCCAGTCTCCCGAAACGGCGCGTTTCTACGGACCCAAAGGAATCCTCGAGGCAACCCCGGGAGAGCTTCGCCACCTCAGTCAGAGGGGCGTGGACACGGCGCCGAGTTATTACTCCGGCGGGTTCCCGTTGAAGATGCGCGAGCAGTATGTCCGGCAATGGCAGCAGGATCACGCGGCAGCGCCCGGTCCCGACTCGGTTTCGGGGACGGCGGTCTTTCAGGGAAATAATTGGGACGACCTGCGACCGCACCTTTGGAACTTCTTCCAGGCAGTGAAGAGCCGCGCCCCGGTGGCTGAAGATGCCGTATTCGGAAACCATGCGGCCATCGCCTGCCACATGGCCAACGAATCGTATTTCCAGAAGGCGCCGGTGAAATGGGATAGCGCCGCGCAGGCCATCCGGGGGTAAGTTGAGTATTCTTCCGTGGGTTTCTGCATTAAGTTAAGGGGCGGGGCGGACCCGTGCAAGCGGCTCGCGGGTTCAAGTCTCGCCGGCATACAAAACTGGAGGCCATGATCAGGGTCGACCGCTGCTATTACTTGGGTCCCCTTCCTATAAGAATGACGGGATTTCGAGATGAACAGGATGGCTCCCTATCAACGACGAAGATGGCAACCGACTTCATTGAGCCGGCGCGAATCGAACGGGGGGAGGTTCCAGGATGGGTGCAACTTCCGACAGACAAAGAGATTGCCATCACGGTCATGATGGGACTCAGCTATGTCGATGCTTTATCCGAAAATCCTGATGACCTGGTGCCCCAACCGGCCTCCAGTGTTGGCTAGAGGGGAGCGTGTTGAAACGCTTACAACCGTTAATGGGTTCAACATGGAGGTGGCCTCGTCGCGCGCGGTGCTCGCGCAAGCCACAACAGCCCTTCAAACGGCGTTCTGAGAAACGTCTGCCCCCCCTGTGGTCGGATTGACCGCCTCTCTTTCAGAATCCGGCGGGCGACGCATTCACGGCGGGAATCCGGGGGCTGGGTGTTTACGCTGTGCCAACTAGCCGGTTGTATAGGGCGTGGGCGCCGATCCAGAACCACACCACGGTGTCTTCGTGCTCCACGGCAAGCGCCCGGTATTGCAGGCCGACTCGAACAGACCAGTACCGCCCGACCCTCTTGAAATGTAGGGACGGATGCCTCGGATCTCGCCGCAGCAGTTGATAGGACTCATCGGCGGCGTGGCGTATATCTTCAGGAAGCTGGCGATAGCAATCCCAGAACCTCGAATTGGCCCGGTGTCTCACCGTTCCGTACAACGGCCCGCGCGCAGATCCCCGAGCGCCTCGTCCGCTAGTGCATCCAGGCGGCCCGCGGCGACGTCGTCTTCAATCTGGCGGTCCCAGACCTCGGCGTCGAACTCGGCAAACCACGCCCGGAATGCGGCAAACTCGGCTGCGGAGAGCCTGAGAACGGCTTCCTCGATCTCCTTNNCTGGCCACGGCAGCCATTCCGCAAGTTCCGCCTGGCCGATCGCAATCAAGTGTCGTAGAGGCGTGGTGTCGGAGACGATGATCATCCGCGTTCGGGCGACCGCGAGTTTGCCGACTCCTGAAGGGCAGCCTCGCGATCAAGCTCGGATGGATCGAAATCGAAGACGGGGATGCCATGCGAACCAAGGAACTGCTGCGCATCCCAGCGAGTCGCAAATCCCAGTAGCCGCCGGACCTGAGCGAGGCTGAGCAGCCCCTGCTGGTAACCATTGAGAGCCAAGTCCTCCTTCAGACGCTGCGACAAATCCCCCCACCGCTCCTCCAGCGCAGTCCGCACATCGTCCGGCATGTCAATCGACAGCGACACGTTACCTTCTCCTGCCGCCATTATGCAATAGTTTCTCACTTAGGGTCTGAACGAGCCCGATCATGGCCTGTCGACTTCCATGACGGGCACACTAGCGCGACAAACCGGCCCGCGGGGGTACTGGCTATTATCGCTCCCGGCTCTGCCTGGATGGTCGCTTCATCCGGAAGTGCCCCCGAAACGCCGTTGGGGGGAGGTAACAGATCAGTGCCGGCTTTCGACCGCTCGACTGCCTACAGGTCTGAAATAATCGCCTCACGCGGGACACCCTTGTGCGAGGCAATAGC
The DNA here is from genome assembly GCA_003164075.1 of Bryobacterales bacterium. The sequence continues at coordinate 13,003 of PLRZ01000539.1, read as the reverse complement.
GCGGAGGATTGAACTGAACTCGCGACCCGGTGGTGAGCCGGTTCGGAGGTTTCCAGGATGATGTGACTACCGACCTTGTACACCCTCGTGTACTGCCATCGGCGGCACAAGATGTCAGCGAGATGCGCGCCGGAGACGTCGCGAGGGATCTTCGTGCCACCAGCAGGATCTCGTCGCGGACGAGGCGGAGACGAATTCGATCGGGGCGCGGCCCATCGAAGAAGAACGCGGAGGTCGCTTCAAGCGCGTTCCTGCGCAACTCGTCCCACGTGTCGGCTTCGGTGAAGATGCTTTCAGTAAGGCATTCGGCGCAGTAGCCGCCGTCCGACTCCTGCACGACCTCGAACACCAGTTCAGGCATACGTTCATGATACGGCATGCGTTGGCAGGAGCGGGAAGGAGGAGACGTCACGGGTCCCTGACGAGCGGATCGGGAACGAGTCGGCTTCACTGCCGGAGCGAGGGTCTTCGCACCGGAAGGCCGAAGGCGGACGGTTAGTCCGCGTCGCAGCCCAGGGAAAAACGCAGGGCTGCGCACATCTCCTTCATCCGCAGTGGAGCGAGGTGAGCCACACGCTTACCCAGGCGTTGTTGCGACACGGTTACCGTGTTGTGAAGATTCACCGCGCAAGGGCTCTTCATACCATCTTCTTCGTCCAACCTCACTTCGGAGGGAACCCCTCGGATGCTGGACGTGATCGGCGCGACCGTCGCTGTGGACAAGTAGCCAAGGGCACTGTCTCGTGTCAGCACTACGACTGGCCTCGCCTTGTCCGGAGGAGCAAAACGGTACAGCCGAACGTCGCCCCTGGCTATGCCTCCGGCCAAGCCGCCTCCGCTTCCCATCCGGACAGGTCCCCCGATTCTCTTGGGCCGCCTTCATAGCCTTTGCGGTCGCGCAGTTCCCGTTCCCTGGTCTCGAGGTTCTTGAGGTGCGCTCGGATGGCCTCACGAATCAGCGCGGAGCGATTCAACTTCGTTCGCCGCGCCGCCACTTCCGTGGCGCGCAGTAGTTTCGAATCGAGGACAACCTGGATGGTTTCCATATGTGGACCCTACTCCTCAGCATACTCCACACTGGCTGTGTGGTTGCTTCCTTGACGCAGAAACTCGCACCCGTGCTGTTCCGGATGCCGGATCGGATCGATCCGTTTCGTGCGGCAGGTCCCGAATGACCTCGGCGCCTTCCTCGGACTCCGCGGACAAAGCGCGGTTCGCGCGCGCTTCTTCCGGAGTTCCGCCGCGGCACCTTCAAGTACACGGCTGTCAGGCTCATTTGGGCCATACACGGCCATCATATCGAGCAGACTGCTACCGACCCCTCCCCCGCCCCGCCGCCATCCGCGCCGCCAGCCGCATCGCCTGCTTCATACTCCTGGCGTCGGCCCGATTCTTGCCGGCGATATCGAAAGCCGTGCCGTGATCCACCGACGTGCGAATAATCGGAATACCCAGCGACACGTTCACCGTGCCTTCGAAATCGATCAGCTTCATGGGAATGTGGCCCTGGTCGTGATACATGGCCACCACCAGGTCGTAGGCGCCGCGCACCGCCTGCAGAAACACCGTGTCGCCGGCATGCGGACCGCTGCAATCCATGCCCTGGGCGCGCGCCGCCTGAACGGCCGGCAGGATGGCGCGCTGGTCTTCCGTGCCGAACAGGCCATGCTCGCCGGCGTGCGGGTTCAGACCGCAGACGGCGATCCGCGGCCGCGCGAATCCCATCAGCTTCATGGCCTCATTGCCCAGTTCGATGGTGCGCAGGATGCGGCCCTGGTCCAGATCGCAGGCGCTGCGCAACGGCAGGTGCGTGCTCACATGCACCGTCGACAGGCGTTCGCTCGCCAACAGCATGCGCGACTCGGTAGCGCCGCACAGTTCCGCAATGTACTCGGTATGGCCCGAGAACGGCCGCCCGGAAAGGGTCACGGCTTCCTTGTTGAGTGGAGCGGTCACCATGGCGTCGGCCTCGCCGCGCAGGCACAGCTCCGTGGCCACGCGCACGTACGCCACTCCGGCCGTTCCGCAACGCGCGTCCAGCTTGCCGAAGTCGAAGCCGGTCAGATCTTCCAGGCCTTCCCGGATATCGTGGAGCCGGGCGTGGCGCAGAGGGCATCCGGTCTGTAGTTCCGCCATCGCCAGGATGCGCGCGTCGCCGGCCACGATCCAGTTCGCCAGTGGGGCGATCTCCGGGTCGGCCAGCGCTTTGAGGACGATTTCCGGTCCGACGCCGGCCGGGTCGCCCATGGTCAGTACAATCGTTGGAAGCATGTCAGAAAGTCCGCTACTTCGATTAGAGCATCCGGACGGCCGAATCCGCCGGACTTGGTGACTACCGGCATCCCCTCGAACGGTCCGCCTTCGATCGCGCCGCACGGAATTCCGGCAGCCACCTCCCGCCGCAGTTCGATGGCGCGGACGTCGAGGGCGCGGCAGACCAGCGACGCGGTATCTCCTCCGCAGAGCACCAGCGGACCGGCGGCGCCGGCCAGCAGTTGGCGGATGCGCGCGGCCGGCGTGTGGCCCCGCCGAATGCGCAGCACCACGTGACGGCCCTGTTCGAGCGCCTCCGAAATGGCTTCGTTCCTCACAGTCTCAGCCACGAAAAGGGCCGCGCCGCGCTGCTCCACCAAGCGGGCTTGCTGCTCCATGGTGACGGCATGGTCCGATCCCAGGCAGAAGACGGCCGGCGCGGGCGAGAACGCCCAGCCGGACGGCGATCCAATACCCGTGGCGCGCGCCAGGGCTGCCGCCAGCCCCGCGGATCCGGCCCACAGAATCCGCTCGCCGCTGGCCAACCCCTCGCGGACGATGGCGTCCAGGTGCGCATCGCAGGCGGCATCGCGCAGCGCGAACCGTGCACCGGCAGCCGGCAGATCGCGAAAATGGGCGGCCAGTTCGATCGGGATGAAGCCGGAATCGCCTTCGACGCGCAGGTATCCCGCCTCCACCATGCGGCCCATGGCCGGAAACGCGGGGGTCACCACGGCGGCGTCATAGCCGAACGCGGCCAGTGCGGCGGCAACCTCCGGCCCTGCATTGCCGCGGAGGGTGGAATCGATCTTCTTGAAGAGGATGCGCGGCTGAAGCGGCGGCAGGCGGTCCAGCGCAGTGCGGAACGAAGCCAAATCGCCGTCCCGGCTTTCGGTGCTGATGGCCAGCACGTCAGTCTGCCCGAGCTCGGCGTCACCATTGACCGCGACCCTGACGCGGAGCCCGCGCAAGGCAAATGGGACGGCGGCGTCACAGGCGCCGGTGAGGTCGTCCGCGATGACGAGGCATTGGAGGTCCAACCCCCAGCTTACTCCGCGCGCGCCGGGACGAATACGGTGCGCGGGTTCGCGGCGCTGGTATCCAGCAGCCAAAGCGGCCCGGCAGTGAGTTCGGTCAAGCGAAATAGGTTGCCCAACGGCGCCAGGGTGGTCGGCGTGCACGCGCATCCGATGGCGGCGCGGCTCCCGGCGGCCAGATTGAAAGCCGCCACGGACCTGGCCGTCGCGCTGGCCACGTAGAGAGTCTGCTTGTCCTGCGAAAAGGCCAGACCGGCGGGCCCGGCCAACCCTTCGTCGGGAGCGGCCAATACCTGCGTTCCCGCAGTCCCGGCGGCATCGCGGATGAGCGTCAAGCCGGCCAGCGAATCCACTACCGCGGCGTCATGCCCGCCGGCGGCGAAGGCCACCAGGGCGCCGGCCTGGGCCGGAAGCAGATTGCGGTTTTGGCCATGGACGCTCAGCAGCCGCGCCGAACCGCCGGCCACGGTCAGCAGATACATTCCGTCGTCACTGAGTGCCAGGGACTCGCCCGGCGTATGCACGGAACGGGAACCGCGCGCCGGCGCCAGGCCCGGATTGGGAACCGGTACCGAGGCGATCAGGGTGGGGGCATTCGGCAGGCCGGTCAATACACGGGCTGTCCCCGATGCCACCAGCGCCGCGGCCGTCCCCGACGGGCTGAAGATCACCCTCTGCGGTACACCGGCCACCCCGCCCAGGCTCACTTCCGTGGGAGCGCCGGCATTCAGGCGAAACAGGTGCAGGGAGTCGTCGGCGCCCACCACAAAGGCCGAATCCTGCAGAGGAGAGACATACACCGCCGCTACCACCAGGCCGAGACTGACCGGATCGCCGAGCAGCGACGCCCCGGGAACGCCCTGAATGGGCCGCAATACGCGCCCGGGGCCATCGAAAACAAAGCCCGCAATCGGGCCGCTGAGATTGCTTTGCTGCGCGCCCAGCACGCCGGAAGCCGCCAAAACCATGCCGCAGACCGGCCAGGAGAAAATCTTCATTGCTGTTGCCTCTTCTATTACTTCGGCGGACCGACGGTGCCGATGCCCGCCGTAATGCTGGTGCCCGTTGCCACCGCGGCGCTGTTGCCGCTGCCGCCGGAGTGCGTGGCGTAGTACGTGCCCCCGGCCACCGCCGCCGCTGCCACTACCAGGATAACAACCAGCTTGGTGGAAATGGCGGCCGCCGCAACGGCGCCTCCCGCACCGGCCGCTGCCGCCGCGCCAATGGACTGGGAGATGGCGGTGGTGGCAGTCATGCCATTATAGGAGGCCGTTACCTGGATCTGGAATTGACCCTGGACGCCATTGAGGTGGATCCCGTGGGCTACCGCGCGCCCCTGCGCATTGGTCACTGCCGACAGGCTATGGGAGCCATCGGCAAAAGTGCCGCCGGCGCCGTGTTCGGGCAGCAGGAAGAGCACTGCCGCGCCGGCCACGGGCTTATGATTTTCGTCCTCTACCTGCACGATGGGTTCGCGCGCCGTGCGTTGCCGGATATTATTGATAGCGCCATCGCCCTCGACGATCACCAGGTTCAACTTATGTGCCGGCTCCTGGGCGAACGCCGCCGGCGGGCAAGGCAGGGCGATACAACCAGCCAACAGGAGACATAGACTGCGCATTAGGACCCCTCCGCGGCTTTCATTATGGCGGTTCACGCACGGAAACTCAAACCTGAACTCCCGGAAGCGTACTAGGTTAACCGGATTTCACCGGGTGGGGGGCGTTTCATTTGCGCTTGCCGGATGGCGCCGTTCAAGGATCGATTGCCTCACGTGCCGCGGCAAAAGCGCCTTATCTGAGAGGGATGTCGACCTCGGCAACACTGCCGGGCGTCGCGGCGTTCACGCTGGCGGCTATCTTGCGGACATAGCGCTGCACGATCCTCCACTGCGAGTTTCCGGGTACCACAATCGCAATTGACCGGCTCTTCAAATTCTGCTGCGACGCCTGTCCTTGTCGGTCGTCAACAGTACATCGAAACCGGCTTGCTCGGCGGCCCTCAACAGGTCGCCGTTAACCAGCCGTTCCCAGCCGGCATCCTTCGCCTTCGTGATGGTGTGGCCTTCGAGGAACGGAATCAGCAGCGCCGGCGTGCCATGGTCAAAGAGAATGCGCATCGGCCATCTGAGCGGGGGCGGGCACAGAAGCAGAAGGAGGAGCGTCAAGACTGCGGGCCGCGAATTCAAGCAGGGCCACAACTTGTTCCCGCGTCACGTCGAACCACTCCATAATTTCCTCGATACTTGCGCCGGATTCGAGATTTTCAAAAACGGTTGAAACCGGCATACGGGTATCCTTGAACACCCATGCACCGCTACGCTTGCCGGGGATGCTCTCCACGGCGGGGCATTGCGACCAATCGAGACCCGCCATAGTTCCTGCCTCCCGCTTCCAGATTAACGGATTAGCGCCAGCGTTTGCTCAGACACGTGGGCGGTGGGGAACACGAAAAACGCGGCCTGCGCTTTCGCGAGGCGCGGACCTTTACAGTGTCGCCCGCGCTTTCAGACTGAGGGGGAATCGGCATGCTTGGTGGGGCATACTTTAGCGGCTGCAAGCAGGATTGCCGCAAATACAGAATCCAGGCCGCGAAAAAAGAGTCCCGCCGGCATCGGGGCTCAACTCTGTTTCCACCGGCATTCCGGAACTGCCGAGGAATCGGACTGAGCCACCGCTCCGCACAAACAAAGTTAGCCGCGGATGAACACGGATGAACACAGATAAGAAAAATCCTTCTTTTTTGGTCTTTCTATCTGTGTTCATCCGTGTTTATCNNATCCGTGGCCAATAATGTCTTTGCCCGGACTCGAACAGATCACTCTCATTCCACGACATCAGGATCTCGGAGTCTCGGCGCGGCAGAATCGCAACTTAGACCCTGGGACGGCGCTTCCGGCTGTGGTACCGTTTAGGGAACGCCATGCGCGCGTGTTGCCTGTTGCTGCTTGCGCCGCTCATCGCCGGGGCGCAGTTTCCGCCGCCGGAGATGTCCGGAGTCCTGCTCGAACGCGATGCCAACGTGCCTGCCGGCGAGTTCGCCGTCCGCGCGGCCGACAACCAGGTCTATTGGTTTCGATTCGATGCGCGAACATTGGTGGAACGCGAAACCCTGACCGGTGGCGTGGACCGTCTCATGCCGGGTGACAAGGTAGCCGTGGAATCGGAGCCCGCAGCCGGATCGCTGGCGCCATACGCGCGCACCGTCCGCGTGTCGACTCCCGTGGTGCACATGACGCTGGCGGACAGCCGACTGCGGAGCGCCGCGCGCCCGGCGCTGGAACGGGCCCCGCAAACCGGAAGCCTGACGTTCGCGGGGGTAGTATCCAGGCTCAACGGCCAGAGCCTGGTGTTGCGCACGCGCGCCGGGGAACAGACGCTCCTCATCCGCCGGGACACCCGCTACGTGGACAATGGCGATACCGTGGAAGCCGCCCAGCTCCAGCCCAATATGCGCGTCTTCGTGCGCGCCGGCAGAAACCTCTATGAGCAGGTGGAAGCCTACCAGGTGATCTGGGGCGGGATCTTAGTGCCCGGCCGCCAATAGACCCTCACCGCGCCGGTAACAGCCGCTTCAGCTCCGCCATCCGGTTCACCACAACCTCAATTCAGAACTCCTGATGTCGCCCC
>PLRZ01000539.1:0-6042 GCA_003164075.1 Bryobacterales bacterium | reverse complement strand
AAATTCCACGACATCAGGAGTTCCTCAATTCGCGCGGGCGCCGCTGCCGCGGGGAGTGGATTCAATACCAGCAGCCGGGCCATCCGGGGCCATGCTGTATGCACGGGTCCAGGGGTCCGCTGAACTGGCGAGACCGGTTGCCAGAAAGGAGCGTCGAAAAATCCGAGTCCGGAGTACCCCCGGCATACAGAAGCAGCCCCGCCGTACCGGCAAGAACGCCTGAAGCCGGTTCCGGAGTGGCGGCAGTCCCGCCACCGCGGCCCGGTATCCGCCGGTCTGCTAAACTCAAAAAGAACCAATGGCAACGGAAAAAGAACAGAAGCAGCCACTACCGCCGGTGGCTGAGTGGGCGCCGGCGTTGGCCTTGAGCTGGCTGATTCCCGGCGGCGGGCATCTGCTTCTCAAAAAGACCGGCCGCGGCCTCCTTTTGATGGCCGCCATTACTTCCATGTTCGCGTGCGGATTGATGATGCGCGGGGCGATGTTTCAGCCCGAATCGGGCGATTTCCTCACCACCCTGATCAACACCGGCGGATTCATCGGCGACCTGGCTTCCGGCATTCTTTACCTCTTGAGCCAATGGCTGGGATATAGCCAGGTCGATATGGCCGGCGCGGTCCACGATTACGGCACCAAGTTCCTGGTCACGGCCGGATTGCTGAACATCCTGGCGATGGTCGACACGTTCGAGATCGCCGTGCGGAGGAAAGACTGATGAAAATGACCTTGTCGCATTTCGAGGCCGCTTTCCTGTTCTCGCTGTTCACTTCGGTGGTGCTGGGCGTAGTGACCAAGCGCACCGACCGCGACCGCCTGCACTACGGCATTTACACTTTCGCGTGCTTTTTCGTGGCGCTATTCGGCCTGGGTTGGCTGATGTACTTCGGCCACGGCTAAGCTCAATACCGTTCACTTTGTACTAACAGACCTGGGAATTGGCGCCACGCACGGATCGGACTGAGCCCCCCCGGCATTCCTGTCCGCCGGGGAAATTGAATGGAGCCATTCCCTGCAAGCGCGACCACACTTTCGGCCATCGGAAGTAGTGGGGCCGCCTGCTCGCTCGCGCTGCACGACGCTTGCCGCGAAGTTCAGAACTCCTGATGTCGTGGAATTTGCAGTGAGCCCGCAGAAGCTCGCGCCATCGAAAGGAATGGCTCAGCCCATTTTCCCCGCCAGGCAGCGTGTCCGAAAGATGCTGCATCCGCATGGCTGCGCTGGTATACTGTCGGGCAAATCTATGAGCACAATCCGCCTCTTCATAACCGACGGGGTTGGTGCCGCCCGTCTGGAACTGACATCCAACGTTCCCTTCTATCAACTCAGGGGACTGCAAGGCTCCTGGGACCAGGTGAAACCCTTCAGCCGACTCATCCCCGCCGCCGCCGGGCACTTCTGGTACGAGGATGGCTTCCTGCACCTCGACCATAACGACGAGAGACCCATCGTTACCATCCCGTTTCCCTGGGGGCGGGGCATGGAGCCTGGCGTCGTCGGCGTCGGCTACCTGGCGCTCGAAGGCCCGGTCCTGACCACTCCAGGCTCCATACCCCGAGGCCCAAAAGTGGCCTGCAAGGTGCTTGAGGCCAAGTACGATTGGGCGAATACGTGGGTCGGGCTGGGCATAAAGGGTGGCGTACAAGTGGTCGTCCCGACGCAGGGCGGTGGACGCAAGGAAGGCATCATCGGCTTCATGGTGAACACCCATGCCCAGCAGCTCGCGTTTGTATTGGTGGAGGCCCACCTGAAAAAGGGCGGTTGGAATGCGGGCGGCGGCGGCTCGGCCACCCTCTCCGTGCTGCTGGCCACCGGTGTTGAAACCGCCCAGCAACTGACCGGAACGCCTACCGGCGGGTGGGACGTCAATATCTCGATCGGCTTGGCCTGGAGTAAGTTCTTTACTTGTCTGAGCAAAGCGCGGAATTATTCGAGACTCGCCGGCATCTTTCCGCAAGTGCTCCCCAAGGTGGAACAGATCGGGATGCTTGGCAAGCAGGCAGCGGGTTCGGAAGAATACCTGACGTGGTCGAAATCGTTCGTTGTCGGCTCTGGCGTGGATCCCACGTCGAAATCGCTCTCCGTCTGGGACACGCCCATCGGCGCGGGCCTCGAAATTTCCTGTGCCGAAACCGAAGGCTCCATCTATTACTCCGCCGACATCTTCGATCTCAAGGTCATTCAGTCGTACTGCAACGACTTCGCGGCTGCTCGGAGGTAGCCGTGAGGATGGCCCGATGGATGCCCGCCGGACAGCCGGGAAAGCACCCATCGGGCGCACTCGCGCTTCTTACGCGACGCCCATACTCCGGACCGGCTTTCGAGAAGTGCCCGATCCGCAGCTTGAGGATGCGCTCCGGCACTCCCTTCATGGAGCAGGCGATGTTGTGGATGAGGCGCTCTTTCCGGCCGGGCGTCATCAGGCGATAGAGGTCGTCGGCTTGGGGTGCTTAAACAGTTTCGGGATNNCGCGAGGGAGCGGTCGTTCAGAGACGTGCCTCCCGATACCGTGTAAGCACCCGCCGGCTTGAGCCTGTAACTCTTTGGGAACCGTGTACTTACAGAATGCTGCCGGCGGCTATCCTCAATTGCGGCCATCCATTCAGGATAAAAAGAGTATTGTTTCCTAATTTCTGTTATTATATTCGTTCCAGGGGGTGTGGTGTTTCTCATCACTCGCAGAAAACAATTCGGTCCGACGACCTTCCTCTGGGACGTCAAAGCGCCCGATGTGGCGCGTGCCGCACGTCCCGGACACTTCATCATGGCCCGTATCGACGAGCATGGCGAACGTATCCCGCTCACCGTCGCGGACTTTAACGCCGATCACGGCACGGTCACCGTGGTGATCCAGGCCGTGGGCAAAACCACGTTTGAAATGATGACCCTGCGCGAGGGAGATACCCTCCTCGATTTCATCGGACCCCTGGGATTGCCCAGCGACATCCGCAAGCTGGAAGGCACCGTCGTCCTGGTGGGCGGTGGATTGGGCGTCGCGCCCATCTATCCTCAATTAAGGGAATACAAGCTGCGCGGCAATCGCACCATCTCCATCGTGGGCTTCCGCAATCGCGACCTGATGTTCTGGGAAGACGAATTCCGCGCCTATAGCGACGAGCTCCTGGTCACTACCGACGACGGCAGCTACGGCCGCAAGGGCTTCGTTTCGCAAGCACTGGCCGACGTGCTGGCCACCGAAAAAGACATCCGCGAAGTGGTGGCCATCGGCCCTCTGCCCATGATGAAGGCCTGCTGCGACACCACCCGGCCATTCGGCGTCCCCACCGTGGTGAGTCTCAATTCCATCATGGTGGATGGCACCGGCATGTGCGGATCGTGCCGCGTCACGGTCGGCGGGAAGATGAAATTCGCCTGCGTGGATGGCGCCGATTTCGACGGCCACCTGGTGAATTTCGACGAGCTTTCTCTGCGCCAGAAACGCTTCCAGCGCGAAGAGAAGGCCGCCATGGACCGCTACCGCGACGAGTCCACCAAGCTGGCCAACCTTAAAGCCGTGGATGCCAATGAGGGGCAGCCGTGTTCCACTTGCGCGCTTCCGGAGCCCGTGGCAGTGGCGCCCGGTCCGCGCCTTCCCAAGAACATCAAGAGCATCCCGCCCGAGCGCGTCCCCATGCCGCACCAGCCAGCCGGCGAGCGGCGTCACAATTTCAAGGAAGTGGCGTTGGGGCTCGACCTGGAAGGCGCGCTGCATGAGGCCGACCGCTGCCTGCGCTGCAAAAAGCCGCGCTGCGTGCCGGGCTGCCCCGTGGGCATCGATATCCCGGGCTTCATCGCCGCCATTCAGGAGAGGGACTTCAAACGGTCTTACCAGATTCTGAAATCGACCAACGCCCTGCCGGCGGTGTGCGGCCGCGTCTGCCCGCAGGAGACGCAGTGCGAATGCACTTGCGTGGTGGGGACCAAGCTCAAACCGGTGTCGATCGGGCGGCTGGAGCGGTTTGTGGCCGACATCGCCATGGGGCGCGGCTGGGAAGAGATTCCCGAACCGGCGGCCGCGTCACAGAAGACAGCCGCGATCATCGGCTCGGGACCTTCGGGCTTGGCCTGCGCCGGCGAACTGGCGCGCCACGGCGTGAAGGTGACCGTTTTCGAAGCGCTGCACGTGGCCGGCGGGGTGCTGAAATACGGCATTCCGGAATTCCGTCTGCCGGACATCATCATCGACGCGGAAATCGAGAACCTCAAGAAGATGGGCGTCGAAATACGGCTCGACAGCATCATCGGCAAGCTTTTCACCATCCCGCAATTGCTCACCGAGAAGGGTTACGACACTGCGTTTGTGGGCACCGGCGCCGGGTCGCCCAAGTTCGCCGAAATTCCCGGCGAGGCGTTCAACGGAGTCTTCAGCGCCAACGAATTTCTGACGCGCGTCAACCTGATGCGCGGCTATCGCCAGCCCATCTACGATACACCGGTGGGCATGGGCAAGCGGGTCGCCGTGGTGGGCGCGGGCAATACCGCCATGGACGCCTGCCGCGTGTCACTGCGCATGGGCGCGGAATCGGTAACGTGCGTGTACCGGCGATCGCGGCGCGAATCGCCGGCGCGCGCCGAGGAACTGGAGCACGCCATCGAAGAGGGTGTGAATTTCATGTGGCTGACGGCCCCGGTGGAAATTCTGGGCGATTCCTCGGGCTGGGTGACGGGGATGCGGTGCCAGAAAATGGAGCTGGGCGAGCCGGACGCTTCCGGACGCCGGCGGCCGGTGCCCTCGCCGGGTTCGGAGTTTTTGATCGACGTGGATACGGTGATTTACGCGTTGGGCACGACGGCGAACCCGATCATCGCGCAGACCACCCAGGGACTGAAGACCAATCGCTGGGGATACATCGAAATTAACGAAGCGAGCGGAATGACGTCGGTCCCCGGCGTGTTCGCGGGGGGCGATATTGTGACCGGCGCGGCTACCGTGATTCTGGCCATGGGCGCCGGAAAGCGCGCGGCCAAGGGAATGCTGGAATACATGGGAATTCTTAAGCCGGACACACCGCCGCAACCGGCCATTGCAGGGAGAATATAGATATGCCATCCTCTTGTCCCAAGTGCCACCGCGTTCTGGAAGAAGACGAGATCNNCGGCGGCGAGCTGGAAGTGATTCCGCAGCGCGACATGGGCGACACCATGCGCTTCCAGGCCATCCGCGATGCCGTGCAGTTCGAGTTGAATTCCTTCCACTTTTATAAGCTGGCGCGCGATCAGGCGAAGACTCCCGAGCAGCGCGCGGTGCTGGAGCGGCTCTATGAAGCGGAACTGGACCACCTCCATGAGTTGGAGGAGAAATACCACGCGCATCTGGATCGCGAAGTAGTGGAGCTTTCGCAAAACGAGCAACTGCTGCTTTCCAACTGGCTGTTTCGCGGCATTCAAGTGGGCGGCGACTCGGGGGTTCGCGACTTGTATCAAGCGGCGCTCGAAATGGAGCGGCGCACGCGCGATCACTTCCGCAAGCTGGCCGCCGACCTTCCCGCCGGGTTGGAAAAAGATCTATGCGGGGAACTGGCGGCCGAAGAGGAAGAGCACGTCGCGCTGCTGGAAGGTGAGTTGGAGCAGATCAGCTAGCCCGCTCAAGAGACCGCCGACTGCGTGGCGCTACCACGGATTCCGGGGTCAACTCGCTGCGAATGTGGAGTTGCAGACTGCGAGTTATGCGATCCATGCGGATGTAGCGCGCACGCCGGCGGCGCAAATGCACGATCAGGCAAATGTCCGCGACCGCCATCAGCAGCAAAAGCACGACATCGACTACGTTCATGCCTTGATCTAACCACAATATTTACTTTCGTAATAGGGCCAATAGTAACGGTCGGGTACCAGGCCCGCGTGGCCATTCTGGTACTTTGCGGCGCAATTCCAGAACTCCCGATGTCGTGGAATTTGCAGGGAGCCCGCAGGTGGGGCAGGCGGTGCTCGCCTTCGCTCGATCCTATTCGAGCCGTGGTCCCAAATTCAGCGCGGGCGGGCAGGCGGCACCGCCTGCCCCACCTGCGAAGCTCTCGCCGTCGAAAGGAATGGCTCAGCCCATTT
>PLRZ01000249.1 GCA_003164075.1 Bryobacterales bacterium | reverse complement strand
GCCTTTGAGACTGCCTTTCAGACTGCAGCTCGTTTCGGCCGGGCTTGGCGGGGCCTGGGTCCGCTGGGCCCGGCCTGCCGTGATGCTTCGTCAGTCCCTGTACTGGCGCTCGGCCGCCCTGGCGCAAACCCGGACGTGCCTCACGAACAGCCCGTTGGGGTGCAACGCCTGGTCCGGCGATTGATTGCGCTCGGTATCCTCGGCGCTCCTAACGAGCGGCCGAAATCAACTCAATGGTACAGGGTCAGAACTCCTGATGTCGTGGAATTTGCAGTGAGCCATCGAAAGCAATGGCTCAGCCCATTTTCCCCGCCAGGCTGAAATTGCGGGGCGACCTCAGGAGTTCTGAGGGTGTCGGCCTCCCCAACTATCCAAGTGTTTTCCGCTCGAGATTGCCTAGCGCGTTTGACCGGCTACCGCAGGCCCCTCCGAGGCCTCGCTGCCGCCATTCAGGCGCCGAACCTCGGCCAGACGGGCACGATAGCGCCGTTGGAGTATCTTCTTTAAGGACGCGGGCGTCAACCCGGAGGCCGCGGCATTCCGGTCGAGATCCTGTTCCGCCTGTTCCACCTCGGCCGACAACCGCGTGCCGGCCCAACGGAGGAAAGTGGCGTCATATTCGAAACCAAAGGCCGTCAAAGCCGGCAGAGGGCGGCCGTAATTGTCCGGCAAGCCCAACTGCGCAAACGGGAAACTCGACGCCCAGTCGGTGTGATAGCCGCCCCGCATATTCTCCGGGTTGACCGATACCTGGGCGTGGGTCACGCAATCGATCGAGGGTATACCGTAACGGTCGCGGAGCATTTCGGTCAACATGACGGCCGAATGGATCTGCGCCGCGCTGACGGTGGCGTCCATCTGTCCCGGCTCGGTCTGGGCCTCGAACGAAACTCCCAGGAAGCTCTCGTTCAGGTTCAAGTAGAACCAGGCGTCGTCGGACCAGACAGAGTATCCGGCATGATTGGCGGCGTCGCTTTCGGGCACAATGCGGTAAACCCGCCCGAACCGGTCGATTAGGTAATGATAGGCGTGCCTGCGGCGGACAAAATCGATCAGAGACTCGCCAATCTGTTTCAGGGCGCCATTCGCGGTGGCCTCAAAAGGAATCTGGCGGCTCTCGGTGGTATGGAAAACGATTCCGGCGGGCTGGTTGTGGCGCACGCCGACGCTATTGTCCGGTCGATCCACCGGGAATACCAGATAGGAGCGCGCATGGTTGGCGACTTCGAAGCGCGTGTCGATGCGCAAGCCGTTGCTGTAAGTCTCTGAGTCCATGGACTTCTCCACTACCCACACCTGCGGCTCCGGGGGCTTCTGCACCTCGTGGACCGGCGCTCGGGGCGTGGCCGCTACCACGGTTTTGACGCGGGCCGAGGCGCGGATGATGAAAAACGAACTCAAAATCGCCAAAAGCAAAACCGCTGTCAGGCCAAAGCGCCAAATCGAGCGCTGGCGCCGCGCGGGGGCCAGAGGCGTTATGGAATGCAAGAATTTCAAGCGTGCCACCGGATCGTCGATTCGGTTGGCAAACCATTCGACCCACGGCTTTGCGCAGGCTTGAGTTGGTTGTCGGCTACTCATACCTGGGTTTGATATCGGCGGAATACGCGCCGGACCTTAGCACAAAAAAGAAGTACATTTGCGGGCAAACAGTTCTAAGGTTTTCTGGCGAATCCTCCGATCTGAAGTTCTGTGAGACAAACGTGCCCCTGGAGGTACTACCAAAGTGCAAAGGGGGCCAGCACTGACAGGCAGCTCTTGGATCAAGGCGAAAGTGTGAGAGGTCACATATGTTCAAACGAATGTTCCAGTTCTCTACCGAAAACGAGACACCTATAACAGTCCGGAACGGCTCCGCGGTTCACCCATCGGGCGTGGTGAAGCTGTCCTCCGCCCTGCAACGCGAGTCTGACAAACCCGGCAACGGCGTTGCCGGCATGGCTAAAACGGTTGCTCCCGTACTGGATTCTTTCGAGGAGGTTTACGCCACCGCCGGGGTCAAGGCCCCGGCCAAAAGCTACACCATCCTCAAGGTCGCGGAGATGCTCAATAACCGGCATTTGGCCGAAATGACGCCGGATGCCAAACGGAATTCCCTGATGATGGCGTTGGAAGCGGCCGGCGCCGAAATCGGCGACCTGCTGCAGGATGCCGTGGCGCGCAATCGGGCGCTGGACGAGTACGAGGAGAGGCGGCAGGAGCAGATCAAGACGTTCGAGGCCGCCAAAGCGGAAGAAAACAACAAGCTGCATGCCGAAATGGAGCGCTTGACCAGCCAGTACATGTCGCGGATTCAGGCCAATTCGGACCAGGTGGCGCATGAGCAGGACGAATTCCGCGACTGGCAGAAACGCAAGCTCCAGGAATCGCAGCGTATCACCGAGGCTGCCACGCTTTGCGTGCCGCAAGGGAATAGCTCGGGCGCCAACAGCCTGACAGCCGTGCTGGAACGAGTGAACGTAGCAAGGAGGTAGAGCGGTGCTAGTGGCAACAACCTGCGTGATGGTTTTCCTCCTGTCCGCGTGCATTCGGCTGACAAGCCGTGACCGGCCATTGGAACAAAACGATATTCATAGACTTAGGCGCTTTTCCGAGAAGCTTCAAAAAGAAGACTCTCTGCCGTTCGAGTAAGGATTAGGAGACGAGAAGATGAATCACACCGAAGAAGCAGTGTATACGCAGTCGCTGGGCCTGGATATCGGGACCAGCCGGATCGTGGTGGCGCGCAACGGGGACAAGAAATATCTCTACGACTCGCAGCTCAATGCCTTTCTGACGATACCGTATTCGAAACTGGCGGAGAGCCTCCTACAGCGGGAAAACGTGTTCCACGAGGTGCAGGGGCAGGACATCGTAGTGGCCGGGAACGATGCCCAGAAATTCGCCGAAGTGTTTCATGTGGAAACCCGCCGGCCGATGGCGAACGGCGTGCTAAATCCTCACGAACCACACAGTCTTTCCGTGCTCCGCAGGATCATCGGCAAGCTGCTCGGACGGGCCGCTGCCGACGGTCAGAAAGTGTATTTCAGTATGCCGGCGGCCAGCGATCAGGGGGACGGCGGCAACGCCTACCATGAGGCGTCGATGAACCTGATTCTGAGCGAACTGGGCTATGCGCCCACGCCCATTCAGGAGGGTCTGGCGGTGGTCTTCGGCGAACTCGGGACCTCCAACTTCACCGGCATCGGAGTTTCCTGCGGCAGCGGATTATGCAATGCGTGCCTGGCGGTGCTATCGGTGCCGGTGCTCACTTTTGCCGTGCCCAAGGCCGGGGACTTCATCGACAACCAGGCTGCGGCGGTCACCGGCGAACTGGCCACGCGTTTGCGGGTACTCAAGGAAAACACCTTCCGCCTGAACGGTCTCACCAGCGACCGGACCGCCAATGCGCTGACGGTTTACTACCAGGAGATGATCACCAACCTGACGAGTGCCTTGCGTTCTCACATTTCGGCGACCCAGCGCCTGCCCAAACTGGACCAGGCAATTCCACTGGTGCTGAGCGGCGGCACGGTCATGCCAAAGGGTTTCCTGGAGCATTTCTCGGCGGCGCTGAAGGCGCAGGACTTCCCGGTGCGGCTGTCGGAAGTGCGCTTGTCCGCTGACCCGCTGAATTCCACGGCTCGCGGCGCTTTGATGGCTGCGCTCTGCTAACGGCTGGTGGCCGGCAAGCGAGAGTGTGGCGGACCAATCACAGATCCGAAGCGGTTGAAACATTGATAGTGAAGACCCAGACTTGTGGCGTCCGGCTTGCTTTATGGATCCGATGCTCGCACGTCGAAAGACTATTCTGGCGGTTGTCGCTGGCTTTGGCGGTATCGCGGGAGCGCCGTCGCGCGCGCAGCAGCTACGTTTCGGCCTGGTAGGCGGGACGAACCTGACGCACGATTTACGCACCAACGACGACACCTACACGATCGACGAGGAGGGGCAGGCGCCGTACCAGCTCAACGTCCTGTTTTATTCCCACTCCCACAGTTTCATTCTGGACCCGATGATGGAAGTATCGCTGCCGCGAAGCTTCTCCGTGGAGGTGAATGCTCTCCATCGCGATTTGCAGTCGACTCAAGTGGTCACCAGTCTATTCGCCGGCGGACCCCCCAGACCGGGGGCTCGCGGTGGCTCGCGGTTCCGGCCGTTTGTGAAACCCGGCCCGCCGTTCCGTACCTGGCAGGAGCCGCTGGCAGTGGAGCCTTCGCATTACGGCGTTAGCGCGGGATTGAGCGTCGCCATGAATTGGGGAAAGCTTGCAGTTCGCGCCGGTAGTGCGGTACACCCGGTGGGAGTTTGACGGCAGGTACCCGCTACGGGCGACCCATTCGGACCAGGTGGAAGTCTTGGGCGAAGTCAGCTATGGAACCGAAACGGCGTCCCGCCGCCTGATGGGACGGAAACTCTGGTTGGGTCTGGTGGCGGGCGCCAATGTTATCGGCGGTTTCCATGCGGGAGAGTTTTCCAGCCCCCTGGCGGAGTCGCGGCTGCTGGCAGGCGGCCTGACTGTGGAGATGCAACTCGCATCGCGGTTCTCGCTGGAAGTAGATGGGTTATACGCGCCGCTCCACGCCGTACAAGAGGACAGCCTTCCGGACGGAGAGGTCTTTCGCAATCCGTTTACCGTCCTAAACCTGGCAGTTTCCCGCCCTGATCCAAGCATCGGTTCGGCACTTCGAAATTCGCCCCCATGGTCAGAACTCCTGATCTCGTGGAATTTGTAGTGAGCCCGAAGGTGGGGCAGGCGGTGCTCGCCTGGCCGCCCGCGCCGAATTAGGCCCGCT
>PLRZ01000205.1 GCA_003164075.1 Bryobacterales bacterium | reverse complement strand
TCCCGTGGCCTTCCGCCTCGGTGCGCGCGGAGGTCTGCTGCGCGCCCCGTTTGGAATCAGCATCAGAACTTTGGCAGCAAGCCTGCTATTGCACGGCATGGATGCACAAGTTTAGATTGCTGTTACTCGCGGCCTCTGTCACGTTGGCGGTCTTCAGTCAGGACGCGGGCCGCAATACTGTCATGATCGGCGCCGGCGGCGGATTCCCTTCCGGTGGCTATCGTACCGACGGGATTTCCAACGGTGCGGCGTTCTCCGCAAGTTACGAATTTCGCCTGTTCAAGTATCTGGCGCCGGAAGTCGGCGTGGTCAACATGCTCCCGAATGTGAATTACTTCGGCGAATACGAGCGCCAGACATACATGGAGCGGGTGACGCTGCTCTCTATGGGCGTTCGCGGGATCGTGCCGCTCAGGCAAGGCCGCATGGAGTTATTTGGCGGAGTGGGGGCAGCCCACCTCTGGAGTTCCGACATCGAGTTGACGGTGCTGGGATACCAGTCGCCCAGATGGCTTTTGCAAGTCAACGGGGGCGGCCGCGTGGCCATCGATCGGCGTCGTCGATTCTGGATCGGCCCCACGGTACGTTTCTCGCGCGACGGCGGCCGCCCGACGGAAGAGTGGGTTTCGCTCACCGGCGACTTTGGCTTTCGTTTCTGAGGAACTCAGCGCCGTTCACTGCTGCGCAAACGCCGCGCGCAGTTTCTCCCAGGTGACTTCCAGCGATTCCGGCACCACGCGTGTCTCTCCCACCACGGTCATGAAATTGGTGTCGCCGGTCCAGCGCGGCAGCACGTGCAGATGCAGATGGCCGGCGATGCCCGCCCCGGCGCTCTTGCCCAGATTCATGCCCAGGTTCAAACCATCGGGCCGGTACGCCGCCCGCAAATGCTTCTCGCATTCGCGCGCCAGGTGAATCAGTTCCGTCAACGTTTCGCCGGCTAACTCCACCATGGTGGCCGCGTGCTGGTAGGGCACCACCATCACGTGCCCGCTGCAGTATGGATAGCGGTTGAGGATGACCAGATTGTGCGCGCCGCGATGCACCACCAGCATCCGGGCGTCATCCGCGGATTGCGCCGCGGCACAGAAAACGCACACACCGGAATCTTCCGCCTGGGTGACATACCGATAGCGCCAAGGGGTCCAAAGATAATCCATGCTGTCCCTGATGAAGGGGGCGTCTGCCCCAGCGGTGTCAGGCGTTCGGTACCGGATCGGGTGTAGCCGGCGCAGGCGTCGCCGACACGGCGGGCACGGCGGAATTGTTGACTACGTCCTTGAGTTCCTTGCTCGGTTTGAAATACGGGATCTTCTTGGCCGGTACTTCGACTCGCGCTCCCGTTTTCGGGTTGCGGCCGATACGGGGCTGCCTCTGGCGCGTGCGGAAACTGCCGAATCCGCGGATTTCGATCTTGTCGCCGGTGCGCAAGGATCGCACGATACTGTCGAAAATGGCCTCCACGATGACTTCGGATTCCTTCCGGGTCATCTCAACCACTCTGGAGACTTCTTCAATCAGATCGGCCTTCGTCATCGCGTTCTCCTCGGTGTCATTAGGTTACGAAACCGCAGTATCGCTTGAAAATCAGAAATTTGCAAGTCACTCGGGGTTCCGGTCTTTGAGACTCATTACTTCTTCAATCGTGGTGGTGGCCGCCGCCGCCTGGCGCTGGTAGTCTTCCAAACGGTTCTTCTCTTCGTCATCGGCCGCGGCACGAAGACTGAGGCCCACTTTCTTTTCAGCCTCGCTCATCTTGATGATCTTGAAATCGCATTCCTGGCCCACCGAAAGGGGCGGCTCTTCGTGCCCGCGCCGGCCCGAATAGCCCGGCACTTCGGAAAAATGGCACAGCCCTTCCACGCCTTCCGCGAGCTCCACAAAAGCGCCGAAACTGGCCAGGCGGCACACCCGCCCGTGGACCGTATCGCCCACCTGGTGGGCCTGGAAATAGCTTTCCCAGGCGTCCGGCTGGAGTTGCTTGATACCGAGCGAAAGACGATGCGAGGCGGAGTCGATATTCAGAATCACGGCTTGCACCGTCTGGCCTTTTTTCAAGATCTCCGACGGGTGTTTCACGCGCTTGGTCCAGGAAAGGTCGGACACGTGAACCAGCCCGTCGATGCCTTCTTCGATCTCGATGAAGGCGCCGAAATCGGTCATATTGCGCACCCGGCCTTCCACCACCGAGCCCACGCTGTAGCGCGTGTCGATGGTGGTCCAGGGGTTGGGCTCCAGTTGTTTCAGGCCGAGGGAAATCCGCCGGTCGCGGGAATGTACTTCGAGGATCACGGCTTCCACCTGGTCGCCCGGCTTCACCACTTTCGACGGATGCTTCATGCGGCGCGACCAGGTCATTTCGCTGATGTGGATGAGACCTTCGACGCCGGGCTCCAGTTCCACAAAGGCGCCATAATCGGTCACGTTGACCACCCGCCCAATGACCTTGGTGTTCACCGGGTAGCGTTCCGCCACCGTCTCCCAGGGATCGGGTCCGAGTTGCTTGATGCCCAGCGAGACGCGCTCCTTCGCACGGTCGAACTTGAGCACTTTGACGGTGATGTCTTCGCCCACGTGGAGCATTTCCGAGGGGTGCGTCACGCGGCCATAGGAGATGTCCGTGACATGCAGAAGACCGTCGATGCCGCCCAGATCGATGAATGCGCCGTATTCGGTGAGGTTCTTGACCGTGCCGGTGACCACCGATCCTTCCGCCAGATGTTCCAGGGTGGCGGTTTTGCGGACCGTGATCTCTTCCTCCACGGCGGTCTTGCGCGAGACCACCACATTGCCGCGGCGGCGATTCAGCTTGATGATCTTGACGGGGATATCCTGGCCCACCAGGGAATCGAGATTGTGGACCGGGCGCGGGTCGGCCTGCGAGCCGGGCATGAAGGCTTTGATTCCCACATCCACCGCCAGCCCGCCCTTGACGCGCCCCAGCACGCGGCCGGAAATCACCAGTTGTTCCTGGTAGGCCTTCTCCAGGTTGTCCCAGATGCGCAGGCGCGCCGCGCGCGTATGTGAGAGCAGGACGTACCCTTCGGGCTGTTCGCCGGCGTGGTCGATCATCACATCGACCGGGTCTCCCGGCTGCACGGTCACCTCGCCGCCGGGCCCCTGGAACTGCTCGATCGGAACCAACCCTTCCGACTTATAGCCAAAATCGACGATCACGTCTTTGGCAGTAATGCTGAGAACCGTTCCCTGCAGGACTTCATCCGCGGCAGGGGGCGCGAAATGGCTGTAGTCGTCGAGAAGGTTCTCGTAGTTGTTGGGGACTTCCTCGTCCACTTGGTTATTGTTAGGTTCTACGGCCATTACGCCTCCGCCAGTCACTGACTCACCATATAACGCCGGAGCGGGAGAGGTTGCGGCTGGCTCAACAAACATGGGAGCAGGCGCGCTTCATCAACCCCGGCCGATCGAATGAATGAGACCATGCGCCAAATCACCAGAAACCACTGAGAGATCAGTATGTTAGCAAATATACGCCGAGTTGTCCGAGGTTGTCAACGGTGCCCCCGCTATTTGGGGTGGATTTCGGACGGCCACCGGGCAGCAAGAAGGGCTGTAGGAGGCTGAAAATGTACCCTTATGTTCCGCGGCGGGACGCCGATATTATAGTGGGAGCAATGAATGACCGAACAACTCGCCCGTCCCCAGGCACCCTGGGCTCTACGTCTGGTGCCGCCGTTTCCGGCTGTCGCCCAACGGATTCTGTCCCTCGTGAATCAGCCGGACGCCAATCTCAACGAACTGACTGGACTGGTCAAATTTGACCCGTCGTTTGCCGCCGAGCTGCTCCGTTTTGCTAATTCGGCGCTGCTGGGCTCGCGCCGCAAGGTCCGGAGCCTTCCGCTGGCGATCATCGTGGTGGGGCTGGATCGCGTCAAGACGGTCGCTACCCTGGTCTCCGTAAACCGCATGGTGCGCCACTCGGTAAGCAAGGAGGCACTCCGCAAGGTCTGGGTGCACAGCCTGGTCACGGCGATGATCGCCGAAGAGATCGCGCGCGTTTCCGGCGTGGCACGCGAGAGCGCCTACACGGCGGGGTTGCTGCACAATCTGGGTACGTTGGGTCTGATGTCGGCCTACCCCGACGAGTACTCTCGCATGCTCGAAGTCTCGAACGACTTCGGGTTCGATCTGCTTCAGACAGAACAGGACCTTTTCGAGATCGATCACACCATGGCGGGCGCCTTTCTGGCCCACGATTGGGATTTCCCGGATGAGCTGGCGGCGGCGATTGCGGCGCACCACGACGAGCCGTTCTCCCGCGTCTGCAGTCTGGACTCCCTGCTTCAGGTGAGTTGGAGGCTCGTCGACACGCTTGGCTACGCTGCGTTTTCGCCCAAAAAGGACTGGAAATGGGAGGAACTGCTGGAGTTCGTGCCCAACGGAGCTTCGGCGTGGTTTGGCGGGTCGCCCGAGGCGGCGAGGATGGAGATCGACGAGCGTCTGACCTCGGTGCCGCAATAGCCCACCACACACTCCAGCGATGAACGACATTTCGTGTGCAGGACTACACTAGCGGTCTGCCTCCGAGGAGTAGCCCAATGCCGCGCACCCTTCGATTGGTATTACTAAACTCAAGAATCTTTGCCAGCCGCGAAGATTTCTCGCGTGCCTTTTCGGCGCCCCCTCATGGGTTGTGGCGCAAGGCAGCTTCGCCGTAACAGCCGCTGGAGTCAAACGCATCTGCGGGTGTGGGCTCAGAAGTTGAATGCTCTCCGCAAGCTGCTCGTAAGTTCTTGATTCCTGGTCTGACTTGGGATGACTCTCGAGGTGGGGCAGGCGGTGCTCGCCTGCCCGCTATTCTGTTTGGGCAGCCGGCCTGGTTCAGCGAGGGCCGACCGGCAGGCGAGCACTGCCTGCCCCACCTCAGGAGGTCTCGCCATCGTCCCAGGCCACCCGACCCCGGCTTTCTGGGAACTGCTCGTAAGCTATCCATCCTTCGTCAGCCCGATCCGCGGTTTCAGCCTCCCATGGACCGCGCGCCGCGCGGCACCCCGGCTGAAAAATGACCGCTGACCGCCTGCGGCGAAGCCGTAATACACCGGATTTCTTTTCCTAGATTGCTCTTGGAAGATACCGAAATCCGGGCTACAATCATACAGCTTGATCTAAATAACTATCCCCTGGTAGGGGTTTATACCGGCATCATAGGAGGTTTCCATGTTCGATACCCTCGCTGACCGGATCAAGCAGGATGACGGCCCGGCCGTAAAAACCAGTGAACGGTTGGTCCGTTTCGCTGTCGTGGTATTGGTCTCCGTATTGCTTTTCGGTGGCCTGTACATGGTGGTGCAGCATCTCGAATAGTTCCGTTCAGGGTTCACTGAGCGGTAGCGATCTGTCGCATGACGGATTTGACTCTCTGCGCGTAATTCCGATTCGGATTATACGTGGCGAGGATCTCGTCCAGAGTTTTTGACCGGTAGAGAGCGGACTGGGCGAGTTGGGATCCAACGGAGCGGATGGCCGCGCTGGGGGTGGCGAAGTGTGCTCGTCCCGAATCCCAACCGAACAGATTATTGTAGTGACTGGCCTTTCCACCGGTGGATTCAAGGAACGACAGACTGGGGAGGAGCCTCCAGTCCAACGCGAATTCATCGGCAACCGCTAGAAAATCGGCGGCGTATTCGGCGGCCGGGCACTCGGCCCTGGAGAAGAATTGGCGCAAAGGAGCGAGCCGGGGATCGCTACGATATTCATGCTTGGGCGGCTCCGGCATCATGCGCGGCGAAACGGTCATCGGAGCCGAGACTACTCCAAACATCACAAGCCCTCCAGACAATAGTTTCCTCAAATCAAGGAATCTCCTTTTTTTCTGAATTCTTGTACTGTTTAAGTGGCACCCGCCATCGGGGCGGGTAGCGCGTAGCAGGCGAGGAGCCACGGTGCTCCCCGGGAAAGGGCTTAGGGAATCGACATAAGCTGGAAGTATACCACTATCGGCAAGAGCCGATTGTGCGAACGCGCACAGATATTTAGTGGCGGATTTCGAATTCGTCCAGAAGTTTACCGTCCAGGCCTTTCGCCTGGACCTTCATGACCTTGCCGTTGACGCTGACGGTCACAAAATTCTCCACGCTGACCGCCTTTTGGGATGTGGCCGGATCCGGTTTGGCCACGTCATAAAGTGGCGCGCCACCGCCGCCGCTGATGACGTACTCGATCCCGTTCTGCTGGTTGCGCTGGTAATTGTGGTCGTGCCCGAAGAAGGCCACCGACACGCGATACTTCTCAAACATGGGAACCAGCGCCCGCATCTCCGGGTTGGAACCCTGGCGGTTGGATACGGCGCTAAAGGGTGGATGATGCGCCACCACGATGCGGTATTCCGCGTTCTGGCTGCCTTCCAACTCCTGCTCCAGCCACTTGGTTTGCTCGACCCAAAACGCATCGCGCGCGGGTTTACTGGCCGCCGCATTGGCGATGTCGCTATTGATCGCCATGAAATGGGCGTTTCCCCAGTTGAAGGAGTAATAGGGCGTGATGGCCTGAAAGAACTCGTAGAAGTCCCGCGTGTTCCTCTCGTGGTTGCCCAGAACCGGAAAGAACGCGGTCTGCCGCAACAGGTCCTTCTCGATGTCGAAATAGATTGGCCACAGGGAGTTGTCCTCGCCGTTCTCCACCAGATCGCCGGTTTGCACGGCGAAGTCCGGAACGCCGTCTTTGAGGATCGCGTCCACCACGTGACGATGTACGTCGTGCCGGGTGCGGGTGTCGCCATAGACCAGGAAGCGATAGGGAGCGGCAACCGCCGCGGCCGTCCGGAACGATCCCTTCACGCCGGGATACCCGGGCAGCTCGTAATCGTAACGGGTACCCGGCTGCAGGCCGGTCAACGTGGTTTTCTCCACCTGGAAAGAAGGCGAGTAGCGCCCCTCCACGCCGGCCGGCGGGCGCAGAATCAGCTCATCGCTCTGGACAATCCACACCACGGTAGCGGAACGCGTAGTCACGTTGACCGTGAACGGTCCACCCACGATCTTTCCGGCCGCGGCGAGGGATGCGGTACATGCCAATAAGAGGGGCAGCAGTCTTTTCATAAGCGGGAGTCCCCAGTATATCGAAGCCCGATGGCCGGCCAGTGAATGAAGGGTTACAGAGCGATGAACCGGGCCCCCGACACCACATACCTATCGGTGTACACTTGCAGTTCGATGCATGCCGCCGAATATTATCAGCTAGTTTCTGTCGCGAAACTGCTGCGCGGCGGAGCAGCACCGCTCCCTTGCGGTCGCGGCTCAATAACAAGTCCCGTGGGATCATCGCGGTGTTTTCCGAGCCGCGCGCGCAAGCAAGCGGTCCTCGCCATTTTCTGCCATGAAACTGCGACTCGTAACGGCAAGACCGCTCCCTGGCGGTCGCAGCTCGGTAACAAATCTCGTGGGATCATCGCGGTGTTTTTCGAGCCGCGCGCGCAAGCAAGCGGTCCTTGCCATTTTCTTGAGTTTCGCGACAGAAACCAGCTACGCCCGCATCGATGCCGACGATCCAGCCAGAACCCGCTCGGTTACGTTTGTGGCTCGCAACGGTCGAGCGGGCCCGGAGGGCGCCCCGTCAGCAAGCGCGTGTAGGCGCCCCCGCGCTTGTGCCGAGGGGCCGTTTCGAGCCAAGCTAGAGTATGCGCCATTTGCCCGTGGCCCTGACCATCGCCGGATCGGACCCCAGCGGCGGCGCGGGCATACAGGCCGACCTGAAAACGTTCCACCAGTTTGGCGCCTACGGCGAGGCCGTCATCACGCTGCTGACGGTGCAGAATAGCGTGCGGGTGTCGCGCGTGGAGGTGATGCCGCCGGGGCTGGTGCTGGACCAGATCGCCGCGGTGCTGGAGGATATTCCGCCTGGCGCCGCCAAGACCGGCGCGCTCGGCTCGGTGGAAATGGTGGAAGCGGTAGCCGGCGCCGCCGCGAATTTCGCCTTTCCCCTGGTGGTTGACCCGGTGATGGTGAGCAAGCATGGGTTGCCGTTGCTGCCGCACGAAGCCGTACGCGCCGTCCGCGAATTGCTCCTGCCGCACGCCGCTCTGGCAATGCCCAATGTGCCGGAGGCCGAAGCCCTCACCGGGATCGCCATCAGGAACCTGGACGATGTCCGCCGTGCCGCCTGCCTGATTCACGGCATGGGCGCGCGCGCGGTGCTGATCAAGGGCGGACATCTGGCGACGGATTCCACGGATGTCCTTTTCGATGGAGCGGAGTATCGCGAATTTCCCGCCCCGCGCATCGCGACGCGCCACACGCACGGCACTGGCTGCACCTACTCCGCCGCCATCACCGCCGGACTGGCGGCCGGGGTCGCGCTCGGCGAGGCGGTGGCGCGGGCCAAACGTTTCATTCACGAGGCCATCCGCAGCAACCCCGGATTGGGACACGGCTGCGGACCGGTCAATCACCATGCGGAGGTTTCATGAAGTTCCCGGATTTGCTGATCGCCGCCATCCAACGCTCGGAGATCCCGCTCCGTTTCGAACCCGGAGCCGAGGAGGCCGTGGCCAAGCCCGTCACCGAAGTCTTGCAGGCGTGGATCGCGGCGCACATGCCGCCCGAGTCGGATGCCGAGTTCGACGCCGGCTACCGTGCGCTGGGAGAGCAGTTGCTGGCGGAACTGCAAGGCGAAGCGGATTTGCCGGAGTAATGGCCCCGGCTGTGCGATCCTAAGATTTTATGACCAGGATACAGATAAATTTCCGCCTGCGGCAACCGCTCGACGACGCCATGATGGAGAAGCTCTCCGATGCCAGCGCCATCTACGGGATTCAGAAGGTGAAGCTGGGCGCCGGCAGCCTGATGGTGGAATACGACGCCACGCGCATGCGTCCCGCGGAAGTCGAGGCGGCGCTGGCGCACGCGGGCATCGCGGCGGAGCGGGCATAGGGGGCAGAACTCCTGATGTCGTGGAATTTGCAGTGAGCCCGCAGGTGGGGCAGGCGGTGCTCGCCTGCCGTCGATCCTATTCGAGCAGCGGGCCTAATGCAGTGCGGGCGGGCAGGCGAGCACCNNTCAGCCCATTTTCCCCGCCAGGCTGAAATTGCGGGCGCGGTTCGGAGCGTTTCTAAGCGAGCGGCGGAGCGGTTGCGGCCCCGCAATTCCGGGTGGCCCGGAAAAATGGGGACTAACGCTCCCTCACGGTCGCGGCTCGGAAAGAAAGACTTCATACCGAGCCGCGACCGTGAGGGAGCGTTATTACTGCACGATGAATTGAAACTTACCCTGGTAAGTCTGCTTGCCGATAGCGTCTTTCACCGCTACCGCCATGGTATAAGTTCCGGGCTTGAAATCCTTCTGCAAAGAGATGCCGAACTCTCCGGTTACATACGGTTTGGGATAGAACGCTTCGCTCTGCTCCGTGGCCGGTTCCGGCTGGGTCCAGATGGTCTTGCCGCTTTCCAGCACCAGCGACGCCACATAGCTGACGTCCACCTTGTTGTTCTGGCCATACTTGAAACCGGTCATACTGAACTTCATCCACATGTTATCGCCGGCATGATAAATAGGCTGGCTCATAGGCCGCGCGTCTTCTTCATTGTGGTACCACTGGAAATCCCTGGCAACCAGCGTGGGACTGGGTGTGACGTCGCGGCCGGCTATGTCAAAAGGCACGGTAAGATCGGCGGATGCCTTAGCCAGCAGATCCTCAACCTTGACTACGATCTTGTAACTACCCGGCCGTAAGATATCCGGCAGCACTATTTGCGTTTCAACCCTGGGCAGCCAGTTCTTATCCTGCGGGCCCACCTCTTCCTTGGCTTCCCCCTTATAGATCTCCGCCACCGGTACGCCCTTGGGGTCGAAGGCCTGCACCGAATAAGTCAGATTAATTAGCTCTTCGGGTGACTTGGTGAAGCCGGAGATGTTACATGAGAAGAACATCGTCTCCCCCGCTCCATGCTTGAATCCCGCGGGAAGCGCGTCGCCGCCATCCGATTGGGCGATGACCGGTTTGACGATTTCCAGCCCCGGCGCCGCCGCCATTGGGACCGACAAAAAGGCGAGCAACAGAATGGACCTCATCGGACCTCCAAGTAGATTTTAGCGCTCCAACAGGCCCCGCAGGTAATGGCCGGTGTACGACTCCGCCACGCCCGCCACCGTCTCCGGCGTCCCCGCGGCCACCACCCGGCCGCCTCGCCAGCCTCCATCGGGACCCAGATCGATCACCCAGTCGGCAGCCTTGATCACGTCGAGATTGTGCTCGATGACGATCAGGCTCCCGCCGTTCTCGATCAGCCGCTCAAACGCCGCCAGCAGTTTGGCGATATCGTCGAAGTGCAGTCCGGTGGTCGGCTCGTCGAAAATGAATAGCGTCCCCACGCAAGTGGCCAGCGCCAGGTGCGACGCGAGTTTGACGCGCTGCGCTTCGCCGCCGGACAGCGTGGTGGCCGATTGCCCCAGCCGCAGGTAGCCCAACCCCACATCGTCCAGCACCTTCAACTTGTGCACCAGCCGCGGCGCGGCATGGAAGAAGACCATGGCCTCGGCCACCGTGAGCTGCAGCACCTCATGAATATTCAGGCCGTTGTAGCGGACCTCCAGGACGCCGCTTTTGTAGCGCGTGCCCTTGCACTCCTCGCAGATCAGCTCCACATCCGCCAGAAACTGCATCTCCACGGTCACCGTGCCGTCGCCCTGGCAGACCTCGCAGCGGCCTCCCGGAACGTTGAAGGAAAAGTGGCCGGCGGTGTAGCCGCGCTTCTCGGCTTCGCGGGTGGAGGCGAACAGCCCGCGGATCAGGTCGAACGCCTTAATATAGGTAACCGGATTGGAGCGGGGAGTCCGCCCGATGGGCGATTGGTCGATCATCACCGTGCTGGTGAGGCGGTCCGCGCCTTCGATCTTCCGGCACGCCAGCCGCGGCGCCGCCGTCATTTCGGCATCCACTACGTCGGCGGCCGATTCCGTCTCCGTGTCCCGTGCTTTGTGCAGCGTTTCCAGGGAACGGAAAAGCACATCGTGCACCAGCGTCGATTTGCCCGAGCCGGAGACTCCCGTGACGGCCACCATCATGCCGAGCGGAATCTCCACGTCGATATTCTTGAGGTTGTGGGTGTGCGCTCCGATCACCCGCAACACGCGCCGGGGATCCACGGGCCGCCGCTCACTCTTGGAGGAGACGCGCAGCTCGCCCGACAGGTACCGCGCCGTCAGCGAGCCGGACTTCGCCATGGCATCCAGCGGCCCTTGGAAGACAATGTTGCCGCCGTGCTCGCCGGCTCCCGGACCGAGGTCCACGATGTGGTCGGCGGCGCGCATCACGTCGGGGTCGTGCTCCACCACCACAATGGTGTTGCCGAGCTCGCGCAATTCTTCGAGGATGCGGATCAGGCGCCCGGTGTCGCGGGTGTGCAGCCCGATGGAAGGCTCGTCGAGCACGTAGCAGGCGCCCACCAGGCGCGAGCCCAGACTGGTGGCCAGTTGGATGCGCTGCGCCTCGCCGCCGGAGAGCGTGGCAGAGAGGCGGTCGAGCGTCAGGTAATCGAGCCCCACGTCGTTGAGAAATTTCAAACGCTGGCGGATCTCCACCAGGATCTTGTCGGCGATGGCGGTCTCTTCGGAACTGAGCGCCAGGGCGCCGAAAAACTCGTACGCCTCGGCGATGTTCATGCGCACGATTTCGGCCAGGTTCTTCCCGCCCACGCGCACGTAGAGCGCTTCTTTGCGCAGGCGCGCGCCCTTGCACTCGGGGCACAGAGCATAGCCGCGATAGCGGCTCAGGAAGACACGCACGTGCAGCTTGTACTTCTTGCTTTCCAGGTGGTCGAAGAAGCGCCGGATGAAGGCGTCGACGGTCTCGCGCTCGCTTTCGGCCAGCTCGCAGAAGGGCGTGCGCAGGCGGACGGCGCCATTGGCGTGCTTCTGAAAATTGGCCAGCCAGGAGCGGTACTTGGGCTTGGTCCACGGGTCCACGGCCCCATCGGCGAGCGACAGGGTGCGGTCGGGAATCACGCGGTCCATGTCGAAATCGATGGTATTGCCGAAGCCCTGGCATCGCGGGCAGGCGCCGAAGGGCGAATTGAAGCTGAAGAGGATGGGCTCGGGAACGGTAAACTCCAGGCCGCACGTCTTGCACTGGAACTTCTCGTTGAAGCGCACTTGCCGGTCGCCCGCGGCGCTCTCAAAAATCACCTCACCGGCTTCGCGATAGCAGGTCTCGACGGTGTCGACCAGGCGCTGGTGCAGATCGGGCCCGATGGCAAGCCGATCCACCAGCAGAAACACGGGATGCGAGAAGTCGACNNCTCAGCGCCTGCACGCTGGCATGTTCGCCGCAGGGAAACAAGGCGTACCAGCGCGACCCGGCCGGCAATTCGATCAGCCGCGCGGCCACTTCGTCGACGGTGTCCTTGCGGACGCGCGTGCCGCANNGGGGCAAAACGTCTGGCCCACGCGGGCATACAGGAGGCGGAGAAAATCGTAGCATTCGGTGGACGTGGCGACGGTGGAGCGCGGATTCCGCGTGGTATTTTTCTGCCGGATGGCCACCGCCGGCGCGATGCCATCGATGTCGTCCACCTCGGGCTTTTCCATGCGCTCCAGGAATTGGCGNNCCGCGTAGATGGTGTCGAAGGCCAGCGACGATTTTCCCGAGCCCGAGACACCTGTCACCACGGTGAGTTGATTATGGGGAAGGGAAAGCGAAATGTTCTTGAGATTGTGGACTCGCGCACCCCGAATCCGAATGAAGTCTTGCACGGAAACTTCAGTATACCGCGCGAGGGCAGGAGCCTGACCGCGTCGGGGCGGCGCATACCCCAGGGCGCGCCTCACCTCTGCGTCGCGATGGCGTCAACTCGCCCGCGCCTTTCACGAAGAAGGCCGTCTTGCGGCCCTTAGACCTGCAAGGCAATCGCCGCGTTCTTATTTGCGCCGGACGAAAAGCAGGGGTACGAGATGGCGACTTATCGCTCCTGTGGATTGCTTCCGGTTTGTCCTAGGTTCGCTTTTGGAACATCCGGTGCGCCTTGTCCAACGCCTCATCAACAAGGCAACCTGTCAACCGAAGAAACGGGAGAATTGGTACGAGAAAACGTTCGGCCTCAACCCTCGGGTTGAGTTTGCACCCCCGCGCCGCCTCGTTTCCAACTGGAGAGACTGCCCGGAGCGCGAAAACCTGCGGAATGTGGCGGATACGGGCAATGGTCGCGGCTGGCGCTGCTGCCAAGACAATGGGCGTGGTGAGTTGGTACGCGAACGATGTGGCTCCCCGTCGGACACGTTTCGAACTTTCGCAGTAGCACGCGCAATTCTCGAACTGTGAGTGGCACGCCGTAACCGGCTTAGGCAGAAGGAGTTCTGAAGGCTGCAAATTTCCGACGGATAATCTGGGGTGCCCAACATGGATGCGTTTCGAACTGGCAAAAGTATTTCTGCCTCTCCAAAGAACCGCCCTATACCTCGGTGGTGTCTGGCCTGTTCAGTAAGGTTGTCTTTACTGGATCTCTGGCCCGCCAACAAGGCCGGCGAGCATCCGATCCGAATTGGAAACTGCGGCTGGGACGGATCTTGAAGTTCACGCAGCCCTTTTCCCTATGCTGATGCCGCGCGTGAGGGTCGCGGAGGACCGCAATGCGAAAGCGTCCAGTCAGTAACCGGACCCTTGCGCTTAATGCCGCATACTTTTCCCACAACTGGGATTCTGCATTAGTTGTGGGGCAGGCAATCCTGTGGCATCCCCGCGCACGGCGGGCCGCGGCAGGCGCGCGGGTGCTTATTAACCGGCTAGTCCCTCCTTATTTTGGTGGGAGGGCGCCCGAAGATCCCGATCAAGTGCCGACCCGATTTGAGAAAAAATTAACTGGAAAAGAAAGGTCTTCATTTGACGGCACTTGTTTCAGAACTCCTGGCGAGAGCTTCGCAGGTGGGGCGGGCGGCGCCGCCAGGCGGCGCCGCCTGCCCGCCCGCGCTGAATTTGGGCCCGCTGCTCGAATAGGATGGAGGGCAGGCGAGCACCGCCTGCCCCACCTGCGGGCTCCCTGCAAATTCCACGACATCAGGAGTTCTGTGTTTGCGAGTGCCTCTGAATGGGCTCAACCGCCCGGTCCGCCTCTCAGCTTCTCCCGCTCCGGGATTAGCCGGTTACGTGCTTAACCGATCTGGGGATTTCGTGGCACAGGGTAACGTGTGCCCGCGTGCTTGCAATTAGTCACAGACGCGACCGTTAGAGAGCGTTCACCGGTTACGCACCCAGGCGCGCCCGCTGGACCCGGTCATGCTAACTTGGAAACTAGTATGCGAGTTTCCCGTGTGTTGAGAAACAGTCTCTGGCCGATTGCCCTGTGCCTGTGCGCACAAGAGCCAACCCCTGCCACTCTGGCGCCAGCCGCCAACGAATCGAAGGGCCTGCCCCCGAGAGCCCACCCCACCGATTATCAGGCGCAAGCCAAAGCCGGCGCCTTGACCATTGGGGCCGAGTTCATGAGACACGGCGTGCCCACGCCTCAAGGGGAATTCTCCACTGAGGACTACGTGGTGGTGGAAACCGGCCTGTTCGGGGCGCCGGAGGAGCGAACCAAGCTCTCCATCGAGAATTTTTCGCTTCGCATCAACGGCAAGAAGCCTCTGCCCAGCCTTCCCTACGGCATGGTGCTGGCGAATCTCAAGGATCCCGATTGGCAGCCGCCGGAAGCTCCCAAGCCGAAAAGCGGCGGCCTGTCCACAGGTGGCGACAGCGGCGGCCAGCCGGGGGATCCGCCGCCCACGCCTCCCAAGATGCCCATGCCGCTGGTGCATACCATGCAGGTGAAAGTCCAAAAAGCCGCGCTGCCGGAAGGAGACCGCGCCCTGCCGGTAGCCGGTCTGCTTTTCTTCTTGTATCACGGCAGGAACGAGCAGCTCAAATCGGTGGAACTGATTTATTCCGGTCCCGCGGGAAAGGCCACCGTGACCCTCCAGCCCTAATGGGCGCCTGGGAAACCGAATCGCCCGCGGACCCTCGCTTCGATCCCCGGCTCAACGCCTGGACGCTGAGCCGCTATCGGGATGTGGCGGCGGCACTTCGAGAAGCGCGCCTGATTCCCGTGTCGGCGGGCTCCACTACGCCGGCGGTACCCGTCGACAGTGCCATCCACGCGGAATTTCGCGCGCAGGCCCTCCGCGCTTTGGCGCCGGCCAGGCTTCAGGAACTGGAAGAGCGATTCGTCCAACTGGCGGACCTCATGGCCTCCGCGCTTCCTACTGGCCGGCCCGTGGACCTGGTGGAGCAGTATGCCAGGCCCTGGTCGCTACGGGTAGCGGGAATCGCGGCGGACGTCCCCGCGGACCGATGCGAGCGCCTTTCCGGCCTTGCGCGCAGGCTCTTTGACGCCGCCTGCGAGCCGTACGACCGGGCGTTGGCCGCAACGGCGCAAGAAGCGACCGCGGAGTTAGCGCGCTCCTTTCACGACGCGCCGCCATTGAACCTGCAAATGTTCATCGCCCTGACCCACTCGCTCGCGGCCTTTCTCGGAAACGCCTGGTTGGCGCTGTTGGAACGTCCACCCGAGTTATCGGACCTCAGACAAGACTTGTCCTTACTTCCGAGAGCGATCGACGAGTTATCGCGATTCGCGGGGCCCGCTAAGGCTCAATTCCGGCAGGCCGTCGCTCCGGTGACCATTCACGGCTGCGCGATGGAGCGGGATCGGCACGTCATCCTGCGGTTGGATATCGCGAACCGCGACGCCGACCGGTTTCCGAACCCGGACAAGCTTCAATTCGACGGCCGCAGTACCGGGCATCTGGCATTTGGGACGGGGCTTCACGCCTGCGTTGCCGCCTCGCTGATTAAGTCCGCGGCTGCCGCGGCAACCGGAGCTTTGCTCCGCCACGTCCATTTTGCAGAGCACTACAGCGCCGTCCCGGCCGATTGTTTTGCCATGCGCTACGTGAAGTCGTTGACGGTATGCTTCAGTTGAGTGGGGGACGAAGGCAGGAGTGCCTCTGCAACTCCTGATGTCGGCCGGGGATTTCTG
>PLRZ01000608.1 GCA_003164075.1 Bryobacterales bacterium | reverse complement strand
CGAATTTTGCAAGTTCCTCTAAAGTCTGCCCCACCCCCCGGCTGAGCCTAATTCCATGAGATCAGGAGTCCAGGGGCTGGGGTGCGTGACCGATCTTGGGATTGGGTGCCCGCAGGTGGGGCAGGCGGTGCTCGCCTGCCCCACCTGCGAAGCTCTCGCCACCGAAAGGAATGGCTCAGCCCATTTTCCCCGCCAGGCTGAAATTGCGGGGCGGAGCCGGGCACAGAGGGACACCCCGTTAGGGAGCGTTCACCGGTGATGGACCTTCCCCAGATCGATGTACAGCCTCAGGGGCGCTGAAAGCTTTCTTCCTACACGCCCCAAAGGTCGTCGTCGCAAACCGGCAGTGGCTCTTTGCGGACCTCGTCCTGCCCCAACTGGAGCGCGAGCAGATCCAGATCCAGGTATTTCTTGTTCTTGACCAGGGCACGCAGGGCGCTGACGATCTGTTCCGGCTCCAGCAGACCGGTGGCTTCCAGAAGCGCCCCCAGCATGACCACATTGCCCACTTTCGGGTCGCCGAGCTTGTCGGCCAAGCCGGAAAAGTGCCTGGCGACGATGCGGAGATCGCTGCGCATGCAGTCCGCCGGCAGGGTATCGCTATTGTAGAGCACGATGCCTCCGGGCTCCACGTCGGGGAGGAACTTGCGGAGGGACGGCTCATTGAGAGCCAGCAGGACGTTGGGACGCGAGACCAGGGGCGACGAAATCGGTTCGTTCGACAAGCGCACATGGCAGTTCGACGTCCCGGAGCGCATCTCGGGACCGTAAGAGGGTAGCCAGGAAACCTCGTAGCCGGCCTCCATCCCGGCCTCGGCCAGCACATAACCGAGGGTGAGCACGCCTTGCCCGCCGAAACCGGCCACCCGCATGCGAAGGTCGAGGGGCCGCTCCGGACGAGGGCGTAGCGCACCGTCGTCCTCGGCAACCAGGCCCAGCAGCGCGGGAATCTCCGCGATGGCGGGCGGTGGGGGAGCGGCAGGGCGCGCCGTGGCATCCCGCGTGCGGTCGCGGAAGTTGGCCACGGGGAAGACCTTGGCCATCTCCTCGCGCACGAAGCGCTGGGCGTCCACGGGCTCGAATTTCCAGATGGTGGGGCAGGGCGAGAGCACTTCCACGAAGGAAAATCCCAGGCCTTTGACCTGATTCTCCACCGCGCGGCGGATCACCTTGGCGGCGGCCATGATGTGCTTGGTGGATCCCAGCGAAACGCGTTCGATATAGACCGGCGCTTCCAGGGTATTCAGCAGTTCGCAGACGTGCAGCGGATAGCCCTCGGTCATGGCGTTCCGGCCGAGCGGCGTGGTGGTGGTCTTCTTGCCGAGCGGCGTGGTGGGGGCCATCTGGCCGCCGGTCATGCCGTAGATTCCGTTATTGACGAAGATGATGGTAATGGGCTCGCCGCGGTTGGCCGCGTGAATGATTTCCGCGGTACCGATGGCGGCCAGGTCGCCATCGCCCTGGTAGCCGATCACGATGCTATCCGGCCGGCTGCGCTTGACGGCCGTCGCCACGGCGGGCGCGCGTCCGTGGGCCGCCTGGATGTTGCCGACGTCGAAATAGTAATAAGCGAACACCGAGCAGCCCACCGGGCTGACCAGTACGGTGCGGTCCTGTAGACCGAGGTCGTCAAGCGCCTGGGCCAGCAACTTGTGGGTGATGCCGTGGCCGCATCCGGGGCAGTAGTGCGTCTGGTGCCGCAGCTCGCCTTTGCGGGCGAACTGGTCATAAAAAACCGAAGCTTTCTCGTGGGTGACGGTGAGGCTAGCCATGGACCAGGACCTCCTGCAGTGCGAACTTCCGTTCCAGCGCTTCCAATACTTCCTCGGCGGTGGGCACCACGCCGCCGACGCGGCTGAAGAACTCCACCGGCTTGCGGCCTTCGAGCGCCAGGCGGACATCGTCCACCAACTGGCCGACGCTGAGTTCGGCCACCAGGAAACCCTTGACCTGTGGGGCCAGCCGGCGTATCGCTTCCACGGGGAATGGATACAGCGTGAGCGGGCGGAGCAGGCCGATTTTGTGCCCGCGCTGGCGGCCGAGATCGACCACGGCCTTCAGAATACGGCCCACGATGCCATACCCGATAACGACGATTTCGGCATCGCCGGTGCGGTAGCTTTCCGAACGCACGGCGTGGAGTTCGGCGTCGTGGTACTTGGCTTCCAGCTTGCGCACGTGGCGCTCCATCTTTTCGGGCTCGAGGAAGATGGAAGCGATCAGGTTGGGACGGGTGGCGGCGGTGCCGAGAACGGCCCACGCCGGCGGCGCGGGGACTTCGATGGGATCGGCGAAGCGGACCGGCTCCATCATCTGGCCGATATTGCCGTCGGTCAGGACCACCACGGGATTGCGGTATTGGTCGGCGAGGTCGAAGGCCAGAGCGGTGAAGTCGGCCATTTCCTGCACGGAGGCCGGCGCCAGCACCAGAGTGCGGTAATTGCCGTGCCCGCCGCCCTTGACGATCTGGTTGTAGTCGCCCTGCTCGGGGGCGATATTGCCGAGCCCGGGGCCGCCGCGCATGATGTCGGCGATGACGCAGGGCAGTTCCGCGCCGGCCAGGTAGCTCATCCCCTCCTGCATCAGGCTGATGCCCGGCCCGCTGGAGCCGGACAGGCAGCGCACGCCGGCGGATGCGCCGCCGTACAGCATGTTGACGGAGGCAGTTTCGCTTTCCGCCTGGATGAAGACGCCACCCACTCGCGGCAGGTAGAGCGCGGCCGCCTCGGCGATTTCGCTGGCCGGAGTGATGGGGTATCCATAATAAGCGCGGCACCCCGCCAGGACGGCAGCCTTGACAATGGCTTCGTTACCCTTGGTGAGTTCTGGTTTCATGGGCATCTCCTTGCTCTAGACCACGCCCGCCATTTCGGCGACTGTCGACGCGGCCCGGCGCCGTACCTGAATACCGCCCGGTTCGGGACAGGCGAAGTAGCAGATACCGCAGCCGGTGCAGCCATGGCCAAGGTAGATGGCAGGGTGGTAGCCGTAGCGATTCAATGCCTCGGCAAGGCGGAGCACCTTGGGAGGGCAGGCCTCCACGCAAAGGCCGCAACCCTTGCATTCCTCGGCGTTCATTTCGACGGAACCGCGGTCAGGCTTGGCGTTTGGCGACATTTCGATGCCTCCCGAGCGGATAGACCCACCTAAAGTTGGTGCTTGCTCCACCCACTGTTATTATAATTCCAGATTAGCAGGTCTACAACACCCATTTTGAGAGGTGGAGTGTTCTGAGAGGAAAACATTATTCACCACGGAGACACAGAGACACAGAGAAGAACCAAGAAACTACAAAGGTCGTCCGGTGACATTGCGGCGCGGTGCCGGTCCTGGTGATTTTGAGGGCACAGAGGATACAGAGGCCACAGAGGTTTGGGGGAAGCCGGCACATCAAGCTCAGAACTCCTGATGTCGGCCGGGGATTTCGGATAGTTGGGAAAATTGACCCGAGCCATGACGTGGCGCAGACACTCGTTTCTGCGGCGCCGAGACTCTTCTCGGCGCTCCGGGACGGTGAATGCCGCTCGCGAAGAGGGTCGAGATGAGTCTAAGCTGGGGGGAACAGGGCGCGGCCCCGGTTCTGGTGATTTTGAGAGCACAGAGGAGGCAGAGGCCAAGACTTCAGCCCATCCCCACACTTTGTGACGTAGTGATAATCCTAAGCGTCCGGGGAGGCGGCGACGCCCACCAAAACATGGCCGTTGCTGTCGCCGTCGTCACCACCGGCAAGCTCGGGTTGGACCGGCCGGAACACGCGCCTGAGGTTCTCCTGCGCCATCAATAACAGCTCGATGCCCTTGGCGGCGGATTGGCGCTCTTCCTGGAGGGTGAGGTCGAAGTGGGATCTTTCGGATTCCATTTCGGCAATCCGGCTGGCCAGAGACCGGGAGTGCTCGTGCTCGGCGCTGAGCTGGGTCTCCAAAGTCATCCGGATCTTCGTCTCCTCGTCGAGGTCGCTCCTGAGTCGATTCGACTCGGCGGTCAGGCGAGCCACCTGCCCGTTGAGTTCCTGGAGCTGGCGGTCGTCGGCGTCGATCTGGGATTCGTAGGAAGCGAGCTGCCGGCTGGCCGTTTCAGCTACCGACCTGGTAGCATCCTGCACCTTGGTCTCCTGGTCGCCCACTTGCAGACGGAGATTGGCGGTCTCGGCTTCGGCCAGGCGGACTTTTTCCTCGGCCGCGGAAAGCTGCCGCTCGCGCTCCGCCAACTGCTTCCGGAGGTTCTCCAGGTTGGCCGTCATAGAGGACAGAGAGAACTCGGTAGAACGCAGTTTCCCTCTTGTCAGGTCCAGTTCAGCACCGGTGATGGGGCGAAGTTTGCGATACAGCAGAAAGATGCCGACGGAGGTCCCAATGAGGGCTCCGCCTATCGACGCCAGGAGGGTCACGATTAGTTCCATAGCTGCTCCACTTCGTATCTATGGTATGGGTTCCAGTAAGAATTTGACATTCCCAAAAGGTTAGTGGAGAGAATGATAACCGAAGGGTTGGAGCCCGCCCTTATTTTGCGTACATGCGGATCACCCGTTCGATGGCCCGCCGGCACACCGCGCAAAAGCCGGTCTCATCGCGCGTAAACATGATGCAATCCTGTTGCGGACGGTAATAGCCGCGGCCCTCGTACATGGCGCCCTCGAAGGCCCCCACTTTGCCCGCGTTGGGGCCGGACGCGAGCAGTTTGGTGTCGCGGGCGCGCTCCTCGCGAAACAGGGCTTCCATTTCCTCTTCGGGACGGTGTGCGGCGCGGATCTCATGGCGTCGGCTCTGGATCTCCTGCTGCATCTGCTCGAATTCCTGCTTGGGCCAGGGCGAAGGCAGCGGGACTCCGCCGCTCAGCAGTTCCTTCCACTTGGCGGCGGTGCGGTCGGCCGTGGCATTGGGCTCCCAGGGCTCGGGCCGCTCGGTAGTGCTGCCGTAAGAGACGTCGGACGTGTAATACTCGTCGGCCAAGCCGGCGAAATGGTGCCCGAATTCGTGGACGAAAACGTAGGGCGTGAAGGCGTTGTCGGCCGAGACGGTGGCGAACAGATTGAAAATGCCGCCGCCGCCGTACTTGCGGTCGTTGACCACGATTTCGATGAACTCATACGGCGCGGCCGAGGCGATCTCGCGCAGGCGCCGGTTGTCGAAGGTGAGCACATAGCGCTCCGAGCCGAAGGCATCGTAAGCGGCACCGAGGGGGGAGCGGCGATAGACGCCATCGGAGGGGCGCGAGACGCCGCTCTCCTCGGCCGGCGTGTCGATGGCCCAGACGTTGAAATCGGCGCGGTGTTCCTTGAAGGGCGAGACGGCGAAGAGGGTGTCGGCGGTGCGGCGGGCGTCGCGATGCCACTTGTCCATTTCGGCGGCGGTATAGCCATCGCCGAGCAGCAGCAGGTCGACCTTATCGCGCGGGGGGCCGTTCTCGATCACGGCCCAGACGTTGAGCTTGGGCGCGGCGCTGCGGTCGATGGCGGGGTCCGCCGGATCGACCACGGTGGACCAGACTTCGCGGAATTCGTTATTGGGCCCGCGTTTCTTGAGGACCACCTGGACGGGCGCCGCGGGTGCGGGGAAGCGGACGCTTTCGTGAAAGGCGCGGCGTTGTTGTTTGGCCTCGTCGGTGGTTTCCCACTCGCCGAAGATGCTGGCGAAGCCGCGCGAGTAGAGCAGGCGATTGGTCGAGCGGTCGAGCACCTGAAAGTAGTAGCGGCCGAGGTTGGATTCGTCGATCCAGCGGTCCAGCGGCCCCGGCCAGGCGCCTTCCAGGACGATGGCGTCCAGGGCGAAGTATTCCTCGGAAGCGGCGCCGGTGTGGACGTAGTCGACGCGCATGGTGCGCGGCGTCTGCGCGGTGGCGATGGCGGCGAAAAGAAGGAGGAGAAGGAATTCGTGTTTCATGGCGGACTGATTCAGGATAGTCCGTGGCGCGGGGGAGTGGGGGAAAGGCTCTTACCAATCCGTCGTGGACTATTTCAGCCCTGGCCCGTTCAAAGTATCCGCTCGTCAGCGCTTGCCGGCTTTGGCATAGTCGCCATTAAAGCACGCAGAATACTGTTCACCGATTCCGCGTTCTTGAACACTCGCGCTACATCCGGGTCCAGCAGGATCGTGACCGGTCCCGGCGGCATCTGTTGCGCGAATCGGTTGGGTTTTGCCTTGGTGTAGTCGAAACGGTACTCGGTCCGCAACTCGCCGGCTCGTTTCGCTTTGGGCTTAGTCTGTGACGGAGCTTTCATAGTCATGCTGTTCCTTTCTCGTCTCCGCATGGCACCTTCAGACTGTCAGCAGCAGCGACTCGATTCTATCCAGCACGCATCTACAGCGCATAGTCTGGTGCTCCAGGTCGTGCTCCCACAATCGGATCACACGGATACCGCTCCGATTGAGCATGCGTCGAATTCGTCTATCGCGTCGAATGTTCTTGGTCAACTTCTCGTTCCAGAACGTGCGATTCTGAGTCGGCATCTTAGAACACTTGGGGCACTGGTGCCAGAAGCACCCGTCGATGAATAGCGCGAGATGGAGCTCCTGGAAATAGAAATCCGGCGTGCCCGGTATGTCCCTCCGATGCATTTGCCACCCGGAGATCGCCCTGGCTCGCAACATCGCGGCCATCCGCCGTTCCGTCGAGCGGTTCCCTTTCCCCCGTATCTTGGACATCACCTCAGATCGCTTGCCGCTCGAGAAGACGTCCATAAATTCACTATCGCAAGAGGAGCATTCCAGGCCGTGCGGCATGGCTGCCGAAACAGACCTGCAACGTAGCAAATGCTTGGCTCCGAATGCGGAACATCGCCGTCTCCTTCTGAAGCACACCCAAGGCGCAGCTGCTGACAAGGAGGCAGTTGACGAGAAGTGCGTAGGCGGCCAAGTCACCACCGTCAACGGAAAGCCAGACCGGGGCCAGCTTCCAGACTGACTGGGGCGGCAGCTTGTACTTGAGCCTCTTTTTCGCGGCATCGACGGGCACAAGGCAGCCAGCCGTAAGCCGAGCCACGATCAGATTGCCCTGCACGTGATCACACGCAGGGCTTGTCTCAACCGCAATTGGAAACACATGCTTCGCAGCTTCCTCTACCTGTTTCAGGAAGTCTGCGTCGGCCGTTTTCTTGTCCCTGTCGACCAGGGACTTGATCATGGTCGCGACGTCCGGAAACAACGGAGCCAGACTTTGAGATCTCAGGGAATAGACACTTCCGGGCCGGCTTGCCTGGAGGTCATCGAAAGAACAGTGCAACATCGAATTGATCCGCGCCTTCGCCTCAATCCCGCAATCTGCCCTGGAATCATCCACAAGGAGTTCCTTGGTGGTTTCATCAAGATCGGGATACGGCACCGCCACACGTCCCTCGAGCTTGTCGCCGTGGAGTGGGATCATCGAATGGCAGAACGCCTTGAAGGCCGCTGGGCCAGAGGACATGCCGCTGTCGCCAACAGATTCCTTTCCACAGCTATGCATGATCCGGAGCATCGCTTTGCCCCACGCCTCCCGCCACTTTGCGGGCTCAGCCTCCGAACCAGACGCGATTGAGGCAAGCTCGCCCACAACCTCGCTACCAGCGTCTGTCGACGCAGCCTCCCATGTTTGAAGCATCCGCACCGGTCCGCGCTTTTGGAGTTCCTCGTCGATTCGCGCGGACAGGGCAGAAATGTCTTGGCATTCTTCTTTGCCGATGGTCACGAAAGCATAGGGACGAGCGATTTCCGCGTTACGAAAAACATAGCTGTCGAGATCTTCAACCAGCTCCGGGTGCTTCGTAAATGCCACCGCGACGTAAGGACCGTTGTCTTTGCTGATGACACGTCGAATACAATTCGCGAGAGCTGCGACTTTCGACTTCGCGTCTGCCCCAGCACCAACAATGTCCATATCCAGGAATGCAACGCGAATCCCGGACAGCGGTTTGCACGCATCTTCGCGCTCCAGGGTGGCCGGATCGATGTAAAGAGGCGCGGCGCCTATTCTCCATAAGCCCCGGACCAAATCGAGGATTTCGGATTCGACATCGTCGATGATAACGACCCGGACACCATTCAGGCCAGCCACTTCGCACCTCCAAACACGAGGGCGACCACTGC
Organism: Bryobacterales bacterium; assembly: GCA_003164075.1. The sequence continues at coordinate 4,260 of PLRZ01000608.1, read as the reverse complement.
ACCGTCGAATTCGGCCGGCAGTGTGACGTCGTCCCGCTCCGGGAACAGCAACTTGCCACCTTGAACCTTCATAACTTGGTCGGCCAAGTGAAGCCCGAGCCCCATACCATCCGGCTTGCGGCTCATAAACGGCTCGACCAAGTACTCTGGCGGATCATTGAATCCGGGACCATTGTCCGCGACCACGATAGCCGGGCCCTCCGCGAAATCGCGGCTCGTTCCGATGTAGAGCTTCTTCTCGCCTGACTTGTTCTTCGGTCCCCATTTGTTGTCGAGCCACCAGATGGAGTTGTCGATGAGGTTCATGATGGTAGCCACGAGAAGACGCTTGCTGCACTTGGCCTCGAAGTCGGCTGTGAGTTTCCGCGTCACCGTGACGCCGTGGGCCTGCAGGCGAAGTTCGGTGTTGAACAATGGCGCTCGCACGAGAGACGTGGCCTGCTCGCGTGAATCACCAGACCGTCGCGCCAGTGCGCCAAGCCCTTCGACGAGTTCCGCCAGGTGCCTGGCCATCGATACCACCTGTGGCGCGGCGCCGTACTCGTCGGCCGCCTTAACAAGATTTGTGATCCCTTTCTCCACCCTCATGGATCACAATAGTCAGGCTCAATCCGGCGCTGGCTGAGGTCAGAAAACGGTCGCGGATCGCGGTGAAGTCCGTTTCAATACGATCAAGGAACGGAGTCAATTCTTTCAGGTGCTTTCGCTCGACCACTTCGCGCACCGCGGTCAGGTCCGCAAGCACTGGCTCCCGGAACCTGCCCTTCGAGTAGGCCTGTCTGATTCGTGCCTTGTCCTGGTTGCGCTCGGCCTCGATCTGCTCGATCGCCCGCAGGACCGCCTCCCGAAAGAGCGAAAACGCCTGATTGTCAACGAAACCTTCGCGGTTGGTCTTTTCAACGAGGTCACGACTCTGTGTGAGATCGAGCGACACCGCACCGATCACCAAATTGTTGCTGATCCGGCCCGTGGGGGTGTTGACGCGTCTTCCTCCCAGGCCAAGCCAGTCATCGCCGGGTTCGCCGTAGTTGTAGACCCGAATTCCGTCACGATAAACACGGATGCCGCCGACGCTGTCGAGGTAGTCTTTCAGGCCCTTCTTGTCGGTTACGCCAAGGGCGAGGATCTGTGGCTCACGATCGAAGATTGAGAGGCGGATTTCGACAGGCCCTATGCCGTATTGCCGCAAGTCGAGGTATTTGTTCTGACTACCCCACCTGCGGGCTCACTGCAAATTCCACGACATCAGGAGTTCTGAACGTACGCATGAGATCGGTTTGCGGATCGCGCTGGGGGCCGGGCGAATCCACGTCCTCCCGATGGTGGTGGGAGAGGGTCTTCGCCTGGCGGTAATCGGACTGGCCGGAGCGTGGCTGGTGGGACGCAGCATGCCAAACATGCTGTACGGTGTGAAGTCCATCGACCTGGTTGCATTCGGCGTGGTTGCCGCGGTGCTGGTAGCTTCCGCTGTCCTGGCGTGCTCGATCCCGGCGCGGCGCGCGGCGTGGGTGGACCCGGTGGTAGCATTGCGAGAGGATTAGGGACGAAAGACATTTCGTTATAGTCTCTGGCTTGCCATCGAGCGGGAAGACCACGCTGGCGCGCCGACTCGCGCCCTCGCTGGGTCTCCCTCTCATCGATAAGGATGCGATCCTGGAGAATCTCTTCGACTCCAGGGGGGTGGGCGACGCTGCCTGGCGGCGCCGGTTGAGCCGCGAGAGCGACGCCATATTCCAGGCTGAAGCAAAGGCTTCGGCGGGCGCGATTCTGGTTTCCTTCTGGCGACTGCCCGGCATGCCCTCGGATTCGGGGACACCCACGGGGTGGCTCACGGAACTCGCCAGCCGGGTGGTGCACGTTCATTGCGCCTGCGCGCCTGAAGTGGCGGGCCAGCGGTTCTTCCAGCGGAATCGCCACCCGGGACATCTGGACGGCGAGTCGTCTCATGCGGAGGCACTGGAAAGTCTGCGAGCGGTTTCACGCTTGGGGGTGCTCGAAATCGGACCGAGAGTCACCGTCGATACGTCGCACGAACCTGATTTGGCGGCTGTGCTGCGCGAGATTCAGCAGGCCCTGGCGACGTAGACACGACCTGCACACCCGGGCGCCGTTGTAAGCGATCATGCCCCGTGATACCTTCAGATTCGGACGACCACGTCTCGAAAGCGAGGGCACGACGAATGAACCGCGACACACGCATTTTCTGTTTTCTCGCATTTACGCTTGCCGCACTGGGCGGTTGCTCCAGCCCGTCAACAGGCAAAGATTCCAAGAAGGCCGGGACCGCGCCGGACAAAATCCAGGGAAAGGCCCAGGTTCTGGTGGAATCGGGCGGGGCGACCGATGCCGCTCTGAACGCGGGTGGGTCTTCTGTGTACCTTTGGGAAGGCACGCATCGCTACCGCCTGTTCTTGAGGACGCCCGTTGAGGTAGTCCACGGGGACGAGTATATTGCCGAGGGCATCTACGCTCAAAAGGCCATTGACGATATTGGCGATCCCGACCAGGGCAAGCACGGCTACCCGCTCCAATCAAGCTGCGAAAGCGTCGTCGAGAAGGCCTGGAGCGGCCTGCCCTTCGATGAAAGCGAGGCGGATGCCACGGTTTTGCGCACCAGGATTCAACGATATCCCGCCAGACCCGTTTTCCTGGTCACGCGGCTACGGGCCGTTACACCGGATTCCGCGGCGAAGAAAGACACCGCGGCGGAGGACAAGAACATCCCCGAAGTCCCTGTTCCGGCGGATAAACAACGCGCTCTTCTGATTGAGGGTCCGACCGTTCAACCCGCACCCCTTTGGCAGCCCGAGGGGGGAACGGTTCGCTGCAAAATCATTATCGACAAGGAGGGGAAGATCTCCGACCTCGAAACCGGCGCGCAGCTCTGTGAGAGTGTGCCGTGGTCTCAGTTCCGTTATCAGCCCCCGGTCCAGGGCGGCCACCCCGTCAAAGTGAGCACCGAAGTTGAAGTGCGCTTCGAACCGCGAAAGTGAAAGCCGCGACGTACCGGTCCCAATTGGCGAAGTACGATCCGGGGAANNTACACTTGACAACGGGAGACGCCAGGGCTTATCGTCGGAAAAACCACCTTCAAGGTGGTCTCCACATAGCGGCCCTGGCACCCCGGAGTTGCTCCCAGTCGAGCTCTAACGTTTCTTAAAGGAGCTTCGCCATGTCTCTCTTCCGCATACACAGCAATCCGACCCCGAGAAAGGGCCCTTCTGGCCGCGATTTGGAAAGAATCCCGACTTAAGCGGCTTCGGACAACGGGCCATGCAGTTTTCCTCGTACGACACCCAAGGCTTTTTCGATGAGATGTTCGAAGAGAATGGCAAACCCCGGCCGCACGCGGGGCTGTTGCTCGAGACCGTCGAGTCTCTCTCGGAGGGCCATCTCCTGCGCTATAAGCACGCCGCCGAGCGGCTGCTGCTCCAGATGGGCATCACTTTCAATGTCTATGGAGACACCGCCGGCACGGAGCGCATCTTTCCCTTCGACCTGATTCCGCGCATCATCGCGGCGGACGAGTGGGACCACATCGAGCGCGGGCTCAAGCAGCGGGTGCACGCGCTCAACTGCTTCATCGACGACATTTATCACGACCGGAAAATCCTCAAGAACGGCGTCATCCCGAGCGAGGTGGTGCTTTCCGCGGCTTCCTACCGGAAGCAATGCCATGGGTTGAATCCGCCGCGGGGGGTGTGGTGCCACGTCACCGGAACCGATCTGGTGCGCGGCGGCGACGGCCGGTATTACGTGCTGGAGGACAACCTGCGCGTGCCGTCGGGTGTCTCCTACGTCCTGGAAAACCGCGAGGTGCTGAAGCGCATTTTCCCGGCGGTTTTCGAGGGGCTCTCGGTGCGGCCGGTGGCGGAGTATCCCAGCCGCCTGCTGGAGACGCTGGAATCCATGGCGCCAAATCCATCGTCAAGCCCGCGCGTGGTGCTGCTCACGCCCGGCATCTACAATTCCGCCTACTTCGAGCACAGCTTTCTGGCGCAACAGATGGGGGTGCAACTGGTGGAGGGCCGGGACCTGGTAGTGGATGGCGGCGACGTCTTCATGCGCACCACCAAAGGCATGGAGCGGGTGGACGTGATCTACCGGCGGATCGACGACGATTTTCTGGATCCGGAAGCCTTTCGCGCCGACTCCCGGCTGGGCGTTCCCGGCCTGATGTCGGCCTACAGGCAGGGGCGTGTGGCGCTGGCCAACGCTCCCGGCAACGGCGTGGCGGACGACAAGGTGATCTACGCCTAC
>PLRZ01000624.1 GCA_003164075.1 Bryobacterales bacterium | reverse complement strand
CGCCTGCGAATCTGAAGATGTCACGGGTTTCGGGGTCTCCGTGCCCTCTGTTTCCCTCTGTGACCTCCAAATCACGAGGACGGCGCCGCGCCGCAATACCACCGGACTACATTCTTATTCTTCTCCGTGCCTCTGTGTCTCTGTGGTGAATCTACTATTCTTCGTTAGAAGCGGCTAAATCCCGCTAGCGCGAATCCAGAAGCTCTCGACCCACTTAGAGCCCGGAGCCACCATCTGTAAGTCGGGGTACTTACCTTCGTGGTTTAAGTTGACCGCGTTGGTAATACCCGCCATGGGCTCGAAGCAAATGAACTCGCGGCCGGCGGGCTCCCAGACCACCGCCGCCGGGTAATTGCGTCCGAACAGCGCTTCCACTTTCTTCCCGCCCGATTCAATGGAGAAGGCCGCGCGACCCTCGGCGTCGCGCACCAGATCGCGGAAACCGTTGTCCAGCGTGCGGCCCTTCAGCGGAAGCGGGTCGGGCAGATCCATGGGCTTGTACTCACCGGTCGGAAGCAGCCGGTCGTCGGTAATTACCGCCTGCCGCGCCGGCAGGTGCGCCGTCCATGCGTCGCGCGGAACATCGGGAATGCGGTAGAAAGGGTGGAACCCGAGCACCACCGGCATCGCTTCGCTGCTCAAGTTGATCACCGTGGTGCGCACTTCGAGGACGCCGTCGGCCAGCCGATAGGTCATTTCATACTCGTGGGCGAAGGGCCATTGCGCCATCAGGTCGGGATATTTCCAGAACTCCAGCCGGCTGGTGACCTGCGCGGAATGTGCGTCGGCGGCTACTTCGGTGACCTTCCACAACGGCGACGTCACCAGCAACCCGTGAATCGGCAGGGGGCCCGCGGACACGTTGCCCAAGGTCAGGTTGAGCTGGTATTTCTTGCCGTTCGCCCAGAAAGCGGGCCCGTCCAGGCGATTCCCCCACGGCGCCAGAAACGGCACTCCATCGAGCGGCGCCCGGCGCTCATACTGCGCCAGATCGCTACCCGCAAAGTACAGAATGTTATGCCCATGGACTTTCATCTCGTAGGCCCGATTGCCGGCGGAGGGCATCACCGAGACTTCCACGGCGTGGGCGGCGTCGGCGAGTCGAACAATCGAGACGCCCTGTTCGGTAATCTGCCGGGCGGTGTAGTTCTGCGCTCCGGCGGCTGCGGCCAGCGCCAGAAGCGGAAAAAGCAGTCTCATCGGCACTTATTATCCCGCAAATCTCGCGAGGGGACTCATCTTCACTAAATTGTTTTTGCTCCCCGCATTGAATCCGCTATAATGCCCAGGGGTCTGCGCCATGTCAGCGTGGGTTTTGGCACTGTTTTGCCTCCTCAGTACCGATGCGTCCCTCGTCCGGGCTAACCTTCCGAACGCCGATCTTGCAGTGTATCTCAGCGTGGATCCTACCCAGCCGCCGGCTCCCCTCGAAAGTATGAAGCACGAGTTAAGCGGAATGATGCAGGCCGCGGGATATCGGGTAGTGTGGGGCGACCCGCGAACTCCCGACAAGAATGGGCAGGTTTCCGCGCTGGTCGTGCTGGAATTGCGGGGTTCCTGCGGCATGCCGCCCGGTAGCTACCGCGTCGAGCGGTCGGTGGAAGCGGCGCCAGCCTGGCCGAGACGTCGGTATCTTCCGATGGCGTGCTTCCTTTCAGTTGGATCAATTGCGCCAATCTGACACGCATGATCGGACCGGTATTGGCCGATGAAGCCGGCGCACTGCGCGACTACCTGTACGGCCGGGCCATGGCGCGGATCGCGGCCCACGAGTTGTACCACGTCATGATGGGCTCCCGCGATCACGGTCGCGAGGGGGTGGCCAAACCCAGTTTTTCTACCGCCGACCTGCTCGACGAGCGCTTCGATTTCGACAGGATCGCGCTCTCCCGGTTACGCCGGAAAGCCGGTGAGGCGGAAGCGCACGGCGACATTCCCGTCGAGGCCGCTCGGGAACGGTTCCAGTAGAAGGGCAAGCTGCCGAGGCTGGCGCAATGTCCGGAACGCTCCCGCACGGTCGCGTCTCGGAATGAGGCACGCTGCCGCACACCGAGCGGACGTGTCACTGTTTTGCTCCCGCGCGCGGCTCGGCATGCGCATTTGACAGAGCCGGGCCCAGAGGGCACCCCGTTAGGGAGCGATTGCGCACGCTCGAGGCATTTGGTCAGCTTATTGTTTCGCGGCCCCTTAGCTGCCGCGCAACTCGATCACGTAATACTTCGCCGGCACGGTTCCCGGATTCCGCACATTATGGGGCTTGTTCGACCCGAACACCAGCACCGACCCAGCCGGCACCGTCTGCTTATTGCCGTCCATGTTGGCTTCGAGCGACCCTGCCGTCACCACCATGATCTCCTCATGCTCATGCCGATGCGGCGGATGCGCTTCAATCCCCGGACCGAGATCGGTCTCATGCATCTCCACCTTGAAACCGGCGTGCGTCGCTAAAAGGAAGAATTCCCGGCTTTTCTTATTCTCGTCGCCCTTGTAGGGAATCTTGTCGCTGGGATAGGCTTGCGACGTCATCGTTTCCACGGGGGCCGGTTGCTGCGCGGCCGCGCTCGCCGCTGCCAGCGCCGGCAGCAGGAAATTCAAATCCCTTCGAGAAATAGTCATCGTCAGTCTCCA
>PLRZ01000410.1:13402-13792 GCA_003164075.1 Bryobacterales bacterium | reverse complement strand
CCTGCCCGCCCGCACTGAATCAGGCCCGCTGTTCGAATAGGATCGAGCGAAGGCGAGCACCGCCTGCCCCACCTGCGGGCTCACTGCAAATTCCACGACATCAGGAGTTCTGCCGTTAGGGAGCGATTGCGCACGTTCGAGACATTTGGTCAGCTTGTTGTTTCGCGGGTTCTAAGACGCTTTCGGGAATCCCGCCCCGCAACCGCGGCATCGAGCACACTCTGTAGCACTGGAACGGTAGCATTCGGTCGCAGCACGGGAGCCCCATCGCCCAACGCGAGTCGCAGTACAATACGGTCTGAGAGAGCCGGTGATGGTCCAGAGGAGAATCATAGGACTCGTATGCAGCCTCGTCCTGCTGGCGCCTCTGGCGCTTCCCGGACAAGTCGC
>PLRZ01000410.1:10247-13390 GCA_003164075.1 Bryobacterales bacterium | reverse complement strand
GAGCAAACCATCTCGCAATTCTCCATGGACGATGAGCCCGTGGCCGTCGGGCTGGTCTTCGACGTCAGCGGCAGCATGGGGCCCAAACTGCGCGAATCGCGCCTGGCCGCCGCGGAGTTTTTTAAGACCGCCAACCCCGAAGACGAGTTCTTCCTGGTGGAATTTAACGACCAGCCCAAGCTCCTGTCTCCCCTGGGCAGCAGCGTCGAGGAGATCCGGAACCAGCTCACGTTCTCGCCGTCCAAGGGCCGCACGGCGCTGCTGGACGCGGTCTTTCTGGCCATGCACGAGATGCGCAAATCGCAGAAAAGCCGCAAGGCCCTGTTGATCATCTCCGACGGCGGCGATAACTCCAGCCGCTACACCGAAGCCGAAGTCCGCAGCCTGGTGCGCGAAAGCGACGTGATGATTTACGCCATCGGCGTGTACGAAAGTGCCGCCGCGCGCTCCCGCACGCCCGAAGAACAGGGCGGTCCCGGACTGTTAAGCGATTTGTGCGAGCAAACCGGCGGACGCCATTTCCCCGCCGAGATCGGCGAGCTGCCCGATATCGCCGCCAAGATCGGCGTGGAATTGCGCAACCGCTATATGATCGGCTACGTCCCCACCGACCGGCAGCGCGACGGCCGTTATCATCCCGTGGTCGTGAAGGTGATTCCGCCCCACGGGCTGCCCACGTTGCACGCCTACTGGCGCCGCGGCTATTACGCGCCGTCCAATTGACGCCGCAGCCGCGCCATTCCCTCGCGGAAAATTTCGGGCGCCGTCAACAGGCTCACCACCAGGTAGGCTTCGGATGCGAAGTCGTAGAAGAAGCCCGGCTGCACCAGCACGTCCTCGCGCGCCAGCAGCTCCAGGCACCACTCCTCTTCACTGCGCACCCGCGGCACTTGCACGGTGATGTACCATCCTCCCTCCACCGCCAGGATGTTGGCCGCCGACCCCGCCAGCGCCTCGCGCGCCAGCGACAGGTGCGTGGCGCATCTCTCGCGGATCTGCATCTGCACCTGCCCGCCCGCTGCCAGCAGCGCACCGGCCGCGCATTGCACCGGCGTGCTCACCGAAAGGTACGTGTCGGCGATCCACTCCAGCTTCTCGAAGGCCTCGGTGCGTAGCGGCGTGGGGCCGCTCACCACGATCCAGCCCAGCTTCATCTGCGGCAGTCCGGCGATCTTCGAAAGTCCGCTCATGGAAAAGGCCACGCAATCCGTCACGCCCGCCAGCGTTCCCGCGCGGTTGTGGTCGGGCGCGAAGGCGTAGTCGGAAAAAACTTCGTCGGAGATCAGCGCCAGGCCGCGCTCGCGGCACAGGCCGACAAGCGCATCCAACTCCTCGCGCTTCACGAAGGAGCCGGTCGGATTGTTGGGATGGACCAGCACCACCGCGCGCGTGCGTCCGTTGACGGCCGCGCCCAGACCCTCCACGTCGATGGCCCAGCCGCCCTGATAGACCAGCGGATACTGGCGCACNNCGCTGGTGCTGGCGGTCAGCAGGATGCGCGCGGCTTCCACCGGGCAGCCGCGCGCCGCATAGTAGGCCGCCACCGCTTCGCGAGCGTCCAGCGCGCCGGCCGGCGCGGGCTGGTAGCTGAGGGCGCGCGGATCGTCGAAAGCGCGCATCGTCTCGGGCGGGTAGACGAATCCGGCGTGAGTGGGGTTAGACTCCGTCAGGTCCAGCACGGCCGCACCTGCGCGGCGTTTCAGGGTCAGCAATTCTGTCAGGCGATTGGGATGAAAATCCCAGTGGAAGCGGGAAGAAAACATTCCCGCTCAGTGTCGCAGTTCGGCGGCGGTATAGTAAAGGTCGCGATCCAGCACCATCTCCACGGACGTGCCGCGCGGAAGTACCACGTCCTGATTCTTGCCGAGCAGTACAGCGGCCACTCCAGCGGCAGCGCCCACGCCGAGTCCCGTGATGGGGTGCCCTGCCGCGCCGCCTATCAACACTCCGCCCATGGACCCGATCCCCACATCTCGCGCCACTTTGCCTCCGGTGTTATTCTGGCCGGTGCCGCTGATTTTGCCCTCATCGGGATCCACTTTGCCATCGGCGGTATCGGCGGAAGTCAGGCGCGCGTGGAAATCGCGGCTCACGCCGTTGGGCAGCGTCAGCGAGTCGAAGCGAATATACAGCTCGCCCTTAGCGGACCCGCGCCCCGCGGCCTTAGTCTTGCTTACCGACCCCTGCACGTAGCTGCCGCGCGGAATCACGATGCGGCCATCCTGCGCCACGGGCACGGCCGTCTGCAGGTAGACGTGGTCGCCGTCCCTGGAGTTCCTGGTGCTCACCGGGTTAGTCAAGTTGAGCAGGATGTGGGTGCCCGCCGGGACCGTAAATCCCGCGGGCGGGGGCGTGGATGGTGTTTCGGGACGCCGCACCAGCACGGTGGTCTGTCCCGCGGAAGGCGGCTCCACCATGGCCGCGCCGGCGGCAGTAGGCGGCGCGTCGATGGCGCCCTCGCGCCGGTAAATCAGATAGCCCTCCGACTGTTGCGGACCGCGCACGATCTGGCGCTGTATATTGAGCTGGGTACGGTCGCGGGAAAGCGTCCAGCGATCCATGATAGTGTAGCTTTGCGCTCCGTTCACCAGCGTGTCGATCAGCAGCGCGGCGCCTTCCCACTTAACGGCGCTATTCATGGACTCCGCGCCCACCTGGTATTTGGAATCTTCGCCATCCAGGCGATAAGTCCATGTCACCAATCCGCCGGCGGCGGTGGTGGCAGTGCAGCGGATCGCGGACTTCTGTTCTATCACCAGGACAGGGTAGGCGTCACCGGGCAGAGCATGCATGTCGCTGTGATCCGCGTGGAACAGCCATTTTCCGGAGAAGTCGCGGTCGGAATCGGCCGCCGAGGCAACGGTAAGTGAAACAAAGGCGATTAGAACTGTGGATGCGAACCTGGCGCTTTGTAACATAGTTACGAACCTTGGTCCCGCTACTTCTAACAGAATCTTACCCTAGAATGACACGGAACGGAAGCCGGAGTCCCACGGGGATCGCTTAGACGCTTTCGGAACTCCTGATGTTGCCCCGCAATTTGGGATGAGCCCGTTTTCGTGGCGCAGGCACTCCTGCCTGCTGGGTCGAGACTCTGGACTCCTGACGTCGCCCGCAATTTCGGTTGGCCCGGGGAAATAAGG
>PLRZ01000410.1:0-10214 GCA_003164075.1 Bryobacterales bacterium | reverse complement strand
GCGCCACGTCATGGCTCAGGTCAATTTCCCAACTATCCGAAATCCCGGGCCGCAATTTCTGCCTGGCGGGAAAATGGGCTGAGCCATTCCTTTCGATGGCAAGAGCTTCGCGCTGAATTTGGGACCGCTGCTCGCATAGGATCGAGGGCAGGCGAGCACCGCCTGCCCCACCTGCGGGCTCACTGCAGGAACGGCGCCTCAATTCTTGTAAGTGTTTACCGAGCCGGGCCCAGTGGGCGCCCCGCGAGGGAGCGGACGTTCAGAGCGCGATCCTGGGCCACGCGTGAAACCCATTTCGGTTGGTTCGCATCCATATCTCTGAATGCGCCTGTTGACGGGTCTGATTCTCGCGGTGGTGTGTCTGGCACAGACGGACACTGTGAAGATCCCGCCGCTGAAGACTTCGCTTACCATGGAAGGCCAGCCGGTGGCCATTACCGTTTGGGGCGCCGTTTCCCCCGCGCACCTCTCCGCCACCGTCGACCTCGGCGATTTCCAGGAGCACCTCACGCCTATATTGGCCGCGCAACTCAATCGTCAGGACAAATGCGGCGAACGCCTCGCGGTGGAGCGAGTCGTGCTTGCGCCCACGGGCCTGCTCACCGCCAACGTGCATTATGAGCGTTTCGGATGCGCCAAGGCGCTGGGCAAGGAAATCTCCAGGCGGCTGGTAGGCGGCAACGCCGTGGTGGAAGTGAATCTGACTCCCTCTGTGGTGGACAACCATATTGCGCTGTCCGCCGAGGTCCGGAAAATCGATGCCGATGGCTCGTTGGGCGAGGCGCTCCGTTCCGGATCGTTCGGCGATTCGCTCCGGCAGAAAATCGCGGACAGCATTGAGTCGTCCATTCAGAAATCCGCCGACCTGAAGTCGGCGCTGCCGGCGGGACTGGACAGCGTCGCCATTTTGCGGACGGTTCAGTTCGCCGACGGCGGTTCCGGGCGCCTCTGGCTAACCATAGACGGAGAGCTTCACTTATCGCCGGAGCAGTTTCAGGGTCTTGCAAAGCGGACCATCGGTCCGCGATGAACGCCGCCGTGAACAGTGCAAGTGTGATCTCTTCTGCCCGCTGTGCGGCTATTAAATGCGCGCGGCTCGGAAAACGCCGCGCCTGATCCCACGGGACTCGTTACCGAGCCGTGACCGCAAGGGAGCGGTCTTGCCGTTACGAGTCGAAGTTTCGCGACAAAATCAGCTAGACCGCTGCGGCCAGCGATTTTTCCGCCGCGGCGCGAGCGTTCCCGGCGGACCGATATCCCTGCTCCTCAAACGCCGCTTCCAGCGCTGCCAGAATCAGCATGACGTTTTCAGGCGTCGACCCGTAGCCCATGGTACCGATGCGGAAGACCTTGCCGGCTAACGGACCGAACCCGCCGGCGATCTCCATGCCGTACCGCTCCAGCAGATATCCGCGCACCTTGGCATCGTCCACGCCGGCGGGAACACGCGGCGTATTCAGGGTCCAAAGACGGTCCGCCGGGTTCTTCACCTGCATCTCCAACCCCATGGCCTCGATCCCGGCGACGAACGCCTCGTGATTGCGGCGATGGCGCACCCAACGGTTCTCCAACCCCTCTTCGGCGACCATCGCCAGCCCCTCGCGCAGCGCATAGAACAAGGTGGCGGAAGCCGTGTGATGATACTTGTGGCCGGTGTAGAAGGCGTCCAGCAACTGCAAGTCGAGATACCAGGACTGCATCGGAGCGGTGCGCGCCTTGAGACGATCGAGCGCGCGCCCCGACACCGTCATCGGCGCCAGTCCCGGCGGGCAGCCGAGGCCTTTCTGGGTGCAGCTATAGGCGATATCGATGCCGTTTTCGTCCACCAGCACGGGCATCCCGCCGAGCGAGGTGACGCAATCGGCGATCGCCAGCGCGCCAACCTCGTGGGCCGCCTCGCAGATTGGTTTGGCCTGATTGAACATGCCGGTGGATGTCTCCGCCTGAACGAAAGCCACCACATGAGGCTGTTCCCGCCGGATGAAGTCGCGGACCTCCTGCGGATCGTAGGGCTGGCCCCACTCCTTCGAGAGAGTCACTACCGCGGCGCCCTGGCGGCGCGCCATCTCGCCGATACGGTCGCCGAAAAAACCGTTGGAGAGCAGCGCGAATTTCCGGCCGGGCTCGGCGAAGTTGGCTACCGCCGCTTCCATTCCGGCGCTGCCCGTGCCGGACACCGCCAGGCAGAACTGGTTCCTGGTGGAATAAGCGTACCCCAGAAGCGAACGGATCTGTTCGGTGAGTTCAAAGAAAAAGGGATCCAGGTGGCCCACCACGTTTTGCCCCATGGCGGCATAGACGCGCGGAGATACCATGCTGGGTCCCGGTCCGAAAAGCAGACGCTTCGGCGCCTGAAGAGCAGGATATTGAGACATAGAAATATCAGTGTAGCGCGTGGAGCGCGCCGTGGGTGCTCACCCGGACTGGGGGAAGTAGCGCTAAATAGGCTTGTGGGGCTGGCAATGATGCCCGCAGCCGGCTTTCAGCCGGCTCTTTCGGGCTCGACGCGAGTCTTCCCACCCGCCGAACGCCGCCTGAAGGACGGCTTGCAGCCAGGATTGGCTGCCCCACGCGCGGTCCGGCACCGATTGCCCCAAAACGGATAAGCACCCACGCGCCGTCTCCAATTTGAACCCGGCGGCAGGTGCGTTTATAATAGGAATTGCGCCGGGATAGCTCAGTTGGTAGAGCGCTAGATTTGTAATCTTGAGGTCACGAGTTCGACCCTCGTTCCCGGCTCCACCCCTCTTATTCGCGTTTACAAGTGGTGCGGCAGGCGGTGCCGCCTGCCGACCCGGCGTTTCCGCTAGAGCAAAACTACAGCTTCGGCTCCCATCCCTTTCGGAAAATTGGCTTGATCCACTTGGTGGCTTCCTTGTTGTTGGTGAACTCCATCCTGGCATTGTCCCAAAGCAGTTTGCCATCGTAGTGAGTAGCCACCGCGCCCAGCACCAGCCACTCCGTGTAAGGGCCGGCGATGCTGAAATTGGAGCAAGCCGCCGGACCGCCCTTGCAGGCGCGTATCCAATCGCGGCAATGGGCCCCGTGATTGTCGCCGATGCTGGCGCCGGGGGAGCGTTGCAGATAGGCGTTCGGAAGCTGGTAATCCGCCCATTTCGAGCCGGGCAGCAATCCCACGCCTTCGCCGCGGCCGCTGGTCCCCATGTAGCCCTTCGATCCCACGAAGATCAGGTTGTAGCCCGTGCCTTGCGGACCACGCCCACCGGGACCGCCGGGGCCACGGCCCTGTGGCGGCGCACCTGGGGCATCGGGGGCGCCCGGAGTTCCGGGTGCTGCTGCCGCACGGCCGCCGCCCGGTCCACCGGCGCGTCCGCCGCGTCCCACCGGTCCTACCTGCGGACCTTGCCCCGGAATCTTGCGGGCATCTTCCACGCTCATTCCGGGCGGAAGGTATGCGTCGCCCTGAATCGAATCGCTCCAATAAACCGTGACCGGTGGCAGATTGCCGCGCGCGCCGAACTCGTACGTCACCGCGTTCTTGACCGGATACGTGATGGAACTGGTAGTCTCGCGTTTGGTGCATTCCACGCTGATCAGGCTCTCCGGGCTGAGGTTGAGCGCCCAGTTGGCCGGACCCAGAATGTGCACGCCCCAATCGCCGAACAGCGTGCTGCCAAAGTCGGGAAAGCCGCGCCAGTTGAACGGCAGATAGAAGCCAAACTCCGCGCGGCCGTTCATAAACTTGTCGGCATAAGCTTTGTAGTCGGCATCGCCCGCGGTGAACGGGCGCGCCGCCGCGCCGCCCAGCCACAGGTCCCAATCGAGATTCGCCGGGACCGCCGTGGGGGCGGGGATGGTCTGCATTCCCTGCGGCCAGCCGGGGTTGCCGTGCCACGCGTGTACTTCCTTCACCTCGCCGATCTCGCCCGACCAGAAAATCTCGCACGCCACCCGGGTGGCGTCGTGAGAATAGCCCTGGTTGCCCATCTGCGTGGCCACTTTGTACTTCTCGGCCGCCTGCGCCAGGAACCGCGCTTCCCAGGCCGTGCGCGTCAACGGTTTCTCCACGTAGACGTGCTTGCCCAACTGCATGCAGGCCAGCGCCGCGGTGGCGTGCATATGGTCCGGCGTGCCGATCACCACGGCGTCGATCTCCTTGCCCTGCTTATCGAGCATTTGCCGGTAGTCTTTGTACTTCGTGGCTTTCGGACGGCGCTCGAAACCTTGCGCGCCGCGGTCCCAATCCACATCCGCCAGCGCCACCACGTTCTCGAAGTTGGCCTCGGCGGCACGGAGATCGTTGAAGGGCTGCCCGCCCGCGCCGATGGCCGCGAGATTCAGTTTCTCGTTGGGAGATTTATAGCCAATGGCCTTCAGCGAAGGCGTGCTGCCGAACCCGCCGCGCGGAATGGCCCCCGCCAGCAGCGTGCCGTAAAAGAAATATCGTCTTGGAAATCGGTTGTCGGACATTTGCATTCCCTGCCTTTCACTCACGTCTTCTGCGCTCTCAAGGCCGATTGAACCGCCACCGGCGGCACGGCCTTCCCCGTGCTCGGGTTCAGAACCTGACCAAGCCGGTTGCGCGCGCGAAACAACCGGGCCTTTACCGCCCCTGCCCTGACGCCGAATACGGCGCTCAGTTCTTCCATGGTCAACCTTCCACCTCGCGCATCACGATCGGAATGCGGTCCGATGGGGCCAGGTGCGCGAGAAGGCTGTCCACGTAGTCGATATTTCGTGCGCGGTCCTGTTCGTCTCGCAAAGCCTGCCAACTGGCCGAAGCGGTCGCCGAATCTACCTCGCGTTGTTCCAGGCCAGCCATGAATACGCCACGACGGCGCGGGCGTTTGCGCGGGATTAGGCGCCGGACAGTCCCCATCGTCCGCCGGCGGCAGATCCAGACAAGCTCCCCGAATGCCGCCAGATCTCCCGTCCGGGCACGGCCAATCGCCGCAAGACTGACACCGTCGGCAGTATATTCCACCAGCATGGGGATGCCGTCAAGTCTAAGGCCATAGCCTCGGTGAAGAATAGGACTGTGACGGTCTTTTTCAGCTTGCTGGGGGAAAGTGGTTTTCCTATCAACACGCCCGTAACGTCATAAAAGGGACGTCCCGAACCGTAACGGACGTAGGAAACTACAGGTTCCTACCAGAAGTAGGCCGCCAGCACCGTCGGGGGGCCGGAACTGCCGCGGATTACGTCTGTGGCTACCACCACCTGGAGGTTTTTCCGCTCCCAATGCCGGGGAGCAAGCGCCTCCAGTTTTTTGAGGTGTTCCGGATTGGTGACAAACTCGCCGGCGGCCTGCGTGCCCCAACTTCCAAGCCCTGCCACGATGACCGCGGTTTGCTCCGTTTTTGGATCGCGCACCCGGGAAACGATAGCGTAATCGCGATTGAACTGCGCCATGGTAGTAGCCGGGTCCACAGTCCAGGCGGTGTTGGAAGGATTCTGCTTGTCCACTACCCTGGCGCCACCCGGCCGCCCCTCGAACGAGAACCGGAGGCCGGCAGTCAACCGCAGGGTCCACTCGTTGTTCATGCCGCCGATCAGAATGAACGGCCCGGATTGCAGATCCTTGAACGACGTCGAGCCTGCGCGATTGAGAATGCGGTACGGCTTTCCGTTGGATTGCAGAATGCCGGCCAATCCGGCCAGCGCCACGGCATCCGAGGTATGCATGTGGCGGGAGGGCTGCTTCTCGAAGTCGAACAGGGTCATCGCCGGGTCGGTGCCCGAGGCGGAACCCGCCTGACCGCCGCCCACACACAGCAGCACTGAATTGGAGGATGAAAAGACGGGGTTCCAGAACTTCTCAAAGGCGCTGCCGGAACCGGCCAGCCATAGCGTCAAAACGGCAGCTAGCGCGACCGCGCCGGCGATGGCGGCGATAGCGGGCCAGGAACGCCACCGTGACGGCGCCGGTTTTGCGGCTACGGAAGGCGCGGGCACTTCCGCCGGGGCCACGGCGACGGCCAGATTCGGCCGTCCGGCAGGCAAACGGAACTGCGGCACGTACGAGCCCGCCAGCAGATCGATACGGATCTCGCTTTCCCGTTCGGGCTCCATGTAATACTGCGCCAGGCGCCGCCGGACTTCACCCGCCACGCTGCGAACTACATGATCCGCGTTGGTATCGTAGTCGATCGTCCGGCCGAAAACATCAATGCCGATGGCTCGTTCCTTGAGATCTTCGTGGCGCCCTTCGAGAGTGCGTTCGACAACGTGCCTCAGCAGGTTGCAGTTCCGTTTACTGTTGCGGAATACCGAACACGCGAGGATCCGATCCAACTGCTCGCGCACTTCGCCGTCGAGGACGTTTGGCGGCAAAACCGCTCTAGTTCCCTGCCGTTCGACACGAGGCAGGACGGGTTCAGTCAATCGGGGACTCGCCATGAAGCACGCCTTCCTGAATACGCAGGATTGTACCATGCAGCTCTTCCCGTGTGGCAACAATCGTCCGGGACGGGTTGGGACGTGCCGCCAAGCGATAGAAAATACTAAGGAAACCGGACTGGACTGTCCGCGGCTTGTGAACGCCGCCCGAATCCTCTAAACTGCCCTTGAAGATGAGTACGAAACACTGGCTGGTTCCCATGGCGGTAATTCTCGCCTGCCCCGCGGGATTGCCGGCGCAACCCAAGCTGGAGCCTGTTGCTATCAGGCTACCCAATCCCGGGTATGAAGGCACGCCGCCGAATCTTGCCAGCATTCCCAACATGGAAAAGCCCTCCGGCAAGGAGCGCGGTCCATTCCTGGCGCCGCCGGGAGTGAAAAACATCGCCAAGGGCAAGAAGGTCACCAGCAGCGAGACGGATCCGGTGGTCGGCGACCTCACCATGGTGACCGACGGGGACACCACCCAGATCGAAGGTAACAATGTCGAACTGGGGCGCGGCGTGCAATGGATCGTCATCGACCTGGAAGCTCCCCAAGAGGTCTACGGCATTCTGTTCTGGCACAATTACCAGCCCAGGGTCTACTTCAGCGTGGTGGTGCAGACCGCCGACGACGAAGCCTTCACCAGGAACGTCCAGACTTGGTTCAATAACGACACCGCCAACAAGGCTAAGCAAGGCGCCGGCAAGAACCTCAACTATGTGGAGACGTACGAAGGGAAACTGGTGGATTGCAAGGGTGTGCAGGCCCGCTACGTGCGCCTTTTCAGCGCGGGAAATAACGCCAACGAACTGAACGACTACATTGAGGTAGAGGTCTTCGGCCGGCCCGCGAAATAGGACCGGCAGTACTAGAGAGCCTGTCTGTTTCCGCCGATAAGGATCTGTGCGGACATCGGTGCGCTTGCCGATGGACGCAGAGTTCGTACGGGAGGAACAGCATGGTCGCGCCGTTCAATCGCATCCTAGTCGTCTTTGTGATGACGATCCTGGTGGCGGTTTTTGCCTGGCTGTATTCCCGCGACCGGCAGCCCTGGGCGAAATACTGGCTGATCGGCTGGATCGCTATCGAAGTCCACTTTGCTTCCGCATTACTGTCTGCTTTCCACATAATTCCGCCCATTTTGGACAACTGGTTGTACTGTGTTCTGCTGGTGGCCGCCGCCAGTTTTTTTCAGTCGGTTTCCGGGGTGTGCGAGACCGCCCGCCGGCGCATGATTTTCTGGGGTCTGATGTTCGCTCCCGGTATCGCCTATTGGACAGCGCTAGTCTGCGACGCTCCCGGGAAGTGGCTCTATCGCGCTCTGCTGGGGCTGGCGATCTCGAGCGGCGTGGTGCTGACGCTGACGCGGCACCCCAAGCCGCCTCCCAAAACATACGCGTGGTGCCTGTTGGCTTCCATACCCGGGCTCCTGGCCATGTGGCAAGCGTCGAATCCCATGCTCGGCATGGAAGCCATGTTGTTCGAAAGCTATGCCCTCACGGCGTGGGCCTATTGGCGGCACTACCGTCGCTACACTCCCGGAGTGGTGCTCACTTCCCTTTCTTTCCTTGCTTGGGGAATGGTATGGCCGGTGGCCGAATTGGCCGGGCTTCTGCATGTCCGGATTCCCGCCGACGTGATTTGGGATTTGCCCAAGTACTTCGTGGCCTTCGGCATGATTATGACGCTGTTCGAGAACCAAACCGAAGTTCTGCAACGGGAAGTGGTGGAACGGAAAAAAGCCGAGCGGAAAGCCAACGCCGCCAACCAGGCCAAGAGCATTTTCCTGGCTTCCATGAGCCACGAGATCCGCACGCCTATGAACGGCATCATCGGGATGACCGACCTGGTGTTGGATACCCCTCTGACCACGGAACAACGGGAAGACCTGTCCATGGTGAAGAGTTCCGCCGAGTCCCTGCTGTCGGTGATCAACGACATCCTGGATTTTTCCAAGGTGGAAGCTGGAAAAATGGAGTTCGAACAGACCGCTTTCGACTTGAACGATCTGGTGGGAGAAATGATCCGCAGCCTGAGCTACCGGGCGCATCAGAAAAACCTGGAACTGGTCTACGAGATACGGCCCGACGTTCCCCTGTGTTTGTCGGGAGATCCGGGCCGGCTCCGCCAGGTGCTGGTCAATCTGATCGGCAACGCTATCAAGTTCACGGACCAGGGCGAAGTAGTGGTGACGGTTACCCTCGAAGCCGAGCGGCCGGAGGGAGTGGTGCTGCATTTCGTGGTAAACGACACCGGCCCCGGCATTCCCCAGGAGAAACGCCGCCTGATCTTCGAGCCGTTTACCCAGGCCGACGACTCCACCCAGCGGAAGTTTGGCGGGACCGGGCTGGGATTGACCATCTCGGCGCGCCTGATCGAGATGATGGGCGGCGAAATCCGGGTGGAGAGCGGACCGGAAGGACGGGGCAGCGCTTTCCACTTCACCGCATTTTTCGGTCTGCACGGGGAACAACCGGTGAAGCCGGTACCCATGCCGATGCGGAGCCTGAGCGGTCTGCCGCTACTGATTGTGGATGACAATGCCACGAACCGCCATCTGCTGGACAAGATACTGCACAAGTGGTCTATCGAGGCGGTGTCGGCGAGCGGCGGCCAGGATGCCCTGGACATTCTGCGCCAAAGGGCATTAGGGTCTCACGCGATCCGTCTGATCTTGCTGGACTCTCAAATGCCCGGCATGGACGGCTTCGAGACGGCCCGGCGGGTAAGGGAAGATCTTGGGCTGAGCGTGCCCATCGTCCTGCTGCGCAGCATGGGCAGTCCCGGAGACGCGGCTCGCCGCCGCAGGGTGGGGATCCACACCTATCTCAACAAGCCGCTTCGGCAGGAAGAGCTCTTGGCGGCCATCAGCGAAGCTGTTGGCGCCGCTATCGAAAGCCCGGCGGCGCCCGTGAAGGTAGCGGAGCAGACGCGGAAAACCGGTTCTCCGGTGCGCGTCCTGCTGGCGGAAGATAATCCGGTGAACCGCATGCTGGCCGTGCGGCTGTTGGAGCGGGAAGGGTACCGGATCAAGGTAACCTGCGACGGCCGCGAA
Source organism: Bryobacterales bacterium (assembly GCA_003164075.1). The sequence continues at coordinate 814 of PLRZ01000410.1, read as the reverse complement.
GCGCTGGCGGCCTTTCTCGCGGATACCTTCGATATCGCTCTGGTGGACATTCAAATGCCGGAAATGGATGGCTTCGAGGTGACCGCCTCCATTCGCCGGCACGAAGCTCAATGCGGCGGACACTTGCCTATCGTCGCCATGACCGCGCATGCCATGAAGGGCGACGCCGAGCAGTGCCGCGCCGCGGGGATGGACGGCTATGTCTCCAAACCGATCGTGGCCGCCTTACTCTTCGAAGAAATCGAAACCGCGCTGGCAGCCGCGCACACACTGTAGGAGCCGGAGTAGTTGACAGCCACCTCAGTCGGCAGCGTTGCCCTGCCGCGCCGCTCCTTGGCGATTACAGCCGGCGACGCGGACGGGGCCGCCGCTAAACGCCGCGGCGCGATCTCGGAGCAGGGGTAGAATGACTCTCCAACCTGAGCGAGGTCAGACCTCCTGATGTCGCCGCGCAATTTCTGCCTGGCGGGGAAAATGGGTTGAGCCATTCCTTTCGATGGCGAGATCTTCGCAGGTGGGGCAGGCGGTGCCGCCTGCCCGCCCGCGCTGAATTTGGGGCCGCTGCTCGAATAGGATCGAGCGAAGGCGAGCACCGCCTGCCCCACCTCCGGTCACCCTATCATGCGATCTCAAATAATACCCGTCCGCGTTACGCCCGGCTTAGAACGCTCGTGCCGGCACCCTTCGTAATGCCGGCGAAACCAGTGGAACCTGGCGAGCCGCACAACCAGTACGTCCCCAGTTTCTGTCGCGAAACTCACTTCAAATGGCAAGGACCGCTTGCTTGCGCGCGCGGCTCGGAAAACACTGCGAT
>PLRZ01000634.1 GCA_003164075.1 Bryobacterales bacterium | reverse complement strand
AACTATGCGGCATTGACCGTAAGGGAGTGGTTACTTCCGGACAGACCCTAACGGGAAGATGAGCAGGCGGGATTCGGCGAGGCCCGCCCGGCAAGCTGCGCGGCGGCGGAAGGTCTATAGGTCCGCTTCGCCGGAGCGCGGCTTGCGGATTCCTAGTCTCACCATTCTGGATTGCAGCGTGCTCCGCTTCAAACCGAGCGCTGCGGCGGCGCCGCGAGGTCCGCTCACCACCCAATCGGCGGCTTGGAGCGCGCCCAGGATCGCCCGGCGTTCGGCTTCTTCCAAGGTGCCCGGCTTCTTTGCGGGGGCGGAGCCCGGCTGTGCGTGGAGACCGGCGAGCGGCACGTGGAGAACCGGTCCGGCGGACAGAATGACCGCGCGCTCGATCAGGTTTTGCAGTTCCCGGATGTTGCCCGGCCACGGATAGCTCACGAGCGTGCTCATGTTGTCCGAGGGAATGGTGTCGATGGTCTTGTTCATGCGCTTGGCGAACTGCTGCACGAAATGACGCACCAGCAGGGGAATGTCTTCCTGCCGCTCGCGCAGCGGCGGCACCTCGATGGGAAAGACGTCCAGGCGGTAGTAGAGGTCCATGCGGAACTTCTGTTGCTTCACCATGGCGGCCAGGTCGCGATTGGTGGAGGCGATGAGACGGGCGTCCGAGCGGAGGGTGCGGGAGCTGCCCAGGCGCTCGAATTCGCGTTCCTGCAAAACGCGCAGGAGCTTGGGCTGGAGTTCCAGCGGAATTTCGCCAATTTCGTCGAGAAACACGGTCCCGTGGCTGGCCAGCTCGAAGCGCCCGATGCGCTGCGCGATGGCGCCGGTGAAAGCGCCCCTTTCGTGGCCGAACATTTCGCTCTCCAGCAGGCCGGTCGGAATGGCGGCACAGTTGAGCTTTACAAACGCGTTCTTGCTGCGCGAGCTGAGGTTGTGGATGGCGCGGGCAACCAACTCTTTGCCCACGCCGGTTTCGCCGTAGATGAGCACGGTGGAATCGGTGGGGGCCACGGTCTCGACCTGTTGCAGCAGTTTCTGCAGCGCCGGACTACGGCCAATAATGGAATCGAAATTCATCTCGCTGCGGATTTCGTCTTCCAGGTAGAGCTTCTCCTGCGCCAGCTTGTCTTTGAGCTCGGCAATCTGCCGGTAGGCCAGGGCATTCTCCACCTCGATCGCCACTTGCGTCGCGACCTGGCGGACGAAATCGACCTCGTCGGCGGTAAACGGGTTGTCGTGCAGCCGGCCGAGGCATAAGACTCCCAGGGTGCGGTTCCGGCTGACCAGGGGAACGTCGCACAGGGCCTGAAAGCCCTCCGCTACGGCCAGGTTGCCGGTATCCAACGAGGCCAGCGCACGCGCGTCCAGCGCCACCGGTTCGGCGATGCGAAATGCCCGGTTGGTCGGTCCCTCGGCGGCCGGGACGTTGCCTTGTTCGCGGATGAGGCCGCGCCCTTCCGGAAAATCGACCGCGTGGATGCGCAGTTGCCGGTCGTGCGGGTCCGGCAGCGCGACCCCTACCGAGTCGCAATTCATCACTTGACGGACGCTGGCCGAGATGGCTCGCAGGAGATCGCGCAGCTCCAGGTTCGAGATGATGGCGTTATTCAGATCCAGCAGGAGCTTGAGGCGTTCATTGCCGCTCCGCAGCTCCGCTTCGGCGGCCGGCGGGACGTGGGCGGATGAATCCATGCAATCGTGAAGATGCAGTTCCCTGCCATCGGTGACAGACCCACTTGTCACCAGCGGGGCGGATTTTGCATCCTCAGAGTAGAACACTATGCCGATGTACGAATATCGCTGCCAAAGATGCGGCAAGAGTTTCGAAATGCTGCGCCGGATGCAGGACGCCGACCGCGACCTGAAGTGCCCGGACTGCCAGTCCGAAGAAGTCGACCGGCTGTTGTCGACGTTCTCCTCCGGGGGCGGGTGCAAACCGTCCAGGTCCGGCGGGTTCAGTTGAGCGCGCTAGACGGCGTCCGGTCGGACTGCCACATCAGTTTAACCAAATCGATATGAACCCCAGAACATTTCAACCCGCGCACGCACACCGTTTGGAAGACCCGCAGAGGCTGCTGTGGATGCCTCCGCAGGAGGTGATCGGCCGATTGGATTTGCGGCCCGGAATGGCGATTGCCGATATCGGCGCCGGCACCGGGTTTTTTGCGCTGCCCTTTGCCCGCATGGTTGGTGAAGTGGGAATGGTGTGGGCTGTCGATCTGCAGCCCGCCATGCTAAAAATGCTGGAAGAAAAGCTGCGGCAGGAAGGCCATCCGGGCAATGTCGGTCTTCGCCAGGGCGATGCGGCGAATACCGGGCTTACGGACCGCAGTTGCGACCGGGCCTTTCTGGGAAACCTATGGCATGAGCTGGACGACCCCCGCGCGGTTCTCTCGGAGGTGCGGCGCGTGTTGCGTCCGGGCGGGCGGATTGGCATTCTGGATTGGCGCTCCGGCGCGCCGTATCCGCCGGGACCGCCGCCGGAAGATCGCGTCCCCTCCAGTGAAACGGAAGCGCTGCTGAAGGCCGAGGGTTGGCACAATTTAGCCTGTAGCGAACTGGGGCCGCACAGCTATCTGCTGGTTGCCTCGGCGGAATAGGGCCGGTTACGCGGCTGTCAGTCTCCGTTCGATGGCGGACACCGGAAACGGTCTGCCGTGGGCGGGAAAGACGGTAGTGACGCCGAGTTTCAGCAACTTCCGCCAACTCTCTTGCACCATCCCAAGGTCTTCGGCAAAGACGGGCAGGCCGGGTCCACGAGTCAAGGGGAAGCCATTCATGGCCATATCGCCCACAAAGGCCTCACCGCTGTCGAGAACGATGCTGACCGATCCCGGAGAGTGCCCAGGCGTGTGAACGACGCTGCCGGAAACTCCATAGGGTGCCAGCGAAAGGCCCTCGTCACCGATTTCGATATCGACCCGGGTTGGCGGAATCGCGATGAAGGGAACGTAGGCGCGCAATATGACGCCCAATACGGCGCCCCAAGGCGTCACGCCCGGCGGCATGCTTTTCAGGCCGCGCTCGACGATCGCGCGCTCGCTCCGGTGAACCGCGAG
>PLRZ01000113.1:4732-4906 GCA_003164075.1 Bryobacterales bacterium | reverse complement strand
CTTCCGCCGGACGGCCACCGTCGGCGGCAACGGCCCCTGCCAACGCCGGTTGACGGGCGTACAACCGCTCGGCGGCGTCCCGCATCCACTCGCGAATCAAAGCTTTGGGGACCAGGTTGCGCGCGGTATTCTCTTCGTCGGGAACGTGGACCGCTACCAGCCAACCCTTGCCGT
>PLRZ01000113.1:4521-4644 GCA_003164075.1 Bryobacterales bacterium | reverse complement strand
TTTCGATTTTGCCGAGCAGCGCCGCCGCAAATTCATCGGCGCCCACGCGTACGACATTCTTGCGTTCCTGCACCAGCCAGCTATGCCCCGAGTGATAAGAAACGGTCTGCGGAACGTGGAAAC
>PLRZ01000113.1:0-4509 GCA_003164075.1 Bryobacterales bacterium | reverse complement strand
AACCAGAATGACTGTCATAATCTTTTCAACCTTTCTGACTCTCATAAGGGCACGGCGAATGCCAAACTATGCTGTTTTTTGCGACTCTAACTGTCGTGATTTCAGGCAAATACGGGATGTGGTTTTTTGCAACAGAGGATTGGCGTCGATAAACTCGACAGGGCTTTGTGGTGTTTCGCGCTGATCGCAAGAAAAACAAACGAGTTAGATAGCGTGTAGCTAAATCCGACCGTGCTGTCGGAAATTCCAACGATAATCAGGCCCGTTTCGCCGGATAGCCGACGCTTTGGCTGTACATCACCTTCTGGGTTGGCCGCAGACTGAGCAACGCGGTCAACGCCGGAACATCCACAAAGGCCCGAAACCAGGCGCCGAGCCCTTCCGATGCGGCATACAGGTACACATTCTGACCGATAAACCCGGCGTGCGCGTTGGACCACGCGATCTGTGTGGCAGCATCCACCCGCGTGACCTTGCCATACTTGTCGAGGTCCGCCACGTAGAGCAGACTCACCGGCGCCCGGCCCACCGCCTCCTGCGTTCCAGCCTTGGAACGGTGGTCCCCCGCCAGTACCGGCTTCAGAGTGTGGCCGCCGGCGTCGTACAGGTAGATCCCCTCCGCCAGGAACACATAGATGTCCATCTCCTTGACACCCATGGCCGACGGCGCCGTCCGGCCGCCGCTTTCCGCGCGGTTGACTCCAAAGGCCGACCATAAAAGGTTGGAGAGCATCTGCGACGAAAGTTTCTCTTCGCCGAGTTCCCGGTTGGTCCTTCTTGCGCTGAGCGCCGCGAGCAGCGATCGCGCGCCCGTGGTCTGGGGTTTGGGCAACGCCATGGCCGGCAGACCTTGCGCCCCGCCGGATTGCGGACCCGCCAATGCCGCCAGGACGGGTCCTGTTGCCGCCGTTCCTCGCAGGAATTCTCTGCGTCGCATAAATCCTCCCGGACACCTAAGATATATAGGATATTCTAGTCCGATTCCGTGGGGTGCTTAAACGGTTTCGGNNAAAATCCCGAAACTGTTTAAGCACCTGATTCCACACGGGTGGGCCCGGCTCTGTAGTGCCCGCGTGTTTGCAAGAGTTTCCGAGCCGCGACCGTTAGGGAGCGTATTCCGCGCCTGTGCCACGAAATCCCCACAAGCCCGCCTCGCGAGATTCCGTGCTGCCTTCCGTCCCGCTCCGCAGCCCGTCTCACGGTCAGACCTCCTGATCTCGCCCCGCATTTTCTGCCTGGGCCTTTCGATGGCCAGAGCCTCGCAGGCGGTGCCGCCTGCCCGCCCGCACTGAATTAGCCCGCTGTTGGAATAGGATCGAGCGAAGGCGAGCACCGCCTGCCCCACCTGCGGGCTCACTGCAAATTCCACGACATCAGGAGTTCTGACGGTCGCCTGCGGCATCACCTCATTTCCTGTCGCCGGCGCGAGCCTTCCAGACCCCAGCCCACCGCCCTACTTACCCCGCCGCGTTTGCGCCGCTTCCAGACCCTTGCGCGCCGCGTCGAAGTTCGGCTGAATGCGCAGCGCCTCGGAATACTGTGCGATCGCTTCGTCCACCCGCCCCACGCTCGCCAGGATCATGCCCAGATTGTTATGGACGCTGGCATCCCCGGGCTTCAAACGCGACTCGGCGGCGAATTCCACCAGCGCTTCGTTTATTCGTCCCCGGCCCGCCAGCGCGACAGCCAGGCTGTGGTGCGCTTCGGCGTGGTCGGGCCGCAGCCGGATTGCTTCGGAGAACTGGACCAAGCCCTGATCGTATCGTCCCATGGCGGAAAGCACCCTGCCCAAATTGTAGTGCCCGTCGGCATCGTCGGGACGCAGGTCCACTACTTGCGAAAACTCGCGGACCGCTTCGGGGGCGCGGCCCTCCTGAAGCAGAAGCGCGCCATACCCGGCGTGCGCTTCCACGTTGATCGGCTGGAGCAGCAGCGCTTCCTGGTATTGGTGCTCCGATTCGCCCCGATACCCCGTCCGCCGCAGGATGGTCGCCAGATTGACGTGCGCCTCCGGGTAGTTCGGATTGAGCCGGAGCGCTTCCAGAACCGGTCCGCGCGCTTCGTCATTCCGATTCTGCGTCAGATAGTAATCCGCCAGGTTGTTCTCGGCGATATAATTGCCCGTCGTCACATCCACGGCATGCTGAAACAGCGACCCGCTATTGGCCCAGTAACTTGCCTGGACTCCCGTAAGTACCAGGCACATACAACCTACTAACGCCGCCGCCCAAAGGGCCGCCGTCCGGGCATGCGGATATCGCTTCAGTAAGTCCACCGCTCCCCACGCCAGCATGATAGTAAGTCCCACCGTCGGCAAGTAAGTGTACCGGTCCGCCGAGGACTGCCCTCCCACCTGCACCAATCCGATCACCGGTACCAGAGTCCCGAGATACCAGCACCACCCAACCGCGAGGTACGGGTACGGACGAAACCAGCGGAATACCAGGATCGTAATGCCCGCCAGCACCGCCCCCGCGGCTACAACCGGCAACGCGGACAAATCATGCGGATAGGGGTAATACACGGCCAGTTTCGCTGGCCAAAGCATCCGGCCCATGTACACCAGGTAAGTCAGTACGGCGTTCGCCAGCCGCAAGCCGGCGGGCAAAGAACTCAGGGACCGCACCGCATGCCCCTGCTGTTGGGAAACCAGGGTCACCACGGAAACGCCGCCGGCCATCGCCAGGAGCGGCGCTTTTTCCCAGAGTAGCGCCAGGCGCCATGGCCGCCGCAGGGGCCACAGATCGAGTAGCAGCAATACCAACGGCAACGTCACGATCATCGACTTGGACATCAGACCGCCGCAGAATGCCAGCGCCACCAGGAGATATCGCACCGGCGAAGGCCGCTCCGCGTACCGTGCGTAACACCACAGCGTCAGGCACCAGAAAAAGGCGCAGAGAACGTCTTTTCTCTCCGCGACCCAGGCCACCGACTCGACGTGCAAGGGATGCAGCGCGAACAGGAAGGCCACCAAGGCGCTCGGCCAGAGGGCGTTCGTCATGCGCTTGAGGGCGGCCAGCAACAGCAGGCTGGCGAGCGCATGAAACAGTACGTTGACCAGGTGATGCCACCCGCTGTCCAGCCCGAAGAGCTGGTAAGCCGCCATGTTGGAAAGCCACGTCAGCGGAAACCAATTGGCCGCGGCGGTGGATTGGAATGCCCACTTGACGCCGTCCCACGTCAGTCCGGCGCGAACGTGAACGTTGCCGCTCACGTACTCCGGGTCGTCGAAGTTGACGAAATCGAAATGCCGGACCTGGCTGTATACCGCGCAGACAGCCAGGAACAGCAGCAGGTACACCAGCCACTCGCGCCTGCGGTCCCGCTCGCCCACCGCCGCGACCGCAACGCGTTCCGCCATCGCGGGCGGAACCTTGTTTGCACGTCTGGCTCGCTTTCCCACCTGCGCCCATTTTACCTTCAATGGTCGGCGTCGACCACAATGGTGCGATCGGCAACATGGGAAGCCCGCGTGCTTGGAGATCCGTATGAAAACTGTCGCTGGCGTTTTTCGGCATTCCGAATCGGCGCGAGAAGCCGCGGTCGCGTTACGGCGCGCCGGGTTCCCGCAGGATCAAGTCAACCTGTTGTTTCCAACTTCGTCCGAAGAGGCCCTCCATTCCGTTCCGGCATCCGAAACCGAGCAGCCGGGGGTGGGCGGCGCGATCGGCGGCGTAGTAGGCGGCGCGCTGGGTATCGCCGCGGGCTTCGAACTGGGAGTGGTGGTGACCGCGATGATTCCCGGGGTGGGGCCGATTCTGGCGGTCGGCATCGCGGCGGCGGCTTTGTTCGGAGCCGGCGGCGCGGTGAGTGGCGCCATTCTCGGAGAAGCAGCCGATGAAAACACCACTGAGGGCGTCCCGTCGGACGAACTTATCTTCTACGAAGATGCTCTGCGGCAGGGAAAATCGCTCGTCCTGGTGCTGGCCAAGGACGATTCCGAGGAAGAGCGCGCCGGCAAACTCCTGGAAGATGGCGGCGCCCAGAGCATCGACGCGGCGCGGAACGATTGGTGGGTTGGGCTGCGCGATGCCCAGGCCGAGCACTATCGCTCTCTGGGCCGCAATTTCGAGATGGACCAGGATGTGTACCGCGCGGGTTTCGAATCCGCTCTGCGCCGTGAATGCCGCGGCAAGTCCCTCGAGGAGCGCAGCGATCGCTTGAAGTGGTGGTATCCGGAGTCCTGGGATAGCGAGGCGTTTCGGCGGGGTTACCAGAGCGGACGCGAATATTGGGAGCGGGAAATTGCCGGTCACGCGCTCAGCGCACACGCGCGATAGCAAGTAGCGAGCTTGCCGCGCCGTCGGCGACTGTTGGAAGCCGCGAAGAAATATCCTGTGCATTTCAGACCCAACCGCTTGCTCTCGCGCGCGGCTCGGCATGCGCATTTGACAGAGCCGGGCCCAGAGGGCACCCCGTTAGGGAGCCATTGCGCACGTTCGAGACATTTGGTCAGCTTATTTTTTCGCGGCCCCCTAGTACATCCCTAAGCTAATGACCTTACCT